>JAYVJV010000196.1:0-2810 GCA_043769005.1 Polaromonas sp. | reverse complement strand
CTCCTTTAAGCAGAGCTAAAAAACGATAAACACCAAAGGGCAACCCTCCTGTGTGCAATGCGGTGTTCGGGGAGGAGTATGTGTACAGAGTACCGTTGGGCTCTATGTCAAGCGCGAAGTTTTGAGCTGCCGCACCATCATTTTCGTAAAAAGCCACTAGGTTAGAGCTGGCTTTGTAAAACACACACACCACTCCTTGGGCAGGCACGTTCACGGGGCTGGTATAGGGCATGGGGTTTGCGGCCCCTGCGTAACTCGCGGCATAGGGGTATGTTTCAGCCAATGTGCAACCGCCAAGCCCCATGTGGTTATTTCCCACCCCATCCAAAAAATGCGTAGCGCTCACGCGCAGCGCGTCATGCGCCACCAGTGGCGTAAGCGCAGGCACAGAAGTCCACCACGCCATATTTATCTCCAAGGCCCGGTGATGTCAAAAAGCTGACTGCACACGTTGCCCGCGCTTTCGTAAGAGCTGCCAATCACCAAGAATTTGCGCCCTGCGTAGCCAGCCATATTGTCCAGCACCGTGCGGTCTGGAAACGGCTGGCGGTGCTGTATGTGGAACAGCCCCGGCATCGCGCCGCGCAGCGCCCCCGACTCTTCGCGCAGCAGTACTGGCGCAGTTACCATGCTGTAATCTGCCGCGTTCGGGAATGGAAAATTGGTGCTGTATCCACTCACCGTAGCACCAGCCGCCCCAGACAAGCTGATATATGCAGCGCGTACCGGGCTGCCTATTTGCAGCGAGTTTCGCATAATTACCCGTCCTTCATATTGATGCTCCCAAGCGGCGTAGTTTCGCCGATTCGGGTATCCGTAGCCTGAATTTGCCGCCTCAGGGTTCTCGTGCGCGCATAAAATAGTGTTGAAACTATCACCTGGCTTGTAAGAATCGAAGTCGGTGAGCCCGTAGCCCCCTCTCGCGCCGCCGGGCTCATAGTTTGTGTAAAAGTAAAACCCTCGATCGTCGCCCAGAAGAATCCAGTCGCGTGCACCCGTTGGCACGGCGTACGCGGGGGTGTTGCTGCCCATCGCGTAAACCCATTTGAACCAGCCGTTTGCGGCAGTGTTACCAGCGCCCGTGCCCACCTCATTGCGCGTCGGGTAAGCCGCGTCATAAGGCGCGCGAGCGCCCGCAAAAGTATCCACATCGATCATGCTCTGCGCCATGGTCACCTTGGCGTATTTCGCATAAGACGCATCCCAAACAGGGTCTAGGCTGTCATCCACCCGCAGATATGGGCGGTTGCTAAGCAAATTGGGGCTGCGGTAAACCGCTTTGTTCGCCCCCGCAAACACCTTCTCAAAGCCCAGCGGCGCTACCTTAGCCGTGCCGCTGGTAGCCGTAGTGGCTGGCGTTGTGGGCGTGCCGGTCACGGTAAATGTGTAGGTTGTGGCGGTGCGGCCAAGCACTTGCACCTCTCCGTTGTACTCGGGCTGCGTCCAGCCCTGACTAAGCAGCACCTGCCCCTCCCGATATTGGTGGCCAGCAGACACGGTGGCGGTAGCCACGCTGCCCACGCGCGTGATGCTGTCCACCGTTTTAATAGCGTGGCCAGTGACCAGCAGCGCGTCCAGCAGCGCCACCAAATCGCCCTGCGTTGCGCCCAGCACGGGGCTGGTGGGGTGCGTGCTATCAAAATACTTTACGGGGTATGGCATGGTTTTTTCCTAAAAATTTAAACGCGGTCAATGCTGCCGCGAGCCTCAATTTGAAAGCTGTCGCCCAGCACACTGGCTGGGCCTTGCAAAATAGCGCGTGCCAACCACACCGGGTAATTGGCCGCAGCAGTGTTAAAGCGCAGCACATTGCCCGCACTCCAGCCCGAGCCCCAGCCCGCAGGCAGCAGGCTAAAGTAGGGCTGGCCCGTGGCTGGGTTAGCGGGGGTGCAGGGCGAGTTCACGTCGCCCGTAGCAATTTGCCCCACCGACTCGCCTAGCACCCTAAACGTCGTGGCCGAGGTAAAAACCAAGGCCCAGCGCTGCTCCTGCGCCCCCCTGTTGGTGCAGCCAATCGGGTACACCACATCGTTGTATTGCGCCGAAGTGGCATTGCCAATGCGCGCATCCGACCACACCCCAGTCCACGTCTCTTGGCTCAATTTACCAAACACCCGCGCCTGCAAATCACCAAACACCAAAGCCGAGCTTGCATACGCGCCGCTGGCGGGGTAGTCGTGTGTCAGCGGGCGGTTAAGTTTAAGAAGGCCACTGATTTGCACCTCGGTAAGCAGCACCGTGTCCTCAATCCGGTGCTCGGCCTTGAGCGGCAATTGCAGCGCCCCCAGCGCATAGCCAGAGTTAAGCGTAGCCGTGCCTGCGTCCAAGTCCATGTCCAGCATCGCCTCGGGCACGGCCACGCCCAAGTTATCGCGCAGCTTGATATAGCTCACCCGCACACGCCCCACGTTCACCACGGTGCCCACCACAGGCGTGCCCGGCACAGTGTAGGTATCTGTGTGGTGCACCACCACCACATCGCCCGGCCTGTAAACCGGCACACGCCCGTCCAGCGGCAAGCGTGCAGTGTCCAGCCCCAATATGTTCGCGTCCAGCGGTAAGTATTGCAAAAAAACCGCGTTATAAGACAAACTTTCGGCGGGTATCGGTGCGGCGCTCGACCATTTCACCAGCCCGCGCGAAAAGTCCACCGCCCCTCCAAACCCCCCTCCCGACACCGCGCCAGCCGCGTTGCAAACGCCAATCAGCGCCCCGCTTTGCAGCTGGGCCGACGCTATTTTGATCGGCGCAGAGCTCGTGCGAAACACCCCTTGCCGCACACGCCCAGCGCCGCTTAGCTTCTCAGCCAC
>JAYVJV010000195.1:0-11331 GCA_043769005.1 Polaromonas sp. | reverse complement strand
TTGGTGCCGCGCCAGAGCAGGTGGTTGCAGCATTCGGCGTAGCAGCGTTGAACAAGCCTGTGGGGTACACGTCAACAAACGCAGTGCTGAAGGTGGATGAGACCAATTTGTGCGTGTTGGTAAATGTGATCACCAGCAATGAGGTGCCGCCCGCGTTGATGGTGGCGGGACTGAAGGTTTTGGACACCAGGGGTACGCTGGCCGTTACTGTGTCGAGATCGGAGACGGTACACGTGCCAGAGGCGCAACCCGCGCCCGTGTTGGATACTCCTGCTGGGACTGAGATGGAAGCGGTGTTGGTCACCTGCGTTTGCGCCGACGCAAACTGCGGGATGCATAAAGCCAACAAGAATCCAAACACCAAGGTGAGCGAACTCAAACTCTTGACAAGATTGAGGCGGGGCAAGGCGAGGCCTTGGAATAATTTTGCTATCGATAGCATGCGGTCTCCAAATTGGAATAATGGTTGTGCCGCGCCATGCAACTTCGCAAGACGCATCACTTACATATTGTATCCGCACTTACATTTGTAGTAATTAAGTAGTGCTGCATCGCATTGCTAAATTGCTATATTGCTATATTTTTAATAGCTTTTTACACTCTATTTTATTGGGCTACAGTCATTATTGTCCAGTAGCCACCACACCGCAGCTCACCACCAGGCTGACGCTGCTGTTGGCCGGGAAGGTAGTGATGGTCTCACCTGTAGCGAAAAAATTGGTGGAGGCTCTGGGCACAATGGTGCCCAGCGGTAGCATGCTGGTGGGGCACGATGCCGCGCCCGTAGTTGCGGCGCAGGTGACCGAGGTGCAGTTCAGACCCGCAGAGGAGGCATCTTTAACGACCGCGCCGTTCGCAGGCGATGGGCCGCCGTTGGTAAAAGTGATGGTGTAGTTGGTGGTACTGCCTGCTACCACGCTAGTAGTGCCATTGTCTTTGGTGATGCCTACATTGGCCATCAAACGTACCGGTACGATCGCAACCCCTGAATCTACCGCACCGCCCGAGAAACTGGCGCGAGCGTAATTGTCATACGTGGGTGGAGAGACCGGCAAGGCTGCACCCACCTGCACCACAAAGGTAATGCTGGCACTGGCACCGGCTGCCAGGCTTTGACCGCCAAAGCTCCAGACTACTTCTTGCTGGTTAGCTGCAGTCGTGGCGTTAATGTAGGGTGACTGGGTGGGCGGTAAATTTACAGTCGGTGCCACACTGGTCAAACCCACAATCGCGCTGGTGCTCACATAGCTAAAACGCCGCGTTGGGTCGGCCACTGTAGAGGTGCCCGTGGGCAACCAGTCAAACACGGTGATGGTTTGCGCTGCCGTAGTGCCAGTGTTGGAGACAGTGATGGTGTATGACAGCGTGCCACCGGGCACCACGGCGGCAACGTTGGCTACCTTTTTAATGGTGAGCACGGGCTGCGCCGCGACGCTGGCCTGCACGTCGCTGCTGGTGCTGGGAAAGCCTACAGCGCTCAGGCCAGCGGTGTTTACTACGATGGCACCGGTCGCGGCGTTAGTTTGCACATCAAGCTTCACCGTGCCGGTTTGCCCGGCTGCCAAAGTGGTGGCCGGAAAGCTGAAGGTGCTGCGGGTGCCAGGGCATACGCCCGCCGCTGTCGCAGGCGGGTTGGGCGCGGGCAAGGGGATAGGCCCTGCAACGATCTGGATGTTGCTCACCGCATTGGCCGCCGTCTGGCAGGCCAGGGTGTCGCTCAAAATCGCGTTGGCGATGGTTGCTGCGCCGGTGTTGGCGTAGTCGATGCGGTAGCGGATTTTGGCATTGGGGGGGACGCTTCCGCCCGGGCCAATGGCCACGCAGCTGGCACCGACAAAGTAGCATTCGATGGTCTTGGTGACCGAGAGTGGAGATGTGACCAACACAGGTGCCGTGTTGGGCGCGTCACTGCGACCCGTGCCACCGCCTGCGTAGGTGACAATGGCGCTGTTGAAGTAGGGTGTAGCCGAAGCGCTGACGCTGCTCCCCACGTTGGCCGTGTAGGTCAGCGTCATGCGGCCACCGGGCACCAAGGTCGATGCATTGCCACCGAAAGTCCAGTTGATCTGCTGTGAATTACTCGCCACAGGCGAGGTGTCATACGGTATTAACACGGGTGGCACGGAGGTGCTGACGACAGGCGGTAGCACCAAAGCGCTACCTGCCGGAGTGGCAGACACACCTGCAAAAGTAACTGTGTTGAAGCTAAACCGTGTAGCCGTATTGGGCGTGCCACCCAAGCTGGGCAACACGTCACTCAAAACAATGTTGGTGGCATTGCCAGCGCCCGTGTTTTGCACCACGATGGTATAGGACGTGGTGCCACCGGGAACCGTGATGGTGTTGTTGGCTATCTTGGTAATAGACAGACTGGGAAAAGCATTGACGTTGTGCGCGGTATTGGAAAACACTCCGCCAGGCACTTGATCGCTCTTGAGCTTGGCCGTGTTGGCCACCAGATCGCCCACCGCAGTAGCCATCTGCACATCGATCAAAATGGCACCACCCGCGCCAGCCGCCAGCGTCGACAGCGTGGGGAAGGTCACCGTGGAGCGGGTGGATGGGCAAGTGCCTGCTGCGGTGATGGGTGGATTGACCAAGGGCAAAGTGATCGGGCCACTGACGATCGCCGTGGTAGTAAAGCTGGCGGCATTGGCATTGGTTTTGCAGGGCAATATGTCTTCCAGCACCACGTTGGTTTGCGCCACCACGCCTGAGTTAAGGTAAGTCAGGCGGTATCGTACTAGCGCATCGTCCGGTATATACCCCCCGTTAATAGGCTGGCAGACACCACCAATAAACACGCATTCCACCGTTTTTTGCACCAGCAAGTTGGAATTGTTATCGGCTACGCTGGGTACATGGTAGCGCCAGACACTATCTTGGCCATTGTCTGCATCACCCGCGTCACCACCAAACACCTCTGAGCTGTTGACTATGCCATTGATCGGCGGCGGGGTGGTAATGCGCAAGCTGATTTTGACGTAACGTATCTCCCCAACCACCAACTTGCCTACCGCCCAACGCACTGCATTGGTGCCCGATGGCAAGGGGTTGGCAGTAGACAGGTTGTAACCAATGCTGGTAGGCAGGCCACCGACAGCGGTAAGGCTCAAAGCATCTGCTGCCGTTGCGGGGCCATTGGCATTGTTGCCAATTCGCGAGCCTGCGTAGGCAATACGCTGCCAAGGGCCGACGTTGGCCGTATTGTCTAGCTGATAGCCCGTTTGTGGGCCAGCAACCGCAGAGCCAGCGTTGTACGGCGTAGTACCCCGTCCCGTGGCGTTGAGGGAGGCGGCGGTCGAGGCAGGTGCCACCAAGGCACCCACTGCAGCCGGCGTAGACCCAAACGCATTGGTCTGGTTGGCATCCCACAGGTTATGGGTGGTCGCTCTGGTTTGTCCGATGATGGGGTTTAACTGACCTTCCGCTGTAGGCGTAATGTCATAACCATTAAGCCCTTGTAATATGCGCGTAGGTAGAGCAGGGAAAACGGCAGTGCGTGGATCGGTGGAAAAAAAGATGCCGGTATCGGCATGCACCTCCGTCAAACGACCGTTGCAATTGGCGGCAAAACCCGCTGCAGCGCATCTGCCTGTCGTGTCATAGGCAGCGGTAGCGAACGGTGCCAGAAAAGTTTTCTGCCCTTGATTGCCCCATCCAGGGTCAATTCCACCGGGGAAATTGGGCGCAGTGTTGTTGTAATTTCCAGCCCCATCTAGGGCCACGATAGCCGCATCGACGACCTCGGTACCTGGCGGAATGTAGTCGGTGATGTATCCCGCAACTCCCGTCGTGGCACCGTTGGCAATGGGGGAGAACTGGATAATGTAGGACACGATGTCACCCGCACGCAAACCTGGTGATGCCGTGCCAGCACGGGCTAGCAGCATGTTCACTGTTTCAGGAGCCAAAAACTTGGTGGTCTGCACCTGCCCCACGCTGTGCGCCAGCGCCAGCGCGCAGCCCACAGCAGCAACCAACAGCAAAGCACGGCGCACGATGGCGTGCACAGCTCGGGTGAAAATGTTATTCATGATTATTTTTTCTTACAAATTTCAAATTTCAAGGCATCAGTGTCGTTCATTTTGGTAACAAATACGAGGGATTTATGCCGCGCAGCGTACACGCAAGACACACAATTGAAAACAAAATACCTCAGTACGCTATGTTTTTAAGAGCTGCTTACGCCCTATTTTATTGATCTACAGCAGTATTTTAATATCAGAGTCTGTCATGAAGGCGACTTTTGCCGCAGGGCGTGGGCACAAGGCAGTTGTTACGCACAATTGTTGTAAATTTACAAAATCACCATAGTGTTTACTAACTAACCACGCCCGCAGCCTTTGCACAGAACCTGGAAATTTATTGGTAACCGCGTGGTAACTCCCCCCTTTGCTTCTTAAAATCACCCCTTGGACAGCGGTTTTGGGGTTTTGTAACGCAATGGGATTGAGCCTGTTTACAGCACAGCACGCGACGAGCGCGCTGTGCTGTAACCAGGTTTTTACTTTAGGAGCTACTTTTTATGAACTCACCCGTGATGCAAGGGCTGCAATTAGGCACCCCCACTTACGTCAAACACGCCAAACTGATTGCCTGGGTGGCTGACATGGCCGCCCTGTGCAAGCCCAGCGCCATCTATTGGTGCGACGGCAGCGACGACGAATACCAGCGCCTGTGCCAGCTACTGGTCGCAGGCGGCACCATGAAAAAGCTCAACCCTGCCAAGCGCCCCAACAGCTACCTGGCCAACAGCGTGGCCTCGGACGTGGCGCGTGTCGAAGACCGCACCTTCATCTGCTGCGCCAACAAAGACGACGCAGGCCCCACCAACAACTGGGCCGCACCTGCTGAGATGCGCGCCACCCTGCAAGGCAACGCCGCCCAAAAAGGCCTGTTTGACGGCTGCATGCAAGGCCGCACCATGTATGTGGTGCCCTTCAGCATGGGCCCGCTGGGCAGCGACATTGCGCACATTGGTATTGAGGTGTCCGACAGCGCCTACGTGGCCGTCAACATGAAAATGATGACCCGCATGGGCAAGGCCGTGTACGACGTGCTGGGTGTTGATGGCGAGTTTGTGCCCTGCGTGCACACCGTCGGCGCACCCCTGGCTACAGGCCAACAAGACGTGCCGTGGCCCTGCAACCCCACCAAGTACATCGTGCACTACCCCGAGACCAGCGAAATCTGGTCTTACGGCTCGGGCTATGGCGGCAACGCCCTGCTGGGCAAAAAATGCTTTGCCCTGCGCATTGCGTCCAACATGGGCAAGCAGGCCGCCAGCGGCAGCAACCCCGGCTGGCTGGCCGAGCACATGCTGATCTTGGGCGTAACCAGCCCGGCGGGCAAAAAATACCATGTGGCCGCGGCCTTCCCCAGTGCCTGTGGCAAAACCAACTTTTCCATGCTGGTGCCACCGGCTGGCTTTGAGGGCTGGAAGGTCACCACCATTGGTGACGACATCGCCTGGATCAAGCCGGGCAAAGACGGTCGCATGTACGCCATCAACCCCGAAGCGGGCTACTTTGGCGTGGCTCCCGGCACCAACATGAAGACCAACCCCAACTGCATGCTCAGTCTGACCAAAGACACCATTTACACCAACGTCGGCCTGACCGACGACGGCGACGTGTGGTGGGAGGGCATGGAGAGCGACACCGGCAGTTTCCCTAAGCATTTGATCGACTGGCAGGGCAAGGACTGGACCCCCGAAATCGCCAAGGCCACCGGTGCCAAGGCCGCCCACCCCAACTCGCGCTTTACGGTGGCCGCCACCAACAACCCCGCGCTTGACCCCGCCTGGGACGACCCCAAAGGCGTGCCGATTGATGCCTTCATCTTCGGTGGCCGACGCTCCACCACGGTGCCGCTGGTGATGGAAGGACGTAACTGGGTCGAGGGCGTGTACATGGCCGCCACCATGGGCTCAGAGACCACTGCGGCCATCGTCGGCCAAGAGGGCGTGGTGCGCCGCGACCCGTTTGCCATGATCGCCTTTGCGGGCTACAACATGAGCGACTACTTCCAGCACTGGCTGAACATGGGCGAAAAGCTCGCCGCCACCGGTGCCAAAGTGCCGCGCATCTTTACTGCCAACTGGTTCCGCAAGGGCGTCGACGGCAAGTTTGTCTGGCCCGGCTACGGCGAGAACATGCGCGTGCTCAAATGGATGATCGACCGCATTGAAGGCACCGCCAAAGGCGTAGACCACGCGGTGGGCGTGAGCCCCACGTATGACGAGATCAACTGGACTGGACTGGACTTCAGCGCCGAGCAGTTCAAGACCGTCACCAGCTTCGACAAAGCCGCCTGGACGGCCGAGCTCAAGCTGCATGACGCTTTGTTTACCCAGCTTAAACACCACTTGCCGCAAGAGCTGGTGGCAACCAAAGCCCAAATTGCGCAGCGCTTAGCGGCCTAAGCTGCCCTGCCCAAGCCCCTGGCTGCTAAAGGGCATAAAAAAGCCTCGCAAGATCATTTCTTGCGAGGTCTTTAAGCTTGTAGTCCTATAAAATAGGGCGTAAGCAGCTACTGAAATAATAGCAAATTACAACCAATCCGCACACCGCAGCGAATGTGCGGCAGGCGCTTATGCGGCAGCCGGAACAGCTACCCGCTCTTGCCCACGTATCCGCATTGCCATGATTGCTGCGATGACTAAAAACACGCCCGCCAAGCGCAGCACGTTACCCGGGTCGCTACTCAAAACAGACTTGTAGATCAGCGGCAAAGTCAGCATCTGAATGATCATGGGGATGACGATAAACATGTTGAAGATGCCCATGTACACGCCGGCCCGCTCAGGCGGTATGCTGCCTGCCAGCATGATGTAGGGGTTGCCCATAATGCTGCCCCAGGCCAGGCCGACACCGATCATCGGTACAAACAGCAGCCATTTATTCTGGATGCTGGGTATGCACCACATGGCAATGCCCGCCAGCGTCAGGCACAGGGCGTGCACATTGCGTGGGCCGAATTTGCGGGAGATAGGAATCATGGCAAACGCCGCCAGGAACGCAATGAAGTTATAAAAACCGCCAATCTGACCATTGAGCAAACTGGCATCTCTAAAGCCTTCCGACGTGGCATCGCTGGTTTGGAAAATGCTTTTGGCCACCGCAGGGACGATATAAATCCAGTAGCACATCATGCCGTACCACTGAAACAGCTTCATCCACCACAGGCGGCGCATGGTGTCGGGCATTTCTTTGATGGCCAGCCAAATCTCTGCAAACGTACCACTGATGCCGCGTGGCTTGGCTTGAATGGTCGCCAGCTCCTCTTTCGTGAGCGGCAACTCCGGCGTGGTCTTGACGGACCACCACACCGTAGTGATTGAGAGAAAAGCGCCGATTACAAAGGCAATGATGGTGATATGCGGGATGTTGCTCGAATTGACAGTGTCTTTGTTGATTCCTATCAGCAACATCAACGTAGGGGTAAGGTAGGCCAGCGTCTGCGCCAGCCCGGTAAACGCGCTCTGGATGAGAAAGCCCGAATGGTGCTGCGGTGGGTTGAGCCGGTCGCTCACATAGGCGCGGTAGGGCTCCATGGTGACGTTGTTGGCCGCATCCAGAATCCACAAAATTCCCGCCGCCATCCACAGCGCCGAGCTAAAGGGCATCCACAGCAGGCACAGGCTGCAGATCAGCGCGCCAATCATGAAATAGGGTGTTCTGCGACCCCAGGGCGATACCGTTCGGTCACTCATAGCACCAATGATGGGTTGCACGATCAGGCCCGTGACCGGGCCAGCCAGCCACAGCAGGGGCAGCGCCGCTTCGTCGGCCCCCAGGTATTTGTAGATTGGGCTCATGTTGGCCTGCTGCAGGCCAAAGCTGTACTGAATGCCGAAAAAACCGACATTCATGTTGATAATTTGTCGGATGGATAAATTAGGTTTAATCATTGCTTGTCTCCGGTTTTAGAGGGTCAGCGCCGCAGGCGCGTTTTCTTGCACAAAGTTCAATGTCCGCATCTGCACTGCATGGCTGTAACGCAGTTGGCCGTTAGCGCTCTTAAAGTTGACTTCCAGTTGAGCAAAATCTGCGCCTTGTCGCCATTCCAGCGCAATAGTTTGCTCTGAAAAAGTGAGTATTTTGAAAACTCCCTGAAACGCCGCATGCGTATTGCGTAGCTTGATGAGGTCGATTAATCGCTGCACCACCGGGCGCTGTAGTTCATGCGCGATGTCGTCTTCGTTGTAGTAGTGGCGGTTAATGTCGCGCCCCACCCCCGTGCGAGCGAGTAGCGCCATGTCATTGTGGCCCGCGAGCAGGCCCACGTAGTACACCTGCGGGACACCGGGCAAGAAAAATTGCACGGCACGGCACAGCAGATATTTGGTCTCATCGCCACCCAGCGCGTCAAAGTAAGTGCAGTTGACCTGGTACAAATCCAGGTTGGATGCAGCAGCGCCCGTCGCCTGGCGGCTTTGGTTGTGGCTGGCGTGGTGAATGGCCTCTACCATGGCATCCAGCTCATGGTCTGGCACCAGGCCGGGTTTGCCCACGCGGTCGGTTTTGTCGGCCCCGATGTCGATGATGCCAATACCGTCATGTGTGTCTAGCACCGTCACGGCGTTATGCGGGCGAATATCTATCCAGCGCTTGAGCGGCTGCGCCGTACCAAAATGGAAAGCGTGCAACAACAGGGGCGGCAGTGCAAAGTCGTACACGCAGTCGACCTTTTTTGCGATCTCTATTTGCGTAGCATAGTACGAGTGCACCTCTACCAGCACCTCGATGCCGTGGGCGCGGGCATCGGTAGACAACTGCGAGATAAAGTCAAATGTTTGCGGCAACATAAAGCAGGAGCTGCCTGCAATTTTCATGGCGTAGCCCACGGCATCCAGCCGAATCATGCGCACGCCGTTGTGTGCCAGCGTCTTCAAAATGTCTTGCAGATATTGCATACCCGCTGGGTGCGTTACGTCAATATCAATCTGCTGATCGGTAAATGTAGTCCACATCAAGCGCGTACGCCCATCCGCAAAGGTATAGGGCGTAAATGCTGGGGTAGGTCGTGGACGGTAGATTGCCTGCAATTGCGCAGGTGTAGCCCCAGCGGGGAAGATTTTCTCCTGTGTTAAAAACAGGCCTGCGTACGGCGAGGCAGCACCCCGCGCACACGCATCCTTAAACTGGGGCGATTGCGCCGACATGTGGTTGACGATCACGTCAGCCATCACGTCATGTGTCTGCGCCAAGCGCGCCACATCCGACCACGTACCCAGAGTCGGATCAATATTCAGATGGTCTTTGGGGTCAAAGCCGGCATCCGCGCCGTGGATGCTGTCATAAAAAGGCAGCAGATGTACGCCGCCAAAAACATTCACCAGTGGGCCCTCCAGCACACGGGTCAATGCTTTTAAATCACCAGCGCCTGAGTCGCCAGACAATCGCTCAGCGTAGGCAATGAGTTGAACTTGGTTTTTCATATATCAAAAATAGGGCGCGGCACTTTTATGTCCCGCGCCCGTTATTAGCCAATGGGGCTAAAGCGTTCAATTAGAAGCTGTATTTTGCAGCCAACTTGAACGTGCGTCCATTGATAGAGCGTGCTGCTGCGCGGTCAGAGTTGACTTCCGTGTAGCCGATCTTGTTGAAAACGTTGTTCACAGCAAGACCCAGATTCCAGCTCTTGTTGACATCCATGTTGACAAACAAATTGCTGTACATGTATGCTGGCAACTCGGCCTCTTGTGCAGAGGTCTGGGCATCTTTCGATGAAGACGTGCCAATGAAAGTCATGCCAGCATTGATGCCGCTGAAGCTGACTGTCGGTGCCACCTGGTAAATCAGCTTTGCTTGCCGATTTGGGGTCTTGCCAGCATACCCGGCGACATTAGACTCAGTTACGCTTGCCTTGGTGTAAGTTAAACCGCCATTCAGACGGAACATGCCCATTTTGTAACCCGCTTCAAGTTCAATACCGCTAGCCTTGTATTTGTTTTGAGTGGTAATGGGATTGTTGGTATTGGATAAGTCAAAGTTAGACTCGTCAGTCTTCGCATGGAACAACGTGGCAAATGTGCTCAGATTACCGCTGCGCATTTTCATGCCGACTTCCATTTGCTGTACCTTGTTCACCGGTACATCTTTGCCTTGGAAACAGGTTGTGCAAGCAGCAGGTGCCGAGAACAATATGCGATCAGAGTTGAAAGCCGCACCATCGCTCACACGACCAAATAGGGATACATCCTTATTGAGAGAGTAGTTTGTACCCAAGCTATATGACGTGTGCTTGGAGGTGTAGTCTGTTGCATGCAATGGGTTGCCGCCAGCCTGCGTGTTGCCTTTGGCGGTCTGGTTGTCAAAGCGTACGCTGGCATCCAAGTTCAATGGCCCAGCGACATAGCCTAATGCAGCATAGGGTGCAAGCTGGTTGTAGGTGACGTTGGCTGAACGCTTAAAGAAGGAGGTGTAGCCCGTAGCAGTAGCACCTGGGCTGGCAATCGTCTGATTGTTAAAGCCGCCGATTTCCCAGTCTTGGTCATATTTCTGGCTGCCGTAAAACAAGCCGGCGGTGGTATTGAGGCTGGAGCCCGCATCCAGCTTGAACGACTTGGTCAATTTCACATCATTGAAGGCAGAACCCGCATCACGGAATTTTGACCCAAGGAACAACCCTGTATAGGTGGTAAATGGCGCAGCGATAGAGTCGGCAGGCATGATTCCAGAGAAAATACCCGTTGAGCGCGTCATCCGAAAGTTGTTCTTCAGTGTCCAGTCGTTACCTACGTTGAGCGACAGCTCGTTTCCAAGCGCCAAAGATTGAACCTTCAGGCCATCATTGACGTTTTGTGAACCGCTGTTGTACTGGCCCCAATTGGGCACCAATGGCAGACGGTTCGAGTAAGGTGTAAATGTGCGTGGGTCAATGCCGGGAACGGTAACGATTTGTTGATTCACGATCCGTACGGGTACTGTGAGCAGCGTAGGTGACTTGTCGTCCAAGACCTTCGCGTTAAAGCGCACAAAGCTACCGGCACCCAGATCAGTGGTCATGTTGGCGCGCAGTTGGAAGCCCTGCTCCATCTTCAGTCCACCTGTGTCGCGTGGACCCTCACCACCACGCAAATATCCTGAAACGTTAAAACGTGAAGTTGCGCTCAAGGGGCCACCGACGTTGAAATCTGCCCGCAAATTTCCATTGGTGCCATAGGACAGGCCGACGCTACCGCCCTTGACCTCACCCGTCTTGGACAGGAAGTTGATAACACCGCCTGGTGAGTTGCTGGCCATCGTAGATGCGCCGCCACCACGTACGACTTCAACACCGTCCGTACCAAAATCCACGCGCGTGTACATGTCGGATGTCAAA
>JAYVJV010000194.1:0-11856 GCA_043769005.1 Polaromonas sp. | reverse complement strand
CCCTATCTTTACTATGCCCGCCTCTCCCAGTGGTGGAAGCAGCAGGCCGGGCAGGGCGCTGCGCCGGGTGTGCACGCCAGTGCGGTCGTGCATGCCGATGCGCAGGTAGATGCCACAGCCAGCATCGGCCCTCTGTGTGTGATTGAGCGGGGCGCGCGCGTGGGCGCGCACAGCGTGCTCAAGGCCCGCGTGAGCTTGGGCGAGGGTTGCAGCATCGGCCAGCGCTGCATCGTGCACAGCGGTGTGGTCATTGGGGCTGACGGTTTTGGATTTGCGCCTGACAAAGAGCGCGGCGGTGTGTGGGAAAAGATTGAGCAGCTTGGCGCAGTACGCATTGGAGACGATGTGGAAATTGGTGCCAACACCTGCATCGACCGTGGCGCGCTTAGCGACACGGTGATTGAAGACGGTGTGAAGCTTGACAACCTGATTCAGATTGGCCACAACGTCAAAATCGGCAAACACACCGCCATGGCGGGCTGTGTGGGTGTGGCTGGCAGTGCCACCATCGGCGCGCATTGCACGGTGGGCGGCGGGGCGATTGTGCTGGGCCATTTGAGTATTGCCGACCATGTGCATATCTCGGCGGCCACCACCGTGACGCGCTCGATTGCCCAGCCGGGCAATTACACGGGCCTGTTTCCTATCGACGACAATGCGAGCTGGGAAAAAAATGCCGCCTCGCTCAAGCAATTGCACAAGCTGCGTGAGCGCGTCAAAGCACTGGAGTCCGCGCTGCCAAGCAGGCAGACTCCTTGATACCCATGAATTCCCAAGTAAATCCACACCGACAAGAAGCACCAGACACCATGATGGACATTCACAAAATACTCAAGCAGTTGCCCCACCGTTACCCCTTTTTGCTGGTGGACCGGGTGCTGGAGATCGACACAGGCAAGTCCATCAAGGCTTTGAAAAACGTCACCATCAACGAGCCGTTTTTTGTCGGCCATTTTCCGCATCGCCCTGTGATGCCTGGGGTGCTGATGATTGAGGCGCTGGCCCAGGCGGCGGCGTTGTTGGCCTTTGACATGCTGGGCAAAGCCCCGGATGACAAAACCGTGTATTACTTTGCGGGCATCGATGGTGCGCGCTTCAAGCGCCCTGTGGAGCCTGGTGACCAGCTGATTTTGAATGTAGCGCTGGACCGCATGAAGGCGGGCATTTTCAAGTTCAAGGCCAATGCCATGGTGGGTAGTGAACTGGCTGTGGAAGCCGAGTTGATGTGCACCATGCGCACGATTGCCTGATGGGTGGCGCTGTGAGTCTTCCATTGATCCACCCCACCGCGCTGGTGGATGCGCAGGCGCAACTGGACAGCTCGGTCAGCGTGGGTCCTTACAGTGTGATTGGCCCGCATGTAAAGATCGGTGCGGGCACCACGGTGGGCCCGCACGCGGTGATCGAGGGTCGCACCACGATTGGCAAAGACAACCGCATTTTCCAATTCACGTCGCTCGGCGCGATACCGCAGGACAAAAAGTACGCGGGCGAGCCCTGCGAACTGGTGATTGGCGATGGCAACACTATCCGCGAGTTTTGCACTTTCAATATCGGCTCGCCCGGTGGCGGGGGCATCACCCGCGTGGGCGACCGCAACTGGCTGATGGCCTATGTGCATCTGGCACATGACTGCATCGTGGGCAATGACACCATATTTGCCAACAACACCCAGTTGGCTGGCCATGTGCTGGTGGATGATTTTGTGATCTTGGGCGGCTTTACGGTAGTGCACCAGTTTGTGCGCATTGGCGCGCACAGCATGACGGCCATGTGCTCGCTGCTGTTTGCTGACTTGCCGCCCTTTGTGATGTGCCAGGGCCAGCCCGCCGCGGCCCGCAGCATGAACTACGAAGGCCTGCGCCGCCGGGGCTTCAATGCCGAGCGCATCAGCGCGGTCAAGGCCATGCACAAGGCTTTGTACCGGGAAGATTTGCCTTTGGATGCGGCTGTGGAGAAGATCCATGCGTTGACAGCCAGCCATCCCGAGGCTTTGATTGACGTGCAAATGATGAACGGCTTTCTGGCCCAAGTGTCGGCGCAGCGCGGTATCGTGCGCTAAGCGCCGGTTCGCGTGCCTGATTTTCTGCCTCCTTCCAACCTCTAAGCGCTACCCCATGACCGCCCCCGCTCTGCGCGTTGCCATGGTCGCAGGCGAGGCCTCGGGCGACCTGCTGGGCAGCTTGCTATTGGCAGGATTGCAGCAGCGCTGGCCCACCGTGCAGGCCTTTGGTATCGGCGGGCCGCAGTTGCAGCGCACAGGTTTTGAGCCGTGGTGGCCCAGCAGCAAGCTGGCGGTACGCGGCTATGTCGAGGTGCTGCGCCACTACCGCGAGATTGTGGGCATCCGCAAGCAACTCCTACAGCGTTTATTGCAAGACCCACCCAATGTGTTTATCGGTATTGACGCGCCCGATTTCAACCTGGAGCTCGAAACCCAGCTCAAAGCGCGGGGCGTAAAAACCGTGCACTTTGTCAGCCCCAGCATCTGGGCCTGGCGGCCCGAACGGATAGAGAAAATACGCGCGGCCGTTGACCATGTGCTGTGTATCTTTCCGTTTGAGAAACCTTTGTACGACCAGGCAGGCATCCCGGCAACCTATGTGGGGCACCCTTTGGCCAGCGTGGTTCCCATGCAGATCGACCGCGCAGCTGCGCGCCTGGCCCTGGGTTTAAACGCCAACGACACGGTGGTGGCTGTGCTGCCGGGCAGCCGGGCACCGGAGGTGCAGTACCTTGGAGAAGTGTTCTTTCAGGCTGTAGACCATATAAAACGAGCGCAAGCAGCTATTAAATTTATAGTGCCTTGTGCCCCCGGTTTGTACGCGGCCATCCGCCAGCATGCACAGCAGGCAGGCGTGGACGATGCCGTGCAACTACTGGAGGGCCAGTCGCACACCGCGCTGGCGGCCTGCGATGTCACCCTGATTGCCAGCGGCACCGCCACCTTGGAAGCCGCGCTGTTCAAGCGCCCGATGGTGATCGCCTACAACATGCATTGGCTGAGCTGGCAGATGATGAAGCGCAAAAAGCTTCAGCCCTGGGTGGGACTGCCCAACATTTTGTGCAATGACTTTGTGGTGCCCGAATATTTACAAGCCGACGCGACCCCCGAGGCCTTGTCCCAGGCGGTTTTGGACTGGCTGGCGCAACCTGAGAAAATACGCGCATTAGAACAACGCTTTACCGCGCTGCACACCGAGCTGCAGCGCGACACCACAACAATAGCCAGCCATGCCATCGCCCAAGTCATTGCCGCTTAAATCCGACGAGGCTTTTGCCCTGCGGCCTGCCACCCGTCTTAAAAAACCCCGTGCGCAGAGCGTAAAAAAGCGCAAAGCCCCGGCGATGCGCCAGACCGCCCTGGTGTGGGACACGCCCGGCCTGATCGCAGGGGTGGACGAGGCGGGCCGTGGCCCGCTGGCGGGCAGCGTGGTGGCCGCCGCCGTGATACTGGACGAGCTCCACCCCATTGCAGGCCTGGCCGACTCCAAAAAACTCACCGCGCTGAAACGCGCCAAGCTGTATGATGAAATTCGCGCCAAAGCCCTGTGTGTGGGTGTGGGCGAGGCCAGCGTAGAAGAAATTGATACGCTCAACATTTTGCAGGCCACCATGCTGGCCATGCAGCGCGCGGTGGCCAACCTGCGCCTCAAACCCAGTTTGGTCCTGGTCGATGGCAACCGCATTCCCCAGCTAGACGTGCTGGCCGAGGCGATAGTGCAGGGCGATGCCAAGGTGCAAGCCATCTCCGCCGCCTCCATCATCGCCAAAGTCACCCGCGACAGGCAATGCGAGAGTATGCACACCCAGTACCCGCAATACGGCTTTGACGGCCACAAAGGCTACGGCACGGCCGTGCACATGGCGGCACTTAAAGCCCATGGTGCGACACCCGTACATCGCCGGAGCTTTGCACCCGTGCGCCAGGCGCTGGAAGCCGCCCAAGGTGCGGCGGCATGACCGACATCGTTCACATCAGCTCGCGCGATAACCCGCTGCTGAAAGAGCTGCGCAAGCTGGCGCAGGACGGCGCGGCCTACCGCAAAACCGGCCGGATATGGACTGAAGGCGAACACCTATGCAGCGCCTACTTGCAGCGCGGTGGCGTGCCCTCTATCGCTGTCATTTTAGAATCAAAAATAGCGCTAGCCCAATCAAATATTGCGCAAGCAGCTCCTAAATTAATAGTGGTTGCCGATGCCTTGATGGCAGAAATCAGCCCGCTAGATTCCCTGGCTGGCATAGGCTTTGTCTGCGATTTGCCTGCAAACACTGCGTTGGACGTGCATGCAAGCACCGTCGTGCTAGACCGCCTGCAAGACCCCGGCAACGTAGGCAGCATCCTGCGCAGCGCAGCGGCGTTCGGCTTTAAGCAGGTTGTTGCCCTCAAAGGCAGCACCGCACTGTGGTCGCCCAAAGTGCTGCGCGCCGGCATGGGCGCACACTTTGGGCTGCACCTCATCGAAGGCGCTTTGGTGGAAGACATCGCCAGCTTGCAGCACCCGCTGGCGGTCACCAGCAGCCACCAAGGCCAGTTTTTACATCAAATGCTACTAAATCAAGAGCTGCCCACGCTCGTCAACTGGGCGCTAGGGCACGAAGGGCAGGGTGTCTGCGGCCAGTTGCAGGCACTCGCCAAGCTGCATGTGCGCATTGCCCAGCCGGGCGGGGAAGAGTCTTTGAACGTGGCCGCAGCGGCGGCGATTTGTTTGCATGCTAGCGGTAGCGTGTAGATTGATGCCACGCATCAGCCACGTGGTGAATACGCGAGAGGCAAGTTAAATGCGCATTGAGCTGCTTCAAAATCGATAAATTGTGGGTTTGCAGCCGATTTTCAAAATCCAAGAGAATCCCAGGCGTTTCAAGCGGGTGGTTTTGCGTAATGCACACCATTGATGTCAAAGAAATTGGTACGGACTAAGGGCATAGCCATTGACAAGCCTCGCCTTGCCGCAACAAAGGCAATTTTGCCCGCCAATCTGTCACTGCTCATGCAATGGCGGTTTGTTGGAAAACGCGAATCCTGGGAGCTACTGTGTCGCGCAGGGTGCGGGCCACCAATCGCATGTCGTACTCGGTTTGCAGATTCATCCAAAAACGCGGCTCCATATTGAAAAACAAGCCCAGGCGCAAGGCTGTATCGGCAGTCACTGGGCGATTGCCATTGACCAGTTCACTGATCCGGCTCGGGGACACGTCAATGTCTGCCGCTAACTGGCGGGCGGTTATCCCCATCGGTTTCATAAAATCTTCCAGCAAGATTTCGCCAGGATGGATTTCGTCAAGCAATTTAACCATGTCTAACTCCTAGTGGTAGTCCACAATTTCGACCTGTTGTACCCCATCGTCACGCCACACGAAACAGATTCGCCACTGGTCATTAATGCGAATACTGTGCTGTCCACGGCGGTCGCCCTTCAACGCTTCGAGCTGGTTGCCAGGGGGAACTCTCAAGCTGGCCAACTCTGTAGCCGCATGAAGCTGCAAGAGTTTTCGCCGCGCTACACGCTCAATATTCCTGAACCTGGCTACGGCGCGGCTTTGAAAAAGCGCCCGGCTATCTGGGCACTTGAACGTTTGGATCATGTTGCTACTGTATTCTGTATGACGGAACCTGTCAAGCCGACATGCTTGCAGAGTGCAACTGGGGAGGTCAAAAAATTTCAGGCCTGTTGGGAGCAAAAATTCTCAACGCTATCCCAAGGCGCGCTATTTCAAGCACTCTCAAACCTTGCACTGGGCTATAATCAGAGGCTTTCCCGCACCCACCCCACGCCTTACGCATTCAAGCCAATCCACCAAGCACAGCTTTACTGATTTACGTCTTAAAACACGTAGTTTTTGAAGCGCTAGGGCGTACCCGAAGAAAACGGAGAAAACCCAGTGCTTTTGTCTTTGAAGTCAGCCCATCCCCCCGCGATCCTCGCTCTTGCTGACGGTACCGTATTTGTAGGCTCCTCCATCGGAGCAGTTGGCTCAACAGTTGGTGAAGTGGTGTTTAACACTTCCATGTCTGGCTACCAGGAAATCCTGACTGACCCCAGCTATTGCCAGCAAATCGTCACGCTTACCTATCCGCATATCGGCAACTACGGAATCAGCCTGGAAGATGTCGAGTCGGGCAAAATTTTTGCTGCTGGTCTCATCATCAAAGACTTGGCCTTAGTGACCAGCAACTTTCGCAGCACGATGACCCTGGCGCAGTATTTGGCGCGCGAAAACACGGTTGCGATTGCCAACATCGACACCCGTCAGCTGACCCGCCACCTGCGTGTGCACGGCGCGCAAAATGGCGCGATTGTCGGTTTGAAGCTGGGCGAAGAAGTGACGCAAGCCGCCATCGACCAAGCGGTTGCCGCAGCCAAAGGCGCACCGTCCATGTCGGGTCTTGATTTGGCCAAAGTCGTCTCAGCGGACAAGAATTACGCCTGGACGCAAAGCGAGTGGAAGCTCGTCGGTGGTTATGGCGAGCAAAAGTCACCCAAGTTCCATGTGATCGCCTACGATTTCGGTGTCAAGAAAAACATCCTGCGCATGCTGGCCGAGCGCGGCTGCAAAGTCACCGTCGTGCCCGCACAAACCCCCGCCAAAGACGTGTTGGCCATGAAGCCCAGCGGCGTGTTCCTGTCCAACGGCCCCGGCGACCCGCAGCCCTGCGACTACGCCATTGCCGCTACGCGCGAGATCATCGAAACCGGGGTGCCCACCTTCGGCATCTGCCTAGGCCACCAAATCATGGCTTTGGCCAGCGGTGCCAAAACCTTCAAGATGAAATTCGGCCACCACGGTGCCAACCACCCGGTGAAAGACCTGGACAGTGGCCGTGTCAGCATCACCAGCCAAAACCACGGTTTCGCGGTAGACGAAAAATCCCTGCCCGCCAACCTGCGCGCCACCCACATCAGCCTGTTCGACAATACCCTGCAAGGCCTGGCCCGCACCGACAAGCCTGCATTTTGCTTTCAGGGTCACCCCGAAGCATCGCCCGGGCCGCACGACATCAGCTATCTGTTTGACCGCTTCATCGCTTTGATGGAGCAGGGCAATGGCTAGCAGCACCTTGAAGTCGCAGAGTGAGCCTTTGAGTGGGGAGCTGGCAAATGTCGCGTCCGTCATTGAGTCTCAAGTTCTTTTGGTTCGCGGTCACCGGGTCTTGCTAGCCCAGCAATTGGCTACCCTCTATGGCGTTGAGACCAAGGTATTGAACCAGGCGGTGCAACGCAACATTGAACGTTTCCCCAAGGATTTCATGTTCCGTCTTGAGCGTGAGGACTTGGCGGCTTTAAGGTCACAAACTGTGACCTTAAACGCGCAAGTGGTTGATTCCAAAGAATTTTCCAGCGCTGCGGGTGTCACGGGTGCGCGGGGTGCACATTCCAAATACGGCTCTTACGCATTCACGGAGCAAGGCGTAGCCATGCTCTCCAGTGTGCTCAAAAGTGAGCGCGCCATTGCTGTCAACATCGAAATCATGCGCACCTTCGTCAAGCTGCGCGGCATGCTGTCTGAGCATGCCGACATGAAGCGCAAACTGAATGCGCTAGAGAAAAAATACGACGATAACTTCAAGGTTGTGTTTGATGCCATCCATCAGCTCATGACCCCACCCGAGCCGCCAAAAAAGCGGCGCATCGGGTTTATTCAGGAATAGACATGCCAAAACGTACCGACCTTAAAAGTATTCTCATCATCGGCGCGGGCCCGATCATTATTGGTCAGGCTTGCGAGTTTGACTACTCGGGCGTGCAGGCCTGCAAGGCGCTGCGCGAAGAGGGCTACAAGGTCATTTTGATCAACAGCAACCCGGCCACGATCATGACCGACCCGGCCACGGCAGATGTGACCTACATCGAGCCCATCACCTGGCAGACAGTAGAAAAAATCATCGCCAAAGAAAAACCGGACGCGATTTTGCCGACCATGGGCGGGCAGACGGCGCTGAACTGCGCGCTGGATTTGTGGCACCACGGTGTGCTAGACAAATACAAGGGCGCAGCGACTGGCAAAGCGGTGGAGCTGATCGGCGCCACACCCGAGGCGATTGACAAGGCCGAAGACCGCTTGAAGTTCAAAGACGCGATGACCAAGATTGGCCTGGGTTCGGCGCGCTCTGGCATTGCACACGCCATGGATGAAGCGTGGACGGTGCAAAAGACCTTGGGCTTTCCCACCGTCATCCGTCCCAGCTTCACACTGGGCGGCACGGGCGGCGGCATTGCCTACAACGCCGAAGAGTTTGAGACCATTTGCAAGCGCGGCCTGGAAGCCTCGCCCACCAACGAGTTGTTGATTGAAGAATCTCTGCTGGGCTGGAAAGAGTACGAGATGGAAGTGGTGCGTGACAAGGCGGACAACTGCATCATCGTCTGCTCGATAGAAAATCTGGACCCGATGGGCGTACACACCGGCGACTCGATCACCGTGGCCCCGGCGCAGACACTCAGCGACAAGGAATACCAAATCTTGCGCAATGCATCGCTGGCGGTGCTGCGGGAGATTGGCGTGGACACAGGTGGATCAAACGTGCAATTCTCCATCAACCCGCAAGACGGCCGCATGGTAGTGATTGAGATGAATCCGCGCGTGTCGCGGTCTAGCGCGCTCGCCAGCAAAGCGACGGGCTTTCCGATTGCCAAAGTGGCAGCCAAACTCGCCTGCGGCTACACGCTGGACGAGCTGCGCAACGAGATCACAGGTGGCGCAACGCCTGCCTCGTTTGAGCCGAGCATCGACTACGTGGTCACCAAGATACCGCGTTTTGCGTTTGAAAAATTCAAAGATGCCGATGACCGCCTGACCACGCAGATGAAGAGCGTGGGCGAGGTCATGGCCATGGGCCGCACCTTCCAGGAAAGCTTCCAAAAAGCCCTGCGCGGCCTGGAAGTGGGCGTGGACGGCCTGAACGAAAAAACCCAAGACCGTGAAGTGCTGGAAAAAGAGCTGGGCTCGCCCGGCCCCGAGCGTATTTGGTATGTGGGCGATGCGTTTGCGCAAGGCATGTCGGTGGACGAAGTATTTGCGCTGACCAAGATCGACCCGTGGTTTCTGGTGCAGATCGAAGAGATCGTGAAGATCGAGCTGGAGCTGGAAAAGACTTCACTCGACGTACTATCAAAAGATGAGCTGCTCACGCTGAAGAAGAAAGGCTTTTCTGACAGAAGGCTTGCGCGTCAGTTCAAAACCACCGACAAAGTGATCCGCGAAAAGCGCCGTGCCTTGGGCATTCGCCCGGTGTACAAACGCGTGGACACCTGCGCCGCAGAATTTGCCACCAACACTGCCTACATGTACAGCACCTACGAAGGTTTTGTCACTGGCCCAAATAATGGTAGTTTTGGCCCCGGCCAAAGCGCTGCGCAATGTGAAGCCGAGCCGACCAACAACAAAAAAATCATGGTGCTGGGCGGTGGCCCCAACCGCATTGGCCAAGGCATCGAGTTTGACTACTGCTGCGTGCACGCTGCGCTGGCCATGCGCGAAGATGGCTACGAGACCATCATGGTCAACTGCAACCCCGAGACCGTGTCCACCGACTACGACACGTCGGACCGCCTGTACTTCGAGCCGCTCACGCTGGAAGACGTGCTGGAAATCGTGGACAAAGAAAAGCCCTGGGGCGTGATCGTGCAGTACGGCGGCCAAACGCCTCTCAAGCTCGCGCTTGATTTAGAGGCCAACGGCGTGCCCATCATCGGCACATCGCCCGACATGATCGACGCAGCCGAAGACCGCGAGCGCTTTTCTGCGCTCTTACGCGAGCTGGGCCTGAAGCAGCCACCCAACGCCACGGCACGTACCGAAGCTGAAGCCCTGGAAAAAGCTAGCAGTTTGGGCTACCCCCTCGTCGTGCGCCCCAGCTACGTGCTGGGCGGCCGCGCCATGGAGATCGTGCACGAGCAGCGTGACCTGGAGCGCTACATGCGCGAGGCCGTCAAGGTGAGCCACGACTCGCCCGTGCTGCTTGATCGTTTCTTGAACGATGCGATTGAATGCGATGTCGATTGCCTGCGCGACCCGACAGGCAAAACCTTCATCGGTGGCGTGATGGAGCACATCGAGCAAGCAGGCGTGCACAGCGGCGACTCGGCCTGCTCGCTGCCGCCGTATTCGCTGTCCAAAGAGACGGTGGATGAACTCAAGCGCCAGTCTGCCGCCATGGCCGGTGCGCTGAAAGTGGTGGGCTTGATGAACGTGCAGTTTGCCATTCAACACAAAGACGGCCAAGACGTGATCTATGTGCTGGAAGTTAACCCACGCGCATCCCGCACCGTGCCATACGTCAGCAAGGCCACGGGCATCCAGCTGGCCAAAGTGGCGGCGCGTTGCATGGCGGGCCAGACCCTGGCTTCCCAAGGCATCACCAAAGAGGTCACGCCGCCATATTTCAGCGTCAAAGAGGCCGTGTTCCCCTTCGTCAAATTCCCCGGCGTGGACACCATCCTCGGCCCTGAAATGAAATCCACGGGCGAAGTGATGGGTGTCGGCAAGACCTTTGGCGAAGCGTTTGTTAAATCGCAACTGGGCGCGGGCACCAAGTTGCCCAAGTCGGGCAAGGTCTTCTTGACAGTGAAAAACAACGATAAACCGCGTGCAGTCCAGGTGGCACGGGCGCTAACAGCTATGCATTTTGAAGTAGTTGCCACCAAAGGTACGGCGGCAGCCATCGCCGCTGCAGGCATCAAGGTGAGCAGTGTCAACAAGGTGGCCGAGGGCAGGCCACATATTGTGGACATGATTAAAAACAACGAGATCGCCATGGTCATCAACACCGTGGAAGAGCGGCGCAACGCCATTGCGGACTCTCGCGCAATCCGCACTTCCAGTCTATTGGCGCGGGTGACGACCTTTACCACCATCGCAGGCGCAGAGGCCGCCGTGGAAGGCATGAAGTATCTGGACAACCTGGGCGTGATTTCGGTGCAGGAAATGCACGCGGCGCTGCTGGCGTAACACGGGTGCATAACAATGGTGGTTGCAGGGTTTACCTGCGCGCTGTGCCCGCCAACAGACCGTAAACTCAGCGCATGAGCCCACGCCCTTCGATCACCGTCGCCGTCACCTTGCGCAAAGAGCGCATGACGGGCGCGGCCGCGCGCTGGCTGGACTACCGCTGGGTGCTGCACGATGTGGTGCAGCAGCAGGACGGCTTTGGTAGCACGCCACGCTTGCTGGTCAAAAATGAGAGCGAAGAGCGCTGGCTGTTTCCTGGCTATGCGGTGGAGCTGTTCAAAGACGATGCCGAGGGCTACTACCTGAACGTCACTACCGATGCGCCCTGCTGGTTTGTGCTGTGGCGCATGGAGGAAGAGCCCGCGATCAGCGACGAAGTGATCGCCGTGCCCACTGCAGTGTCACTCAGCTACCACGACGCAGGTCGCTGGCTAGACGCACAAGAAAAGGTAGACCAAATCCGCGCGCCCGATGAGGTGGTGGAATGGGTTAGCGCTTTTGCGCAAGAGCATTTTGTAGAAGAGCCCAAAAAGCGCAAACGCCCGCAAAGCTTTATGCGCCTGGAAGACCGCTTTGGCAACCCAGCCTCAGTCACCACAGATAAAAAGTTTGGTGGTGGTCATGGCTGATCGTCAAGACAAGGGCGCAGGCAGCAACGACGGTGCGGGTGTTGGTGCACGTAGCGATGGTTTTTTAAGCCGCTGGGCGCAGCGCAAACAGGCGGTTAAAGCGGGCTTGCCTGTCGCCGATGCGCCTACCAAGCCTGCGGCAACTGAAAATTCAATTAATTTACAGTCAAAACCGGCTGTAGTCCAAGTATCTACTGCTCAACCAGCTATAAATTCTGTAGCGCCTGCGTCTGTCGACACTACCGCTAAAACTACCCCAGAAATCCCCCCGCCC
>JAYVJV010000193.1:0-7080 GCA_043769005.1 Polaromonas sp. | reverse complement strand
CATCCTGGGCGCAGACTTCATGCTAGCCAGCCGCTGCGGCTACAGCACCGACTTCAGCGGCCCAGTAAATGACCGCGCCGTGCTGCACATTGACAACTGCTACTACCTGCCACACCTGCACATCATCAGCCACCGCTGCAAAACGCATACACAAAGCAGCACGGCCTTTCGGGGTTTTGGCGGCCCGCAGGGCATGTTTGGCATAGAAACGGTGATCGAAGAAATCGCCCAGCAAGTAGGCAAAGACCCGCTGGACGTGCGCAAGATCAACCTGTACCAAGACCCGGCGGTCAGCGGTGACGCAGGCAGCATGACCACCCAGTACAACCAGGTGATCGAAGACTTTATTGCCGACAAGGTTATCGACCAGGTAGAAGCAGAATCGGCCTACAGAGCCCGTAGAACAAGCGTTAGCAGCTATAACAAGAATAGCAAGTACAAGAAGCGCGGGGTGGCGCTGGTGCCACTCAAGTTCGGCATCAGCTTTACCGCCACCATGCTTAACCAGGGCGGCGCGCTGCTCAATATTTACATGGACGGCTCGGTCAGCGTCAACCACGGCGGCACAGAAATGGGCCAGGGCCTGAACACCAAAATGGCCCAGGTGGCAGCCGATGCCTGGGCATCTCGGTGCGCCAAGTTCGCGTGACCGGCACCGACACGCAAAAGGTGCCCAACGCGTCAGCCACAGCGGCCTCCAGCGGTGCCGACATCAACGGCGCAGCGGTGAACAATGCCTGCGACCAGATGCGTGCGCGCCTGGCCCCAGTGGCTGCCCGCATGTTGGGTTGCACTGTAGACGCTATAAATTTCGTAGCTGGTCACGCTCATAATACAATGGCAACAGGCCAAAATGATAAAAAATCTGTGCCGTGGGAAACGGTCATCAAACAAGCCTGGCTAGACCGTGTGGGCCTAAGCGTTACGGGTTTTTACATGACGCCCGACATCAAATACGACTTCACCACATTACAGGGTAAAGCGTTCTACTACAACTGCTACGGCGCTGCCGTGACCGAGGTAGAGATTGACACCCGCACGGGTGAATGGTGGCTCAAGGCCGTGGACATCGTGCACGACGCAGGCCAGAGCATCAACCCCGCTGTGGACTTGGGGCAGATTGAAGGTGCCTACATCCAGGGCATGGGCTGGCTGACGATGGAAGAATGCGTGTGGGACTTAAAGGGCAAGAAGACCGAGGACGGCAAAGGTAACGTGCAATTTTCGGGGCGCGGCAAGCTCCTCACCCACGGCCCCAGCACCTACAAAATTCCCGTGGCCAGCGACGTACCCGAGCATTTCAAGGTCAGCTTCTTTGATGGCCAAAACGTCAAACCCACCCCCTTCCGTAGCAAGGCGGTTGGCGAACCACCTTTGATGCTGGCCCTCTCCGCCTACTTCGCCCTGCGCGACGCGGTCAGTGCCAGCGCCGACCACAAAGTGCGCGTGGACTTGACGGCACCCGCCACGCCCGAGCGGATTTTGATGGCATGTGAGCGAGCGAAAGCGCGTCTTTGATGCCCTTCTCTCCACTGGGTTTTGCTTCCAAGGTTCTGCCTGCTTTGCAGCGGGCGCTCACAGACAAGGGCTATACCACGCCCACCGCTGTGCAGTCTGCCGCTATCCCCGCTATCTTGCAGGGCCGCGACGTGCTGGCCTCGGCGCAGACGGGGTCGGGCAAAACGGCAGCCTTTGTGCTGCCCCTCTTGCAGCAGATGGTGCTGGCAGCGCCCACATCGCCGCGCAGAACACAGGCCTTGATCTTGGTGCCCACGCGTGAGCTGGCGGTGCAGGTGGGCGAGGCGCTGGACAGCTTGGGCAAGTACCTGCCGCAGCGTGTGAAAGTGGCTGTCGTGTTTGGCGGTGTGTCGATCAACCCGCAGATGATGCGCATGCGCGGCGGGGTCGATGTGGTGGTGGCTACGCCCGGGCGCTTGCTAGACCTGATCGCGCATAACGCACTTAGCATTGCGCAGATGAGCACCCTGGTGCTGGACGAAGCCGACCGCCTGCTGGACATGGGCTTTGGCGACGAGCTGAACCGCATCCTGGCGCTGCTGCCACGCCAGCGGCAAACCTTGCTTTTCTCGGCTACTTTCCCGCCTGCCATTGAGGCGCTGGCCAACACCCTGTTGCACGACCCACTGCGTGTTGAGGTGCTGGAACAGCCCGCAAAGGCCTTGGATATTTCGCAGCGTGCTATCGAAGTCGATGCAACCCGCCGTACCCAGTTGCTGCGCCATTTGATCGAATCCGAAAAATGGAGCCGCGTGCTGGTGTTTGCCGCCACCAAGCACGCCACCGAAATCATCGCCGTCAAGCTGCGGGGCGCGGGCATTACCGCTGAGCCTTTCCATGGCGAACTCAGCCAAGGCAAACGCAGCCAGGTGTTGATGGACTTCAAAGCCCGCACGCTGCAAGTGGTGGTAGCCACCGACGTGGCCGCGCGCGGCATCGACATTGCGCAGCTCCCCGTGGTAGTCAACTACGACCTGCCGCGCTCTGCGGTGGACTACACGCACCGCATTGGCCGCACCGGGCGGGCCGGTGAAAGCGGCCTGGCGGTGAGCTTTGTGAGCAGCGGCACCGAAGGCCATTTGCGTCTGATAGAAAAACGCCACGGCATTGCAGTGCCGCGCGAACAGGTTCTGGGGTTTGAGCCGCTGGAGGTGGCGGTAATGGAGGAGGGCGTAAAAAATGCGCCGTCGGCCAACGGCGGCATTAAAGGCGCGCGACCCAGCAAAAAAGACAAGCTGCGGGCAGCAGCGGCGGCGGTGCGTGCGCAGTAGGCCATTGAAATACCATGTTCAGCGAAATTCATCCTGTCCGCGCTGCGCTGGACAATGAGGATGGCATCTTCATCACCATCGACAGCTTTGAAGGCTCCAGCCCGCGCGAGGTGGGTGCCTGGATGCTGGTGCTGGCCGATGAGGTGCTGGGCACCGTGGGGGGCGGCAACCTGGAGTTTCAGGCCATCGCGCAGGCACGCACCCTGTTGACAACCCAGGCCTTGCGGCCTGTCGACGAACTGCGCCGCTACCCGCTGGGCCCGTCTCTGGGGCAGTGCTGCGGCGGTGTGGTGCATCTTAAATTCCACTTCATCCAGTCTGAAGACGCTATCAAAAAAGAAGCTGCTTACGCCCATATTCAGTGGGCTAGAAGCCTAAATACTATGCAAATTGCGCTCTTTGGTGGTGGCCATGTGGGCAAGGCGCTGGCGCGCGTGCTGGGCACGCTTGCCTGCGCAGTGCAATGGATCGACAGCCGCGACGAGATCTTTCCCACCGACATTGCAGGCAACGTACAGTGCGAACACTCTGCCCCGGTGCACGCTGCGGTCCATCATCTGCCCGCAGGTAGCCACGTCCTCATCATGAGCTTTAGCCATGCAGAAGACCTGGACGTGGTGGCTGCCTGCCTTGTGCGCTTGCGTGAAAAAAATGACCTGGGTTTTATCGGCCTGATCGGCAGCAAAACCAAGTGGGCCACCTTTCGCCACCGGCTGGTGGAGCGGGGATTTAGCGCGGACGAGATTGCCCGCATTACCTGCCCCATTGGTCTGCAAGGCATTGCAGGTAAAGAGCCGGAGGTGATAGCGGTGAGTGTGGCCGCGCAACTGCTGGCATTGCGTAGTGCTGCGCGGCCCTAGGTGCGTGGGCCCAACAACCAAACCATGCTGGGTATCGCCATGACACTAACTTCCCAAGAACTGCAACACATCTCCACGCAAACGCTGGCGCATTACGAACGCACGGCGCAGGCGTTTTGGGAGGGTACCAAGGGCCATGATGTCAGCCAGAACATTGCGGCGCTATTGCAAGCCATTGACGCGCCAGCGCCCTTGAAGATACTGGACTTTGGTTGTGGGCCGGGGCGTGATCTGAAGGCATTCAAAGAGATGGGCCACCAGCCCACGGGCTTGGAGGGTGCCAGCGCGCTGGCCACCATGGCGCGCAGCCACAGCGGCTGCGAAGTGCTGGAGCAAAACTTTCTGGAGCTGAATTTACCGCCAGCGCAGTTTGACGGTGTATTTGCCAATGCCGTGCTGTTCCACGTACCCAGCTTGGCACTACCCCAGGTGCTCCAGCAATTGCACGTCACGCTGAAACCCGGCGGTGTACTGTTTAGCTCGAACCCGCGCGGGGAGGGCCAGGAGGGCTGGCAGGGTGAGCGCTATGGCAGCTACCACGACTGGCCCGCGTGGCAGGCCTACCTGCGCACCGCAGGGTTTACTGAAATCAACCACTATTACCGGCCCACGGGCCTGCCGCGCGAGCAGCAGCCCTGGCTAGCCAGCGTGTGGCGCAGGCCGCTGGGCTAGGGCCAGGTCGATGTCGCGCTGGCGCAGACCGTACATGTCGGCAAACTCTGCGGGGGTTTTGCCGCTGGCATTGTAGGCGCGCAGCAGGGCCTCTTGTTTGGCGACTTTTTGGTCCCGCTCGTCCAACGCTTCAGTCAGTAGTAAAGTGGCCTCTGCATCGTTGTTTTGCACCTTGGCCAGGTAGTCCTGGCGGCTCAGGCCCGAGGCTTCAAAAGCGGCAATCAACTGGGCGCGAAACTTCGGGCGCAGGTCTTCACGCGCGCGGTTTTGCCTGCGGCGAAAAATCTCCAGCAGGGCAAAGTAAATATGCTCGGGTGCCACCGGGTCGCCCGGCTGGCCGTCCAGGTCATGGCGCAGTTTGCCTGCGGCTACGCATTGCAGGTAGCGGGTGGAGCGGGTGTGCACGCCCAGCGCAGCCTTCAGTGCATCACGCGGAAAATCATCGGGGTGCCTGGCCAGCAGCTCTTGGTAGATACCCAATTTCAGTGGCACAAACTCTGCGCCAAACAGCTGCGGGTAGAGAGCAAACAGCTTCTCCAGCACGGGCTGCACGGTCTGCGCGCGGTCGGGGCGTGGGGTGGTTTTTTCAGCAGTATCCAACGGCTCGGTGGTGCTGGCTGCCGGGGTGAGAGCGGCTTGGGCCGCAACGGCAGTGTGTTCTACAGGTGGGTGGGTATCGGTCATGGCAAAGTCTGTCAAGGGCAACCCGTGATTGTCGCCCATCTTGCAGGGCTGCCTGTAACGCTGCGCTGCAAGCGCTATGCGTGTCCGTGCGTGCTGGCTAAAAATGCGGCGGCAAGTCGTCACGCAGGTTGCGCGGCACACCGGATTGCGCCTGCTGGTTGTGCTCACGCAGCAGCGCCAGCTCGCGCAGCAGCAGGTCAATCTGCCCCTGCTGGCGGATGATGACCTGGTTGAGCTGCTCCAGCGTTTCTTCGGTAAAGCTGGCCTTGATCTCCAGCTCGGTCAGGCGCTGCGCGTTGTGGTGGGGTTCGGACGCGTTCAATTACTTTTTATCTTTCTTGGCGGCACCCTTGGGCGCGTTTTTAGGCGCATCGGGCTCGGCGGGTTTGGCGTTGTCACCAATCACGTCTTTCAGTGGGCACACGCTGAATGCGGGGCATTTTTTGCAGCCTACGGCAATGGCAATCGGGCAAAGAGTCATACAAATCTCCGGTAGTTGTGCACGCAGTATGACAGCCACTGCGGGTAAGTGCCAGCGATATAAAGTGGCGTGCAGCCAAAACCTGGATAAACTAGGCTTCATGCCGCAGCGGAGCCTTGGCGCAGAGTATTTTGCAGTCAACAGTTCGCGGCCACATCTGTTTACAGCGCCCGCAGTGGTAAACAGCAAAGGAGTTCCTGATGGAAGCCTATTTGCTGGACTGGGCCAACCTGCTGCTGCGCTGGGTGCATGTCATCACCGCCATTGCGTGGATTGGCTCCTCGTTTTACTTTGTCTTTTTAGACAACAACCTGGTCAAGCCCACCTCGCCCGACTTGTTGGAAAAAGGCGTGGACGGCGCCATGTGGGCGGTGCACGGCGGGGGCTTTTACAACCCGCAAAAGTACATGGTGGCACCCAAAAAAATCCACACCAAGCTGCATTGGTTTTACTGGGAAAGCTATTCAACGTGGCTCAGCGGTTTTGCATTGTTTACCGTGCTCTACCTGTACAACGCCAGCACCTATCTGGTAGACAAATCGTTGATGGACTGGTCACCCGCTGCGGCCATTGGCGCGGCCCTGGGTTTTTTGCTGGTGTTTGGTCTGGTGTACGACGTGATTTGCATGGCTGTAGGTTTTAGAAAGCGTGGCGAGCTGATGGTGGGCGCATTGATGCTGTGCTGGGTGGCCTTTACCTGCTGGTTGGCCTGCCAGCTTTTTGCCGGACGGGCGGCGTTTTTGCTGGTGGGGGCCTCGCTGGCCACCGCTATGAGTGCCAATGTGTTTTTATGGATCATTCCTGGACAAAAGAAGGTGGTAGCCGCCATGACCAGCGGAGTCAAGCTGCCCGCCAAAGAGCTGGCATTGCACGGCAAACGTGGCAAGCAGCGCAGCGTGCACAACACCTACTTCACGCTGCCGGTGCTGTTTGCCATGCTCTCCAACCACTACAGCTTTATGTACTCCCATGCGCATAACTGGCTGGTGCTGTTTGCCATGATGCTGGGCGGCGCGCTGATCCGCCAGTACTTTGTGCAGCGCCACGCCTGGCACCATGGCCGTGCGCCTAACCCCTTGCCGTGGGCGCTGGCGGGGTGTGTGGTGTTGGCAGCGGTCATTGTGGGGTTGCGGCCTGTAGGGCAACCGATAGGTGCTATTAATTCAGGAGCTGCTTACGCTAGTATTCAGGGGGCTAGCGGCACAAAAGATACCCAAAATAACTATGCTGCCGTGCAAAAAGTGCTGGAGCAACGCTGCGCCATGTGCCACAACGCGCAGGTGCAAATGAAGAACGTGCGGCTCGATTCCGCAGAGGCCGTTAAGCAGCATGCGCAGAACATATACCAGCAGGTGGTGGTGACCAAACAGATGCCGATGAATAACACCACCGGAATTACCGATGCGGAGCGGGCTTTGATTGCGCAGTGGTTTAACGCGGGGGCTGTGGTGCGGTGAGTTGCTTTTGGCTGGCTTGGTCGCTACCTTGGTCACTCTGCGGCGGTTGAAGAAGTTTTGCTGCAAAAAATCTACGAAAACACGCGCGAACGCAGTGTGCGCAAGGCTGCCTTATGCACCGCGCGCCTTTCTACGAT
>JAYVJV010000192.1:0-2069 GCA_043769005.1 Polaromonas sp. | reverse complement strand
GTGTGCTTCAAGTAGGAATTGTGCTCTTCGTATTGGCCGCGGTGGCGTGCGACGATGACCCCTTTGTCGCTGCGCGACATTTCCCCTACTTTGTAGGGGCAAACGAAGAGCAGCGCTACGCACCCCCCTGTGTCAGAATAGTTGTCGCGTGAATTATTTCCGGCGGATGAACCGCCAAACCGACAAATATGAAACCATACACCCAATATTCCCCAGAGTTCAAAGAGCAAGCCTTGAGCAAAGTGCGTGAGCGCGGTCATCAAACCGTGCCCAGCATTGCCCAGGAGCTAAATATGTCACTCTCCACCCTCAAGGGCTGGATGAAAGCCAGCTCGCGCGCCGCAAAGGGGTTGCCCCATGGGGCAACCCCTTTGTCGCCCGATTTACCCAGCCAGGCTTGGGGCGCCGCTCAGCGCTTGCAAGCTCTCAATGAAAGCTTTGGCTTGCAAGACGAGGCATTGCACGCTTGGTGCCGGCAAAATGGCTTGTTTACGCATCAGCTCGCGGCTTGGAGGCACGCTTTCTGTGCGCCCAATGATGTCAGTGCGAGTCAGACTCGGGCGGCCTTGCGTGAGCTGCAGTCCAAAAATAGTCAACTGCAGCAGCAATTGAATCGTAAAGACAAGGCTTTAGCGGAGGCTGCGGCTTTGTTGGTGCTGCAAAAAAAGTTCCAAGCGCTGTGGGGGCAAGAGGTCTGATGACTTCTGCCCGAGCCTATCAGTAATTTTGTGTGCAAGGCATATCATCTTACAAAAGGAAATTTATGCACCGAACTACAAACCCATCTGCCGTTAACGGCAACATAGCCCTGCCGAAAATACCGACCAAAATGCTTGAAGAGCTCATCCCTGGTCCGGTGAGCAAAGAGCAATTTGAAGACATTTTTCGGCACTTCAAAAAGGCCTTTATCGAGCGCGCGTTGAAAGCCGAGATGAGCCACCACCTTGGCTATGCACCTGGACAAGCGAAGCCCACAGGTGCGAACAACCAGCGCAATGGCAGCAGCAACAAGACTGTGCTCACCGACAGTGGAGCGTTGCGCATCGAAGTACCGCGGGAGCGAGAAGGCAGTTTTGAGCCTCAACTCATCGGCAAACACGAGCGCCGTTTTACGGGTTTTGACGACAAGATCATTGCCATGTATGCACGGGGCATGACCGTGCGTGAGATACAAGCCTTCATGGCTGAAATGTATAGCATAGATGTGTCGCCAGATCTCATCAGCAGCGTCACCGATGAAGTGTTGAGCGAGGTCACTGCTTGGCAATCTCGACCGCTGGAGGTGATGTACCCATTGGTCTTTTTTGATGCCATGCACGTGAAGATTCGCCAGGACGGGGTGGTACGAAACAAGGCTGTCTATCTGGCCTTGGGAGTGCTGCCTGATGGCACGCGCGACATACTGGGCATCTGGATTGAGAACACCGAGGGAGCCAAGTTTTGGATGAAGGTGTTTAACGACTTGAAAACGCGGGGGTGCAACGACGTGCTGATTGCGGTCACAGACGGCCTCAAGGGTATGTCCGAAGCCTTGGCAGCGGTGTACCCCGCAACGACGCTGCAAACCTGCATTGTGCACCTGATACGCAACAGTCTGAAGTATGCAAGCTGGAAAGAGCGCAGGGCATTGGCAGCGGCCATCAAGCCGATTTACACCGCCACCAGCGCCGAGGCTGCGCTGGCCGAACTCGATGCGTTTGAGAGCGGGCCTTGGGGTCGCAAATTCCCCACCGTGGTGGGCGCTTGGCGCAGGGCCTGGGATTTGGTGATTCCGTTCTTCAGCTTCCCACCTGAGGTGCGGCGGATGATCTACACCACCAATGCTATCGAGAGTGTCAACGCGCGCTTGCGAAAGATACTCAAAACACGGGGCCACTTCCCCACTGATGAGGCAGCGACCAAGCTGATTTGGCTGGCTCTACGCAACATCGTCAAGAATTGGACGAGCGCCTCACCGCGGTGGAAGGCGGCGATGAACCAATTCGCAATCATGTACGAAGACCGCTTCACAAAGGCGGTTTCGTAAAATGAATCCGTACTTACCCACCCAGTTGCCCGCAAATGTGGAT
>JAYVJV010000191.1:0-5230 GCA_043769005.1 Polaromonas sp. | reverse complement strand
TACAGCAGCACGCTGGAGCAGGTGGGCAGTGGCATGCGTTGGGCTGAAGGCCCGGTGTACTTCCCCCATGACACACCAGGCCAACCCGGCTATTTGCTGGTCAGCGACATTCCCAGCAACCGCTTGATGAAGTACGACGAAGCCACGCACACCTTTGGCGTGCATAAAGAAAACACCAACTACGCTAACGGCAATACCCGCGACCGCCAGGGCCGCCTGGTGACCTGCGAACACTCGGTCACGCGGCGCATTGTGCGCACAGAAGCAGACGGCAGCATGACGGTACTGGCCGACCGCTATGAGGGAAAACGCCTCAATGCTCCCAACGATATCGTCGTCAAGTCTGACGACAGCATCTGGTTTACCGACCCGCTGTTTGGCATCAATGGCGAATGGGAGGGCGAGCGCGCCACACCCGAGCAGGCCACGACCAATGTGTACCGCATTGCCCAGGACGGGAAACTCACGGCGGTGATCACCGAGCTGGTCAACCCCAATGGTCTGGCATTCTCGCCGGATGAGAAAAAGCTCTACGTAGTGGAGTGGAAGGGCACGCCTAACCGCAGCATCTGGAGCTATGACGTGAATACAGACGGCACGGTAGGCCACAAAACCAAACTCATCGACGCGGCCGACCAAGGCGCGCTGGACGGCTTTCGCGTCGACCGGGATGGCAACCTGTGGTGCGGCTGGGGCAGCAATGGGGCCTTGCAAACGCAGCCTGCCAATGTAGGTGGACACCAGGCGTATTTGCCTATCGGCAAACCCGAGGATTTGGATGGCGTAAAAATTTTCAATCCAGAGGGTAAGGCCATTGGCTTTATCCGTTTGCCAGAGCGCTGTGCCAATTTGGAGTTTGGTGGCCCCAAACGCAACCGTCTGTACATGGCCAGCAGCCATTCCCTGTATGCGCTGTATGTGGAAACACATGCGGCAGTATGATTTCAACCCATTTTTTTAGGAAAATTCATGTTAAAAAGCCTTCCAATCCTTATCAAAACTGCGCAAGCAGCTATTTTTTCGATAGCATTTTTGGGTCTGGCCATGGCGCAATCGGACTACCCTAGCAAGCCCGTGAAAATCATCGTCCCCTTTCCACCCGGTGGCACCAGCGATGTGATGGGCCGCATGCTGGCTGACGAGCTGACGAAAAATCTCAAGCAGCCCTTTATTGTGGAAAACATCGGCGGTGCAGGCGGCACCATTGGCACCGACCGGGCACTCAAGTTGCCCGCTGACGGCTACACCCTGATTCAGACCGGCGTGGGCCAAAACGCCGTGGCGCATGGTCTGGATGCCAATCTCAAATACAACTCCATCAACGACTTTATACATTTGTCTCAGGTGCACTCGGGCCCCAATGTGCTGGTGGTGCATCCCTCTACGGCATTCAAGACTGTCAAGGATCTTGTGGACTATGCCAAGAAGAATCCCGGCAAGCTGGACTACGGCTATACCCATGCAGCTTCGGGCCATATGGCGATGGAGCTGTTCAAGCAGACCGCAGGCATTTTCATGACCGGTATTCCTTACCGGGGCGGTGGCCCTATGCTGACAGACCTGCTGGGCGGCACCATCCCTATGATGTTTATCAACCAGGATGTGGCACTTCCCCATGTGAAGGCGGGTAAGCTGCGTGCTCTGGCGGTATCCAGTACCCAGCGCAATCCCCTGTACCCAGATGTCCCCACGGTGGCGGAGTCGGGCTACAAAGGTTTTGAAGCACTGTCCTGGTCGGGCATGTCGGTGGCCAAGGGTACGCCCCAGCCGACCGTTGACAAACTGGAAGCCGCTATCGCCCAGGCCATGCAGTCGGAGGCCATCAAGCAGCGCATGCTGTCAGTTGGTTTTGTCATTCCTGCACAGGGTGCCAAACCGTACACGGACTTTGTCAAACGAGAAATCGACACCTGGACGCGGGTGGTTAAAACAGCCGGTATCAAACCCCAGTAGTTTCAGCATTTTGTTTGTGGATACAAAATCCGCAGACTCTTTGAAAACTATCTCTGTGCATTGAATACATTACCGAAAGCAAAATCATGGCACTCAAACCTGAAACCAAAAATAAACTCATGACGGTCAGCACGGCAACCCTGTGTACGGTGCTGTTCAAGCGCGGCCTGCGCAATCAGTTTATCCAGGACGTGCATCCGGTCAATACCGATTTGACCGCGAACCGGCCCAATATGGTGGGCGAAGCCTTCACGCTGCGCTACATTCCTGCCCGTGAAGACTTAAACCCCATCACGGTTTTCCAAGACCGCACGCACCCCCAGCGCGTGGCCGTAGAGCAGTGCCCTCCCGGCTCTGTGATGGTGATCGACAGCCGCAAAGATGCGCGCGCTGCATCGGCAGGCTCTATTTTGATCACCCGCCTGATGGTGCGTGGCTGCGCCGGTGTGGTGACCGATGGCGGTTTTCGGGATTCACCCGAAATTGCAGCCATGCTCTTTCCCGTGTACCACCAGCGCCCCGCAGCTCCGACCAATTTAACCCTGCACCAAGCGCTGGATATCAATGTGCCTATTGGCTGTGCTGACGTAGCGGTGTGGCCCGGCGACATCATGGTGGGCGATCGCGAAGGCGTGTTCGTGATTCCCTTGCATATGGCCGACGAGGTTGCCAACGAGGCCGTAGAGATGACGGCGTTTGAAGATTTTGTGACTGAAAAAGTGAAGGCCGGACGCAGCATCCTGGGGCTGTACCCCCCCACCGAAGAGGCCTCACGAACCGAGTTTGCGGCCTGGCGCGTGACCCATAAACGCTAAATGCGCTTGCCATCCCCCGGTTCTATCAACGGATGCGTATGGGCGGACTGTGTGCGGGCAAGATGGCCATGGAGTTATCCTGTTGAAAAACCTGCAACTTGCCCCATTTAGTTGACTATGACTCCCCACACCCGCTCCCCATCGGCTGGCGCTGCGCTGCTGCCAGTTTTATTTGTCTCCCACGGCTCTCCCATGTTTGCGCTGGAGCATGGCAGCACGGCACCCGCGCTGCGCGCATGGGCGGCCAGCTTGCCCAGCAAGCCGCGCGGTATCGTCCTCAAGTCACCGCACTGGATGGCACGCAGCGTCCAGGTGATGACGCAGGCCATGCCGCCCACCTGGCACGACTTTGGCGGTTTCGACCCGGCGCTGTACGAAATGCAATACCCCGCTGCGGGCAGCCCCCCGTTGGCAGCGCAGGTCATGCAGCTCCTGGAGGCCGCTGGCATTCCTGCGCAGGCCGACCCCGAGCGTCCCTTTGACCACGGCGCCTGGGTGCCTTTGATGCATTTATTTCCCGCTGCCGACGTGCCGGTCGTGCAGGTGGCGCTGCCCGCCTCTTACACGCCCGCATCACTCATGGCGCTGGGTGCGGCGCTGGCCAGTTTGCGTGCGCAGGGGGTGCTGATTATCGGCTCGGGCAGCATGACGCATAACCTGAGCGAATTTATGCGCGGCAGGCCCGCACTGCATGACAGCGCAGCGCCCTATGCGATGGAGTTTGCCCGCTGGATTGAGCAGACCGTCTCGCAGGGCGATAAAGCCGCCCTGCTCGCCTACCGCCAGCAAGCACCCCACGCCGTGCGTGCACACCCCACCGACGAGCATTTTGCAACGATATATTTTGCCCTGGGCGCAGCCGGATGGGGCAGCGCACCTGCGCCCACCGTGCAGTACCTGAGCCGTGAGGTGATGTACAGTTATCTTGCGATGGATGCATTCGCCTTATCCTGATGTATCGCTAGGAAGTGTGGATGCGGCGACGCTGCAGAGTGATGGCGGGTAAAATCAAGCAACAACCTTTCCGCGCGCCGCGATGCTGACAACACCCGCTCAGCGGGGCACAGCGGCGACACCCTTCGGCCTATTTTTGATTGCCCGCCATGCTGCTAGACGCATCCCTGTGCCAACTCGTTCTGGTCGACTACCAAACCCGTCTGATGCCCGATATTTTGGAGGGCGCACAGGTGCTGGCCAATGCCGTGCGCCTGGGCCAAGCCGCCCATCTGCTGGGCGTACCCACCTGGGGCACCGAAGAAAATCCATCTAGTCTCGGCCCCAACCTGCCCGAGATCCGCGCTCTGTGCAAAGACACCTTGGCCAAGATGCATTTCAGCGCGGTAGAAGAGGGCTTGGGCGAGTGGTTGCGCCCGGAACCCAAAGCACCCCAGGGTAACGCCCGCAGCCTGCCCAAACACTTGCAAAAAGCAGTACCCCAAGTGATGCAGCGCAACGCCATCGTCATGGCCGGATGCGAAGCCCATGTGTGCCTGATGCAAACCGCACTAGATTTGTTGGAAGACGAGTTTGAAGTCTGGGTCGTAACTGATGCCTGTAGTTCGCGTACTGAGCGCAACCGCGACGCCGCTTTTGACCGCCTGGCCGGGGCCGGGGCAGAACTGGTCACCACCGAGATGGTGGTCTTTGAATGGTTGCGCACCTGCGAGCACCCCCAGTTCAAGGCGGCGCTAGCACTCGTGAAATGATGTACCAGCGCCGTGGATGCGTGCTATCCACGGCGGCACGATTCAAGGGTAGCCCCTTAAATCGTGTCGATAAAGCTGCGCAGCTTGTCCGAGCGGGTAGGGTGCTTGAGCTTGCGCAGGGCCTTGGCTTCGATCTGGCGAATGCGCTCGCGCGTCACGTCAAACTGTTTGCCCACTTCTTCCAGCGTGTGGTCGGTGGACATCTCAATACCAAAACGCATGCGCAGCACCTTGGCTTCGCGCGGGGTCAGGCCATCCAGAATGTCTTTGACAACATCGCGCAGGCCCGCTTGCATGGCAGCCTCTAGCGGCGCGGTGTTGGCACCGTCTTCGATAAAGTCGCCCAGGTGGCTGTCGTCATCGTCACCAATCGGCGTTTCCATGGAGATTGGCTCTTTGGCGATCTTCATGATCTTGCGGATCTTGTCCTCGGGGATCTCCATCTTCTCGGCAAGCAGTCCGGCATCGGGCTCAAAACCGTGCTCTTGCAGGTGTTGGCGGCTGATACGGTTCATCTTGTTGATGGTCTCAATCATGTGCACAGGGATGCGGATGGTGCGCGCCTGGTCGGCAATGCTTCGCGTGATCGCCTGGCGAATCCACCATGTCGCGTAGGTGGAGAATTTGTAGCCACGGCGGTATTCAAACTTGTCCACGGCCTTCATCAAACCAATATTGCCTTCTTGGATTAAATCCAAGAACTGCAGGCCACGGTTGGTGTATTTTTTAGCAATAGAAATCACCAGGCGCAGGTTG
>JAYVJV010000190.1:0-4788 GCA_043769005.1 Polaromonas sp. | reverse complement strand
TCGTCCAGCACCTGCGTCAAGCCACTGGCTAGCGCCATCAGCGTCTTGCCGCTGCCTGCCGTACCGGCCAGCGTGACAAAGTCCACTTCCGGATCCATCAGCAAATTCATGGCGAAGTTTTGCTCGCGGTTGCGGGTGGTCACGCCCCACACTGCGTTTTTCAGGTGGTTGAAGTCTTTGAGGGTTTTCAACACCGCTGTTTTTGCGCGAATCTCGGTCACACGCGCATAAAGGGGCGGCTCGCCCGGTGCTTCAAAAAACACAAACTGATTGATCAGCAGGCTGGCCACAATCGGCCCTGTGATGCGATAGAAGGTGAAGCTGCCTTGCTGCCAGCTCTCAATCGTTTTGCTTTGCCGCGTCCAGAAATCATTCGGCAGGGCCAGTACGCCCGAATAAAGCAGGTCGCCGTCTTCCAGCGTCTTGTCGTTCTGGTAGTCGTCGGTGGCCAGGCCCAGTGCGCGGGCCTTGACCCGCATGTTGATGTCTTTGGACACCAGCACCACTTCACGCGGGGCATATTCTTTGCGCAGCGCTTCAACCACCCCCAGAATCTGATTGTCGGCTTTGCCCTGCGGCAAGCTGGTGGGCAGCGTGTAGTCCAGTGGCTTGGTTTGGAATAGCAGGTTGCCCTTGGCTTCACGGTGGCCGGTGGTGTCTAGCTTCAGGCCTTTGGTGATATCGGCATCTTTCGCGCCGGCCAGCGCGTCGAGTGAACGGCTGGTTTGGCGTGCGTTTCTGGCAACTTCTGTCATGCCTTTTTTGTGGCCGTCGAGCTCTTCCAGCACGATCATGGGCAAGAAAATGTCGTGCTCTTCAAAGCGAAACAGGCTCATGGGGTCGTGCATCAGCACGTTAGTGTCCAGCACGAAGAGCTTGGTGGGCCCCGTGGTTTTTGCCTTTTTGGCCGGGGCGGCAGTTAGTTGCCGGGGCTGGGTTTGTACTTGCACGGGGGCCGGACGAGCATCCACCAATGTGCTATCTTTAGCGTAGCTGCTTACGCTCTCCTTTGCAGGGCTGGAGGGCGATTTGGCTTTGGATTTTGCTCTGCCACCTTGCAGCAGGGCCGAGGTGCGGTTGTCGTAGACCGTGTTGTCTGCTGCATCGCCACCGCCGCTGCGCTCAAACAAGTCCATCGCCTGGGGTTGACCCAGTGAGTTGTCGTCAAACGTGGCGCTGCGCGTGGAGGGTTTTCGTGCTGCCTTGGTGCTGCTGCTGTGCGCGGGTGCGTCGTAGGCCTCGGGTGACAGAGTGGCGGCTCGCTGAGTGGGTGCGGGAGGCAGTGGCATACGGTAGAACACCTAGGGGTAGAGTAGGGAGAGTGGGGGTAGGGTAAGAGAAGGAAATCAGGTTCCAGAAATACAAAAGCCACCCAGCGGGCCGGGTGGCTTGCGAAACTTGCGCAGTGATGACGGGGGCCGTCGGTATCAAATGCATAGCATCACTATACACCGTAGGCCGTAACAATCAAGCCCATTGTGGTTATTTTTTGAAAAATCAAAAAACCTCAATCAGAACAATCGCTTAGGCTGCTTTTTTGAGTAATTTAACGGCTTTGAGCACTTCTTCTACGTGCCCAGGCACCTTCAGGCCACGCCATTCTTGCTTCAAAATGCCGTCTATGCCGATCAAAAAGGTGCTGCGCTCGATGCCCTTGACCTTCTTGCCGTACATGATCTTGTTTTTGACCACACCAAAACCGTGGCACATTTTCTCTTCGGTGTCGGCAATCAGCTCAAAGGGCAGCTCCAGCTTGGCCTTGAACTCGTCGTGCGACTTCATGTTGTCGCGGCTTACGCCGTAGACGATGGCCCCGGCTTTGACAAACTCTTTGTGTTTGTCGCGGAACTGCATAGCCTCCGTGGTACAACCGGGGGTATTGTCTTTGGGGTAAAAATACAGCACCATAACGGTGCCGTTATGCGAGGTGTTGGTGACCTTGCCGCCTCCGGTGGCGTTGGCTTCAAATTCGGGGAGGAGCTTATTTACTACGACGGCCATTGCTTATCTCACCTGTTTGGTTATGTACGGTTGCAGCCTGCACTGCGAACAACCCCGTATTTTAACCTGAAACCCTGACCGTTTAGTCAGTTACTAACCCGTGGTGGTTAATACTTAGTGGCTAATGTGATGACTTGCCCCGCCAGGTCACGCCCAGCCTGGGTTTGGGCTTAAGCAGCCGGGTTGGGTTCGATCAAAAACACCCCGATCACATGGCGACCCTCGCCCGCCAAAATGTTATAGGTGCGGCAGGCGGCCAGGGTGTCCATGGTCTCCAGTCCGATGCGCGCGGCCATCAGGGCGCGTTGCAGGGCCGGGCTGGGAAAGCGCAGCTTGGCACCGCTGCCGAAGATGACCAGCTCGGGTTTGAGCAGCGCCAGTTGGTCAAAATGCGTTGCACTCAATACATCTAAGCCTACGCCGGGCCACTCCAGCCGCTCGCCGTGCGATCCGATCACGATGCTGTGCGTGATGCGCTCCAGCTTGGGCACGCCGCCCACAATGCTGCCCACGCTGATCCAGCCAGCGCCATAGGCATTGATGATTTGCGTGTCGGTTTTGTCGGGCTGTAATTTCATCAGTCTTCTTTGGTGCAGTGCACAAAATGTGCAGCGAAATGTGGTCAAATTATAGATTGACCACCACGGGGCCCGCCCCCTGCATTCGCCCGGAGAGCCGTTTGAAAACTATTGCCAAATCCGCCAAACTCAGTAATGTGCTCTACGACATCCGTGGCCCCATCATGGATGCGGCGCGGCAGATGGAGGAAGAGGGCCAAAAAATCATCAAGCTCAACCTGGGCAACCTGGCGGTGTTTGGATTTGATGCGCCCGAGGAAATCCAGCAAGACATGATCCGCAATCTGCCCAACTCGGCAGGCTACTCGGACAGCAAGGGCATTTTTACTGCGCGCAAGGCGGTGATGCACGAAACCCAGCGCCAGGGCATTGCCGGTGTAACGGTGGACGACATTTACTTGGGCAATGGTGCCAGCGAGCTCATCACCATGGCCACCAACGCTCTGCTGGACAACGGCGACGAGCTGTTGCTGCCCATGCCCGACTACCCGCTGTGGACGGCGGCTACCAGCCTCTCAGGCGGCACGCCGGTGCACTACCTGTGCGACGAGGCGAACGGCTGGATGCCCAACCTGGCTGACATTCGCGCCAAGATCACGCCACGTACCAAGGCCATTGTGGTGATTAATCCCAACAATCCCACGGGCGTTTTGTACTCTGACGCACTGCTCAAAGACATCGTTGCCATCGCCCGCGAACACGGCCTGGTGATCTTGGCCGACGAGGTGTACGACAAAGTGCTGTACGACGACGCGCGCCATACGCCCCTCGCCAGCCTGTCCACCGATGTGTTGACGCTCACCTTCAATTCACTCTCCAAAAGCTACCGCTCCTGCGGCTACCGCGCGGGCTGGCTGATTGTCTCGGGCGATAAAAAGCCCGCCAAAGACTACATCGAAGGCCTGAACATGCTCAGCAACATGAAGCTGTGCTCCAACGTGCCCGGCCAGTGGGCCATCCAAACGGCGCTGGGCGGCTACCAGAGCATCAAAGACTTGGTAGGCGAGGGCGGTCGCCTGCGCCGCCAGCGCGACATGGCCTACAACCTGATTACCGCCATCCCCGGCGTGAGCTGCGTGAAACCTGTGGCCGCGCTGTACATGTTCCCCAAGCTGAATCCCAAGGTCTACCCCATCAAAGACGACCGCCAGTTCTTTCTGGAGCTGCTGCGCGAAACCCGTGTGATGCTGGTGCAGGGCACGGGCTTTAACTGGCCCAATCCGGATCATTTTCGTATCGTGTTTTTACCGCATGAGGACGACTTGGCCGAGGCGATTGCGCGCATTGCGAAGTTTTTAGAAGGTTACCGCAAGCGCCACGGCACCGCTTAAGGCAGATTCAATTGCTATATATTCAGTAGCTGCTTACGCTATATTTTAAAGGGCTAGAGCCCAATTTGTACAATAAAATGACCATGAAAAACATCCAAGTAGGCCTGCTAGGCATCGGCACCGTAGGCAGCGGCGTATTCACCGTATTGCAGCGCAACCACGACGAGATCGTGCGCCGCGCAGGCCGTGGCATCGAGATCACCATGGTGGCCGATCTGGACACCGCCCGCGCCAAAGCGGCGGTGGGTGACAAAGTGCAGGTGGTGTCCGACGCGCGCGCCGTAATAGCCAACCCCGACATCGACATCGTGATTGAGCTGATCGGCGGCTACGGCATTGCCAAGGCGCTGGTGCTCGAAGCCATTGCCGCAGGCAAACATGTGGTCACGGCCAACAAAGCGCTGCTAGCCGTGCACGGCACAGAGATCTTCCAGGCCGCGCAGGCCAAAGGCGTGATGGTGATGTTTGAGGCGGCGGTGGCTGGCGGCATCCCCATCATCAAGGCGCTGCGTGAGGGCCTGACGGCCAACCGCATCCAGTGGATTGCGGGCATTATCAATGGCACCACCAACTTTATCTTGAGCGAGATGCGCAGCAAGGGCCTGGACTTTGACGTGGTGCTCAAAGAAGCCCAGCGCCTGGGCTACGCCGAGGCCAACCCCACCTTTGACATCGAAGGCGTCGACGCAGCGCACAAGGCCACCATCATGGCGGCGATTGGTTTTGGCATCCCCGTGCAGTTTGACAAAGCGCATGTGGAGGGCATTACCAAGCTGACAGCCACCGACATCAAATACGCCGAGCAGTTGGGCTACCGCATCAAGCTGCTGGGTATTTCTAAACGCAGAGAAGCTACAGCAGCAAACCCGCAGGGGGTT
>JAYVJV010000189.1:0-26586 GCA_043769005.1 Polaromonas sp. | reverse complement strand
CGAACTCCAGGTCGCGCAAATCTTGCGAAACCTCTTCGACGCTCTCTTCGTGGGCGATTTCCATCGTCAGCAACGCATCCTTGGCCCGGGTGCTCAACTCGGTGATCGTTTCCTCGTCGAAGGCTTCCATCTCCAGCAGCTCTTGCAGCGGCACATAGGCCACTTCTTCCAGGCTGGTGAAGCCTTCGGCAATCAGGATGTCGGCGATTTCCTCGTCCACGTCGAGCTTTTCCATGAACAGCTTGCGGCCCGAGTCGGTCTCGTTGGCCTGCTTCTGGGCGCTTTCTGCGGCGTCCATGATGTTGATCTTCCAGCCGGTCAGCTCGGAGGCCAGGCGCACGTTCTGGCCACCACGACCAATGGCGATTGCCAGGTTTTCCTCGTCCACCACCACGTCCATGGCATGGCGTTCTTCGTCCACCACGATGGAGCTGACGTTGGCTGGTGCCAGCGCGCCAATCACAAACTGGGCCGGGTCTTCGCTCCACAGCACAATGTCTACGCGTTCGCCCGCCAGTTCGGTGGTCACGCCGTTGACGCGGGAGCCACGCACTCCGACACAGGTGCCAATCGGGTCTACGCGTTTGTCGTGGGAGAGCACCGCAATTTTGGCGCGTGAGCCGGGGTCGCGCGCGCAGGACTTGATCTCCAGCAGGCCTTGCTCGATCTCGGGCACTTCAGTGCGGAACAGCTCGATCATGTAAGCCGGTGACGAGCGCGAGAGGATGATGGGCGCGCCGCGCAGGGTGGTGTCGACTTCCATGATCATGGCGCGCACGCGGTCACCTGAGCGCAGGTTTTCTTTGGGGATCATCTCGCTGCGGCGCAAGCGACCTTCGACGCGACCGCTTTCGACGATGATGTCGCCTTTGTCCATGCGCTTGACGGTGCCAACAAAAATCTTGTCGCCCCGGCTCATAAAGTCGTTGAGCAGAATTTCGCGCTCGGCATCGCGGATTTTTTGCAGGATGACCTGCTTGGCAGCCATCGCGCCAATGCGGCCAATGGGTACCGATTCAATCGGCTTTTCGATGTAGTCGCCCTCTTCGATGTCGGCGATCTGGTCGCGCGCGTCCATCAGCATTTCTTCGGCATCGGGGTTTTGCAAGCCTGCGTCGTCGGCCACCACCAACCAGCGACGGAAGCTTTCGTAGTTGCCCGAGTCACGGTCGAGCGCCACGCGAATTTCCACCTCACCATGGCCTTCGGCTTGGTAGAGCTTTTTGGTAGCTTGGGCCAAGGCGGCTTCTACCGCGCCAAACACCACGTCTTGTTCGACGTTTTTCTCACGGGAAATGGCTTCAATTAGCATCAACATTTCGCGGTTCATGTCACTAGCTCCTTACGTTGCATCAAACTGATTTGGCACCACACCCACAGCGGTCTGGATGCCTCCAAAATTTGCCACCCTCGCCTCAAACCGGCTTGGGCTGGCGGCCTTTAAAGTCGACGATGGGCGCCAAACGCACCTCGCGCAACTCGTCAAATCGAAAACCCAGCGCCTGCAAGGGGGCAGGCGCTTTCTTTTTACTCACGCGTACACCCGGCTTGGGCTCGGGCGCATCGCTCCAGACAATCTGCCAGCCTGCGCCCTCACCCCCATCGGTTTTTTCAACCACCTTCTCCAGCGTGCCGCGAAACTTCTTGCGGTTGGCACTGAGCGTGCCGCGCTCATCCTTGCCTAACTCCTCGCCCAGCGGGGCTTTGAGCGTGATGTCGATGATTTCACCGACAAAACGCTCTAAATCTGCCTGGTTGCGCAGCGGCCTGTCAATCCCCGGCGAGGACACCTCCAGCCTGCGGTAATCAATAGCCTCAACTTCCAGCGCAAACTGCAACTGACGCGTGACGCGTTCACAATCTTCCACATCCAGCAATCTCTCGGGCGCACCCGCCACCCACGGGTGGTCGATGGTGATGCGCAGCATGCCACCTGCAGAGCGCTGCACCTCGATTAACTCGTAGCCCAAACCGGTCACGGTCTGCTCAACAATGGTCTGCAAACTCACAGGAAAACATCCACAATCCAAAAAACAGCAAAAGCGTTCGGCCAAAAAAAAACGGGCGCTAGATGCCGCCCGTCTGGTCGATATGCTTGAATTATAAGGGATTTTTAAGCATTTTGCACGTTTTTCGTCGTGTTATGCGCGGTGCTTTGTTGCAGTACAGCAATGCGTGGGTGCATCAGCCTAAACCACAGGGGTGGCAGCATGGCCAGTATCAGGCAACCCGCATAGCCAGTAGGCACTGCGGGCCCGGCAGCGCTTGCAGTGTGCTGTAGGGCTTCCATGCGCTGCGCAAACTGCCCCACAGCGTGCGGGGGTGGTGACCCCGGTAATGCTCGACCATGAAATGGCCATAACACACGCTGGTCATCAGCACCCAGGCACAAAACCGTTCAAATTTCAGCTTGCTATGCCCCAGATCGTGCGCAAACGTGATGCCCTGCGCGCCAGTAATAAATCCCACGCTATAGGCCACTCCCAGTGCAGTAGGCCAAGCACTGCGCACCGCAACAACCGCGCCCAGACATATCAGCAGCAACTGGAGCAATACAACCCCCCACAAAATCCAGCGGAAATAGCCGCCACTGGCGGGCGCTTGCACTGGCAATGCAAGCCGCAACAGGTTTCTACAATCACAGCTTCTACAATCGCAGGTATGAGCCTACCGCCAATCACCACGCCCTCTGCACAAACGCCCTCACCGCACCATAGCCGTCCGATCCGCAGCTTTGTTCTGCGTACGGGCCGCACCACGGTGGGCCAGGCCAAGGCGCTGGACGATTTGGGGCCGCAGTTTATCTGGCCCTACCAGACAGACGCTATAGATTTAAGAGCTGCTTACGCTGATACTAAAAGGGCTACAGCCTCAAATGCTTCAAAAAATAGTGCTCTGGCAACGCCCCAGAGCGAATTCAAAACGATTTTCGAAATCGGTTTTGGTATGGGCGAGGCTACGGCGCATATTGCCAAGCTGATGCCCGACGCGCTGTACATCGGCTGCGAGGTGCATCCGCCCGGCGTGGGCGCGCTGCTCAAGCGCATTGGCGACGAAGGCATTGGCAATATCCGCATCATCCAGCACGACGCAGTAGAGGTGCTCACGCATATGATTGCACCTGCCAGCCTTCATGGCGTGCACATTTTCTTTCCTGACCCGTGGCACAAAAAGCGGCATAACAAGCGGCGGTTGATCCAATCGCCTTTGGTCAAGCTGCTAGCCTCGCGCATCCAACCCGGCGGCTACATCCACTGCGCTACCGATTGGCAGGAGTATGCCGAGCAAATTTTGCAAGTGCTCAGCAACGAGCCAACGCTTGCCAACACCGCGCCCGCCAACGGTGCAACCGGCGCAGACGGCTACGCGCCCAAACCCAGCTACCGCCCGCAGACCAAGTTTGAAAACCGGGGCATCAAGCTGGGGCATGGTGTGTGGGATGTCGTGTTTAGCAAATTGCACGCTTGAAGCTTGGCCATTTCCGGCGTGCCGCTCCAGCTATGATGCGCGCAGGATTACGATAAATGTTTCTATGCACAACTTATCGAGGTAAAAATGACCATCAGTAAATGGCGGACTTGTTTAGCCTTAATTTTGATCAGCGCGGCAAGTGCAGCGCAATCGTCTCCCCCCATCGCTGGAAAAGCCTTGCCAGGCTTGGAGGCGTTTGACGAGGTGATGCAGACCACCATGGCAAAACATGACTATCCTGGCGGCACTTTGGCAGTCAGCTACCAGGGCCGCATCGTACTCAACAAAGCCTATGGGTTTTCCAAAAAGGGGCTGACAGGCAATACGCCCATGGCGGTAGATCAGCGCATGCGCATTGCCAGTATGTCCAAGTGGATCACAGGTGTGGCCATGCTCAAGGCAGCAGAGCAAGGCAAATTGAACTTGGATCAAAGCGTCGCAGAGATTTTGGGTTGGTCGCAAAAACCGTCCGACTACACGGATCCGCGTGTTTTGAAAATTACCACCCGCCAATTGCTACAAAACCATGCTGGCTGGACGATCAACCGCGCCAATGACCCCATGTTTGACCGGGTACCTCCTTGCCCCGGCAGGGCAGAGCGATGGGTGAGCCAGCAAAAGCTGGATGCTGAACCCGGGCAACTTTATAGCTACAGCAATATTAATTTTTGCATTGCTCAACTTGCTCTGGAAAAGTCAACTGGACAGAGCTATGCAGATTTTGTTGCCAGCCATGTAGCCAAACCATTAGGCATCAGTACCTGGCAAATTGCCGCTTTGCGTGGCTCGGCTGAAGAACCCGAATACGCCAGCACCCAAGGGCAAGATAGTGACCCCTACACGAACTTGAACTTTGATGCTTTGGGCGCGGCGGGTGCATGGACAAGCTCGGCCAGCGACTATGTGCGATTCTTATCGGGTATTCGTGGAAATCAAGGCGTATCGTTGCTCAAACCGGAGTCACTTGCGCAGTTAATTGCCCGACCTACAGCACCGGATAGCGCGGTGAAACCGACCTACTATGGGCTTGGCACGAACGTGCGCGTTTTGGACGGTGGGCGCTTCAATGCATGGCATCACGGCAGTTTGCCCGGTACTACCAGTTTTGGCGGAACTTTTGCAAACGGATGGGCCGTGTTCGCCGTGTTCAACCGCCGCTTATTGCGAGAAACGCGAGACACTGCCGCTAGTGAATTCGACCGCGGCTTAAGCCAAGCTATCGGTAAAAGTGGTCGACCCGAAGGTGAGATGACTCCTTGAAAGACACCCTACTGCTTACCAACCTCACCCATCCTTGAACTCTCATGCAAAGCACCGCCGCCAAACTGTTGATGTACTTCGCCATGCTCACCGTGACCGCATCGGTGCTGGAGGCATGGGTATTGAGCCATCGAAAACCCGGTAGCTACGACTGGCGCAGCATGGGGGTATCGCTGCTGGATCTGCTGGTGCGTAATGTGCTGCGCTTTGTGCTGCCCGCCACTTTTGTGGTGAGCGCCGGGCACTGGCTGTGGGAGCACCGCCTGTTCACTGTGCCTCTGGACAGCATCAGCGCCTTTGTGTTGCTGTTTTTCGGACAGGAGTTTTGCTACTACTGGTACCACCGTGCCGGGCACCGCATGCGCTGGTTTTGGCTGTCGCATTCCATTCACCACTCAACCAATGCGCTGAACCTGTCGGCTGCCTACCGGCTGGGCTGGACGGCGGGCTATACCGGGGCTCTGCTGTTTTTTCTGCCTCTGGTGCTGCTGGGGTTTTCAGTGCAGGTCGTGCTGGTCTGTCTTGCACTCAATTTGATTTACCAGTTCTGGATTCACGCGACCTGGATACCCAAGCTGGGCTGGTTTGAATACATCTTCAACTCACCCTCAGCGCACCGCGTGCACCACGCTGCCAATGTGGAGTACCTGGACGGTAACTACGGCGGCGTGCTGATCGTGTTTGACCGTTTGTTTGGCACCTATATTGCCGAGCGGGACGACATCGCCATCCGCTACGGCTGGGTAGAGCCCATCCACACCCACAACGTGCTCAAATTACAAGTCACGCCATGGGTTGCGTTTTTTAAAGACCTGCGCGCAGCCAAGTCGGTTGGGGAAATGGGTGGCATTTTTATCAAGCCACCGGGCTGGCGAGCCCATGGGCCAGGCCAGACCACCGAGGAGCTGCGCCGCGCTGCTTAAACCTTGCCCGCCACCCAGCCCTGCACGCTGGCCAGCGCCTCGCCCAGCTTGGACGCATCGGTACCGCCCGCCATCGCCATGTCGGGCTTGCCACCGCCTTTGCCGCCCACTTGCAGCGCGACAAAGTTGGCCAGGTCACCCGCTTTGACTTTACTGATGCTGTCTGCGGTCACGCCTGCGGCGATCTGCACCTTGTCGCCGTCCACCGCTGCCAGCACGATGACGGCGGTTTTCAGCTTGTCTTTGAGCTTGTCCATGGTGTCGCGCAGGGTCTTGGCATCGGCCCCGTCCAGCTTGACGGCCAGTACCTTGATGCCTTTGATATCGACTGCGCTGTCCAGCAAAGCATCGCCCTGGGATGAGGCCAGCTTGCCTTTAGCGGCGTTCAGCTCTTTCTCCAGCGCCTTCACCTGCTCTTGCACCTGGGCAATGCGCGCGGCCAGCTCGTGGGGCTGGGTTTTTAGCGCGGCAGCAGCTTGGTTAACGGTGGCTTCCAGGTCCTGCACATAAGCTACAGCATTGCTACCAGTCACTGCTTCTACCCGGCGCACGCCAGCAGCCACGCCACTTTCTGCGACGATTTTGAATAAACCGATATCTCCTGTTCGCTGCACATGGGTGCCGCCGCACAGCTCTTTGGACGAGCCAATCTCCAGCACGCGCACTTCGTCGCCATACTTTTCGCCAAACAGCATCATCGCGCCGCTTTGCTTGGCGGCTTCGATCTCCATCACTTTGGCACTTGTCGCCGCGTTGTGCAAAATCTCGGCATTGACAAGCAGCTCAATTTGCTTGATCTGCGCGTCCGTCACGGGTGCGTTGTGCGCAAAGTCAAAGCGGGTGCGCTCAGCATTCACCAAGCTGCCTTTTTGCTGCACATGCGTGCCCAGCACCTCGCGCAGGGCCTTGTGCATCAGGTGCGTAGCGCTGTGGTTGCGCATGCTCTGCGCACGTACTTGCGTGTTGACCTGCGCCTCTACACTGTCGCCTACCTGGATGGGGCCTTGCAGAACCACACCGTGGTGGCCAAACACCTCGGCTTTGATTTTCAAAGTGTCATGCACCGCAAACGCGCTGCTGGCTCCGGTAATCACCCCTTCATCACCCACCTGGCCGCCGCTCTCGGCGTAGAACGGTGTGGTGTCCAGCACGATCACGCCGTTTTGGCCCTGCAGCAGCTGCTGTACAGGCGCACCGTCGGCGTACAAGGCCACCGCTTTAGCTTTCACTTCGAGTGCGGTGTAGCCCGTAAAGGTATTGCTTGCTCCGCTGTAGTCCAGCGCTTTGTCCATCTTGAACTTGCCTGCAGCCCGGGCTTGCGACTTTTGCTTCTCCATCGCCACGTTAAAACCTGTTTCATCCACTATGACATCTCGTTCGCGGCAAATGTCGTTGGTTAAGTCTAGCGGAAAACCATAGGTATCGTGCAAACGAAATGCAAGTTGCCCTGATAACGTTAACCCCACATGATTTCTCAAAACAGCAGCGTCAATGTTCTGTCGAAACCCAGAGATTGCGTCGAGCTGAACTTGCGACTGTCGGACGTAGATCCTGCGCTGCAATTGGCTATTGAACGCTTCACCAAGCTTCAATTGCTCTGTCTGCTCTTTCCTGTAGAACACAAATGCAGCTTCACCAGTGAGTTCAGCCTCCGACTTATTCCATCCACGCCAATCGGAAAGCTTCCGCTGGAACGCAATTGCCTGCTCCCAGTCAAGCCGATGATCAAGCAACTGCATTCCTGTCCCCAACGTCTCATAAAAACGCTCTTCCTCCACCCGCAGCACGTCCATCACCCGCGCGGCATCGTTCTTCAAGCGCGGGTAGGCATCGCCCATCATGCGCACCAAATCGGGCACCAGTTTGTGGAAAAACGGGGTCTTTTTACCCAGCTTGTAGCCGTGGCGGATGGCGCGGCGGATGATGCGGCGCTGCACGTAGCCACGGCCTTCGTTGGACGGGTTGACTCCGTCGCTCACCAAAAACGCAGTAGCGCGGATGTGGTCAGCAATCACGCGCAGGCTCTTGTTGTTTAAATCTGTCACGCCCGTTTCGCGGCCTGCGGCTTTAATCAGCGCGTCGAAAATATCTATTTCGTAGTTGCTGTGAACGTGTTGAAGTATGGCCGCAAGACGCTCCAAGCCCATGCCCGTGTCCACGCAGGGTGCGGGCAACTTGTTCAGCGAGCCATCGGCCTGCATGTCAAACTGCATGAACACATGGTTCCAGATTTCGATAAATCGGTCGCCATCTTCGCCGGGGCTGCCGGGCGGGCCACCGGGGATGTGCGCGCCGTGGTCGTAAAAAATCTCGCTGCACGGCCCGCAGGGCCCCGTGTCGGCCATCATCCAGAAGTTGTCAGACTTGTACTTGCCGCCCTTGTTGTCGCCAATGCGGATCACGCGCTCGGGCGGCAGGCCGATTTCTTTCGTCCAGATGTCATAGGCCTCTTGGTCGTCGATATACACCGTGGCCGTCAACTTGTCGGCGGGTAGCATGTACACCGTGGTCAGCAGTTCCCAGCCCCATTTCAAACTGTCGCGCTTGAAGTAATCGCCAAAGCTCCAGTTGCCCAGCATTTCAAAAAACGTGTGGTGGCGCGCGGTGTAGCCCACGTTTTCCAGGTCGTTGTGCTTGCCCCCTGCCCGCAGACAGGCTTGCACGCTGGCCGCCCGCACGTAAGAGCGTTTGTCGCTGCCCAAAAACACGTCTTTAAATTGCACCATGCCGCTGTTGGTAAACATCAGCGTCGGGTCGTTGCCCGGCACCAGCGGGCTACTGGCCACCACGGTGTGGCCTTTGGAGGCAAAAAAGTCGAGGAAGGATTTGCGGATGTCCGCGACAGAGAATTTTGGGGTGGGGCTGGCTAGGGTCATAGCCAGCTATTTTACGGGCTTCGGCGCGCTGTCGACTAAGGTGTATGGCACGGCAGTCGAGGCAACACGCAAATTGGTCTGGCTTGCAATAAATCTACAATGCCCGCATGACCTTTACCTCCCCCCCGACAGTGAGCGCCCTGCCTCTGCCCCTACAAGGCGTGCGCATCCTCAGCCTGGCGCTCAATCTGCCTGGCCCTGCGGCCATCATGCGTCTGTGCGCCCTGGGGGCACAGTGCACCAAGGTAGAGAGCCAGCTGGGCGACCCCATGGGCCATTACAACCCGGCTGCCTACGCGCAAATGCATGCGGGCGTGCAGCAGCTTGTGCTCGACCTTAAAACCGGGCCAGACCGCTCGGCGCTGCACACCCAACTGGTGCAAACCGATATTTTGCTGACATCCTTTCGCCCCTCTGCACTGCGCAAGTTGGGCCTGGACTGGGACAGTGTGCACCGCAGCCATCCACAACTGAGCATGGTATGCATCGTAGGCAGCCCCGGCAACCGCGCCGAAGAGCCCGGCCATGACCTGACCTATCTGGCCGAGCATGGTCTGGTGACTGGCACCGACCTACCCGCTACGCTGTATGCCGATATGGCGGGCTCCTTGATGGCAGTCGAGGCCGTGATGCAAGCGGTGCTCCTGCAACGCCAACCCGGTGCAGCGCGACCCACTACCGGGCAAACCCAGCAAGGTACGGGTAGCTACCACGAAGTCGCGCTCTCCAGTGCTGCGGCCTACCTGGCCCTGCCGCGCAGTTGGGGGCTCACCCAGCCCCAGGGTGCCGTGGGTGGCGCACACGCAGGCTACCGCGTCTACCCCTGCCTGGATGGCCGGGTTGCCGTAGCCGCGTTAGAGCCCCACTTTGCGGCTGCACTGTGCCGGGTGGCTGGGGTTGACGCGACCGATCGCAATACCATGGTGCAAACCACCACCCAGCAAGCCTTTGCCCGTTTTTTTGCCAACCATAGCTGCCTGGAGCTGGAACAAATTGCCACGGCGCAGGACATCCCTTTGCTGTGCCTGCCGCATTTCCCTAGCGCTTGAGTTGCCCACAAAAATTTGCGCGCTCGCTGTAACGAGCAATCAGGGACAATACTTGCATGCAGCTTTTGCCCACCCACCACAGCTTTGCCCAACTGGGCAGTGCCTTTTTTACTGCTTTGACACCGCAACCCATGGCCGCACCGTACTGGGTGGGGCGCAGCCGCGCAATGGCGCGAGAGCTGGGCATGGTGGATGCCTGGCTGGAGTCTGACGCGGCCTTGCAGGCGCTTGCTGGCAATGCGCTGCTGCCCGGCTCGCGGCCGCTGTCCAGTGTGTACAGCGGGCACCAGTTTGGCCAGTGGGCGGGGCAGCTGGGCGATGGGCGGGCGATTCTTTTGGGCGAAATGACGGCTAAAGACGGCCAGGGTTGGGAGATCCAGCTCAAGGGCGCGGGCCTGACACCCTACTCGCGCATGGGCGATGGCCGCGCCGTGCTGCGCAGCGCAATCCGCGAGTTTTTATGCTCCGAGGCTATGCACGGCCTAGGTATTCCCACCACGCGGGCACTGTGCGTGACGGGCTCAGACCAATCCGTGCGGCGTGAAGAGATCGAGACAGCGGCCGTAGTGACCCGCTGCGCACCGAGCTTTATCCGCTTTGGGCACTTTGAGCATTTCTCGTATAACAACCAACACGACGAGCTCAAAGCACTGGCAGACTACGTGATCCGCCGCTACTACCCCGCATGCGCCCAGGCCCGCAATCCCTACGCCGCGCTGCTGGAGGCGGTCGGTGCGCGCACCGCCCACATGGCAGCGCAGTGGCAAGCGGTAGGCTTTTGCCACGGCGTGATGAACACCGACAACATGAGCATTCTGGGCCTGACGATTGACTACGGCCCGTTTCAGTTTCTGGACGTGTTTGACCCCACCCACATCTGTAACCACAGCGACGAGCAGGGCCGCTACAGCTACAACCGCCAGCCCAACATCGCCTACTGGAACCTGTTTTGCCTGGGGCAGGCGCTTTTGCCACTGATAAGCGAAAAGGGCGAACAAGACGATGCCCTGGCCGCGCTGGAGCCCTATAAAACCATCTTCCCCAACCAGCTGGAGATGCACATGCGGCATAAACTGGGCCTGGCCGGCAGTGAAGCGGGCGACAAGGTCTTGATCGAAGGCATCCTCAAATTGCTGGCGCAAAACAAGGTGGACTACACCATCTTCTGGAGCCGCATGACCACCAGTGTGGCCAGTAACGACTGGGAGAGCGTGCGCGATTTGTTTTTAGACCGCCAGTCCTGGGATACCTGGTTACTCACTTATTCAGAGCGGCTTGCGCCCTTAGATAGAGGGCTCATGGCCCGTTTAATGCAAAAAAGTAACCCGGTGTACGTGCTGCGCAACCATTTGGGCGAGCTGGCGATTCAAAAGGCGAAACTAAAAGATTTTTCAGAGGTCGAACGCTTGCTTTCGCTGCTGCAAGCCCCATTTACTGCGCAAGCGGGGATGCAAGACTATGCCGCATTCCCACCAGACTGGGCAAGCGGCATTGAAATATCTTGTTCCTCTTGAAGTACCACCATGACCTACAAAATCACCAAAACCGACGACCAATGGCGCGCCGCGCTAGCCGCCAAAGGTGCAGAGCCTCTGGCCTTTGACGTAACGCGCCACGAAGCCACCGAGCGCGCTTTCACGGGCAAGCTCGAAGGCAATAAAGCAGTGGGCACCTACGCCTGCATTTGCTGTGACAAAGCCTTGTTTGACTCGGCCACCAAGTTTGACAGCGGTACCGGCTGGCCCAGCTTTTTCCAGCCGCTCAATGCGCAGGCCGTGGGCGAAAAAGTAGACGGCTACTTGTTTATGAAGCGCACCGAAGTGCACTGCGCCGACTGCGGCGCGCATCTGGGCCACGTGTTCCCTGACGGCCCGGCACCCACGGGGCTGCGTTACTGCATGAACTCGGCTTCGTTAGAATTCAAGGCTACCTAGGTTCGGTTGCCTGGATTCGACCGCCTTGCCCACTTGCCCCCACCTACTTCACTGCATGAAACAACTTTTAGACTTTCTCCCCATTTTGCTGTTTTTCGGTGCCTACAAGATGTACAACATCTACGTGGCCACCGGTGTCATCATGGCTGCCACGCTGGTGCAGATGGCGATTTTGTACAAAATGGACGGTCGCCTGCAAATGATGCACAAGGTCACGCTGGCGCTGGTGCTGGGCTTTGGCGCGCTCACCCTGGGTTTTCATGATGAGCGTTTTATCAAAATCAAACCGACCGTGCTGTACACCTTTATGGGACTGACCTTGGGTATTGCGCTGTGGTTTTTCAAGAAAAACTTTCTCAAAATGATGCTGGGTGGGCAATTGCAATTGCCCGACGGTGTGTGGCGTAACCTGACGGCAGCCTGGGTGGTGTACAGCCTGTGCATGGCCACGCTCAACGCCTATGTAGCCTACTACTACACCACCGAGCAATGGGTAGATTTTAAAATCTGGGGCTATGCCTTTCCCCTGGTTTTTTTGATCGGCCAGGGTGTCTACATTGCCAAATACCTGCAACACACAGGCGACGAAGGAGGCCCGCGATGAGCCCCGCAAGCGCCAGCGTCGTAGCCGCACATTTGCGCAGCGCACTGACAACCAGCCAAGTACAGGTGATTGACGAGTCGGCCTCGCACTCAGGCCATGCGGGCAACCCCGACGGCGCTGGCGTGGGCACCCACCTGCGGGTGCGCATTGCATCCCCCCAGTTTGCAGGTAAATCGCGTGTCGCGCAGCACCGGCTTGTGTATGATGCGTGCCAGGTATTTCTGGCACAGGGGCTGCATGCACTGGCCATCGAGGTGCAGAGCGAATCCACTGCGGCATGATGCAGGGCCTGTTTGGTATTACCCGGCAGCCATGAACTATCATTTGAACTATATCTACTATTATTTTTGTAGCTGCTTACGCATTATTTTATTGGGCTAGAGCTTATTTTTAAAGGGAAACCATGAACAAACGCTTACTCTCCACACTCGCACTGTCCGTGCTGGCCACCTGCAGCGCCTGGGCGCAAAACGTGGCCATCGTCAACGGCAAGGCTGTACCAAGCAGCCGCGTAGATGCACTTACCAAGCAGGTAGCCGCTCAAAGCAAAGGGCAACCTATTCCGCCCGAAATGCAGGAGCAAATCAAGCAAGAGGTGATCAACCGCGAAGTGTTTGCACAAGAAGCGCAAAAACGCGGCATCGATGCCAGCGACGAGTTCAAAGTTGAATTTGAGTCCATCCGCCAGCAAATTTTGATCCGTACTTTATTCACGGATTTTCAAAAGAAAAACCCTGTCACCGATGCCGACGTGAAAGCCGAATACGACAAATTTGCCTCTGCCAACGCAGGCAAAGAGTACCGCGCCAGCCACATCCTGGTCGAAAGCGAAGATGAAGCCAAAAAACTGATCGGCGAGATCAAAAAAGGCGGCAAATTTGCTGACATCGCCAAAAAATCGTCCAAGGACCCTGGCTCAGGCGCTAACGGTGGTGACCTGGACTGGGCCAGCGCCAACAGCTATGTCAAAGAGTTTTCTGAAGCGATGACCAAGCTGGACAAAGGCCAAGTGACCGATGCACCTGTGAAGAGCCAATTTGGTTACCATATCATCCGCCTGGACGATGTGCGCCAGGCGCAACTCCCCCCGCTAGAGCAGCTCAAGCCACAAATCAGCCAGCAGTTAGTGCAGCAAAAACTCGCAGCTTTCCAGAAAGAAATCCGCGACAAAGCCAAAATCGAATAAGACACTCTGGCCCCTGTGCCTGCACTCCCCGCCAGGCATCAGTGGGTGGCAGGCCAATCAACCAAAGCGACCTTCCCGGTCGCTTTTTTGATTAAAGCGGGGCTGGTTCAAGCGCAGTACTGTGCGGCATAAAGTCTGCCGGGTACAGATGCGACCAGTGGCTTGCGGTGGCCATGCCCAAGCGCACAGCTTTTTCCTCTTGGGCACCCTGCTGCAACAGGGCATTGGCAATTTCAATCGCCTTGGGACGCACCTCAAGGGGTAGCGTATTGATGGGCTTGGGATAATTACTTTGGTTCCAGAACATTGCACACCTCTCCTCTTTCATCCTGTGATTGCACAACAAAACTATCTTCATGCTTTGCTATCTGGGCAATTGTGAACACAGACGATGTGTAATGCTCCTTTATTGTGTTGCTAGCTGTTAAGACTGCTTACCCGCCACCGCTGCCCCAAGATTCACTCATCGTCATTAGGGCTATGGGCCAGTTCGGGAAACAGCACTTCGGTAAAACCAAAACGGCTGAAATCCTGTACCCGCATGGGGTACAAAATTCCTTGCAAATGGTCACACTCGTGCTGCACCACCCGGGCATGAAAGCCACTGACAACCCGTTCTATCGGGTCGCCAAACGGGTCAAAACCCTGGTAACGAATGTGTTGAAAGCGCGGCACCGCACCGCGCAGACCCGGCACCGACAGGCAACCCTCCCAGCCGTCTTCCATTTGCGCTTGCAGTCCAGCCCTTTGGCTGCCACTGAGTTTATCGCCTTGGAGATAAGTTGCTACATTTTCAATAGCTGATTGCGCACTGTCTAAAGGCGTAATGACAGGATTAATAAGTACCGTACGGGGGACCACAGGAGCTTCGGGGTAGCGTGGGTTGACTGCTCCGGTGCCAAAAATTACGACTTGCAAATCCACCCCTATCTGCGGCGCTGCCAGCCCCGCACCGCTAGCCGCAGCCATGGTGTCAAGCATGTCGCTGATGAGCAGGTGCAGCACGTCGGTGTCAAAAACGCGTACAGATTGCGCCACGCGCAGCAGTCGCGGGTCGCCCATTTTAAGCAGAGTGCGGATGGTCATAACAGAAGGCATTCAACAGCATGGATGCCAGCATCATAGGAGAATTCAGGCTCTCCCATCAAAAGCTAAATGTTGGGCAATGGGTAAAACCTCCCCCACCTTGGCTCACCGCCCTGACTTGCCTTGCCTCGCTGACCGTAGTAGGATGCATATGTAACCCAAAATACTTACAAAAATTAACACAGGAGAAGCGCTATGGACTACGATGCGAGACGAAGCAGTCTCTACCAGCCCCACCTGGCAGCCACCGTGTTCGAGGAACCTGTGCCCCATGTGCATGACTGGGTGTGCGCAGAACTGTCGCGCTTGGCCTATACGCCTTTTTTGCATGACCTCAAACAAAACGCCCGCTTGCTGGCCGAGCTGAAACTAGGCGGCTTTGCGTGGATGGATGATTTTCACGCTCCGGGTGCACAGGCCATTGCCCTGCGGCAGGAACGCTTGGGCAAGTTGGTACTGGTGTTTAGTGGAGACGAGCCCAACTTCATAAACTTTGCCACCGATAAACATGCCGTCAAAACACCCTGGCTGGTGGGCGGCCAGGTGCATTTGGGCAGCATGCAAGCCTTAAATGGCATGTGGGAACGTATTACCCATAGTCTGGGCAGTCAACTGGATGATTGCGTATTTGCCGGGCACAGCATGGGTGCGGCGCTGGCTAATCTGGCTGCCAGCCGCGTGCAGTCGTCCATGGCGCGCCTGGTCACAATCGGCGCGCCCGCTGTGGGCGATGCCGACTTTGCCGAGACCTTGGAAGGTATGCAGGTAGACCGCTATGTGAACTGCTGTGACATCCTGTGCACCCTGCCCCCTGGCCGGCTCCAGTATGTACATGCGGGTCGGCTGCACTACATTGATGCCGAGGGGCAATTGCACCGCGATGTCACTTCGCTAGAGGGCATGGAGCCAGACCGCAGAGCGGCGCACCAAGCCTACCCGCAGGCAACTCACTGGGTAGCAGATGCCGCCGAGTCCCGCGAGTTGGCCGACCACGCGCCCATCAACTACGTGCGCGCCATGCTGCCGCATGCACGCGAGTCGATGCTGGCACCTTTAAACTGATGCAGCCACCAAGCGCTGCGTGTACGGGTGCTGCGGCACGTCCAGCACGGCGTGCACACTGCCCGCTTCCACGATGTCGCCGTCCTTCATGACCATCACTTCATGCGCCATGGCACGGATCACATCGACATCGTGGGTGATGAGCAGGTAGCTCAGGCCGTGGGATTTTTGCAGGCGCTGCAACAGCGTGAGCACCTGTTTCTGGATCGTCACGTCCAGCGCACTGGTGGGCTCGTCGAGCACCAAAATCTGTGGCTCGACGATCAATGCACGGGCAATGGCAATACGCTGACGCTGGCCACCGGAGAACTCGTGTGGGTAGCGGGCCAGCAGGTTGGGAAACTGCTCCTGGCTCAGGCCCACTTCATTCAGGGTCGCAAGAACCTTGAGCTGTCGCTGGGCGATGCTCAAGGCGGGCGCATGCACGCGCAGGCCTTCGCCCACGATTTCTTCCACCGTCATGCGCGGCGAGAGCGAAGAAAAAGGGTCTTGAAACACCACCTGGATACGTTTGCGCAGACCATTGGCGTAGTCTATGGATGCTATATTTTTCATAGCTGCTTGCGCACTGTTTTGCTGGACTGCAGGCTCAAATGATTGGTAAAAAACATCGCCCGAGGCTTTGGTGAGCCCCAGCATGGCCAGCGCCAGCGTTGACTTGCCCGAGCCCGACTCGCCGATCACACCCAGCGTCTGGCCCGCTGCCAAATCAAACGTTGCCTGCTTGACGGCGACAAACTCGCCCTTGCTGAACCAGCCCTTGAAACCGGGCTTGGGGATGGGGTAGCCCACGCGCAGGTCTTTGGCCGCCAGCACGGTGCCGCCTGACGCAACGCCCTCCACCACATCGCGCACTGGTTTGCTGGCCAGCAGCTTTTGTGTGTAGGCGTGTTGCGGGTTGGCAAACACCTGGGCTACCGGACCGTGCTCGACGATGGTGCCGTTCTCCATCACCGCAATGCGGTCGGCAAACTTGCGCACCATGTTCAGGTCATGGGTAATCAGCAGCACCGCCATCTGGTGGCTTTTTTGCAGCTCGCCCAGCAGATCCAGAATTTGCTGGCGCAGCGTCACGTCCAGCGCAGTGGTCGGCTCATCAGCCAGCAGCAGGCGCGGCTTGCAGGCCAGGGCCATGGCAATCATGGCGCGTTGGCGCTGGCCACCACTGAGCTGGTGCGGGTAGCTTTGCGCGCGGCGCTCGGGCTCGGGGATGCCAGTCTCTACCAGCAGCTCCAGCACCCGCGCCCACGCAGCTTTTTTGCTCAGCGCCTGTTTGGTCTCCAGCACCTCGGCGATCTGGTCGCCAATGGTGTACAGCGGGTTCAGCGCCGTCATCGGCTCCTGAAAGATCATGGCAATGTCGTCACCCCGCAGGCCGCGCAGTTCGTGCTCCGGCATTTGTAGCGTGTCACGCCCGTCGAATAATGCCTGGCCGGTGATTGCTGCATTTTGTACGAGGCGCAGAATAGCTAAGGCAGTGACGGATTTGCCCGAACCCGACTCGCCCACCAGTGCCAATTTCTCACCTGCTTTGATAGAGAAGTCAATGCCGTGCACCACTTCTTTGCCGGCGAAGGACACGCTGAGGTTTTGCACGTCGAGCAGGGCCATTATTTATCTGCCTTTCGAGGATCCAGCGCATCACGCAACGCGTCGCCCATGAAGGTGAGCAACAAGAGCGTGACAACCAGCACCGCAAAGGTAGACAGCGATATCCACCAGGCATCAATATTGTTCTTCCCCTGCGCCAGCATCTCGCCCAGACTCGGTGTGCCGGGTGGTACACCCAGGCCCAGAAAATCCAGCGAGGTCAAAGCCAAAATTGCGCCACTCATGCGGAACGGCAAAAACGTGACTACGGGGGTCATGCTGTTGGGCAGCACATGGCGGCGGATGATCTGCCAATGGCTCAGGCCCATGGCACGGGCGGCGCGCACGTAGTCCATCTGGCGGTTACGCAAAAACTCGGCGCGCACATAGTCGGACAAGCCCATCCAGCCAAAGGCACTGAGCAGAATTAACAGCAGCGCTACACTGGGTTTGAAAATCGCTGCAAAAATAATCAATAAATACAACTCGGGCATGGCACTCCACACTTCGATAAAGCGCTGGAAAACCAAATCCATCTTGCCCGCAAAGTAGCCCTGCACCGCCCCGGTGAGCACGCCTAGCAGCACACCTACCGCCGTCAGCGCCAAACCAAACAACACACTGACTCTAAAACCATACAACAACTGGGCCAACAAGTCACGGCCACGGTCGTCGGTGCCCAGGTAATTGATGGCGCTGGGTGGTGCAGGGTTTGGTGCTTTGGCAAAATAGTTCAGCGTTTTATCGCCATAGCGGTTGGGCGGAAACAGCGCAAAATTCCCGGGCTTGGCAAACTGCTCCTCAATAAACGGATCCCAATAATCGGTGGGAGTGACAAAGTCGCCGCCAAACGTGGTCTCAGGCAGGGTTTGAAACACCGGGGCATACCACTGGCCGTTGTAGCGGGCAAGCAAGGGTTTGTCGTTCGAGAGCAGTTCAGCAAACATGCACAGCACCATCAGCGCGCCGAAGGTGCACAAACTCCAGTAGCCCAAACGGTTGTGCTTAAAACGCAGCCAAGCGCGCTTGCGCGGCGACAGCGATACGGTGGGTGGCAATGGGTCCATCGGCATAGTGCTGCGCTTCAATCAAACTTCACACGGGGGTCTACCCACACGTACATCAGGTCGCTGATCAGCTTGGTCACCAAACCAATCAGGGTAAACAAAAACAGCGTACCCAGCACCACAGGGTAGTCACGCCGGATCACGCTTTCAAAGCTGAGCAGGCCCAAGCCATCCAAAGAAAAGAGAGTCTCAATCAGTAGCGAGCCGGTAAAAAATGCACCGATGAAAGCTGCGGGGAACCCGGTGACCAGCGGAATCAGCGCATTGCGAAAAATATGTTTGTAGAGCACAGCGCCCTCGCCCAAACCTTTGGCGCGCGCCGTAATGACATACTGCTTGCGAATTTCTTCCAAAAACGAATTTTTAGTGAGCATGGTGATGACGGCAAAACTGCCCAGCACCATCGCCGTCACGGGCATGGCAATATGCCAAAGATAATCCACCACCCGCGCAGGCCAGCTCAGATCTGCCCAGTTGGTAGATGTCAGCCCGCGCAGCGGAAACCACTGCAACTGCCCGCCAAAAATCACCACCAGAACAACCCCCAGCACAAAACCCGGTATGGCGTAACCCACCAACACAATCAGGCTGGTAACAAAGTCAAACCTTGTGCCTGCGCGCACCGCCTTGGCCACACCTAAAGGCAATGCCACCGCGTAGCTGAGCAGCAGCGTCCACAGCCCCAAGCTGATGGAGACGGGAAGTTTGGATACGATCAAGCCCCACACATCGGTATGGTGGTAAAAACTTTTGCCCAAATCCAGCGTGGCATAGGATTTAAGCATCAACCAAAAACGCTCTACGGGTGGCTTGTCAAAACCATAGAGCTGTTTGATTTCTTCCAGCTGCTGTTTACTGACACCCTGGCGGCCTCGGTAGCTGTTACCGCTACCACCACTGGCCGCCTCCCCCCCGCTGCTGCGGTCTTGCAGCTGCGCAACCACCTGCTCTACGGGGCCACCGGGTACGAACTGCGTAACCACAAAGGTGATCAACATAATACCCAGCAAAGTGGGAATCATGAGCAGCAGGCGTTTGACGATATAGCTGAACATGATTATTTTTGCTCTGGCGTGGCCCACCAGGTGCTCATCACCCAGTTTTGCGCACCATAGTATTTGGGAATTTTGTTGGGGCGTTGAAAATTTTTATCTTTAAACGCCACACGGTAACTGGGTGAATACCAATTGGGAATAGCGTAATAGCCGTGGGCAAATATACGATCCAGGGCGCGCACATTGGCCGCCAGTTCTTTGCGCGAGGGGGCGGCCACAATTTGTGCCAAAAGTTTATCCACCGCCTTGTCCTGAATGCCCCAGTAATTCAAATTACCTTCACGGGTCGCAGAGGCCGACTCAAACATGTCGTTCAAATCCTTGCCTGGTGTGGGGCTGGTGCCTACAGCAATACTGGTCATTTCAAAGTCAAAAGTATCCAAGCGTTTTTTCGCCAATGCAAAATCAACGATACGAAAATTCAAACGGATGCCCAATTTTTCAAGATTTTTCTGCAACGGTGTCACAACCCTTTGCAGGGAAGGATTATCAAAGAGTATTTCCACCTCCATGGCCACGCCCTCTTTGTTGCGCATTGCGCCATCTCGGTAGGTCCAACCAGCTTGCTCCAGCAAAGTCCTCGCTTTCAAAAGATTTGAGCGCAGGCTAAATGGTGCATCGGTATTGCTGGGCTTGGGAACCTCAGCAAAGATCTCTGGTGCCAGCATGCCGCGCAATGGCTCGAGTACAGCCAGTTCTTCTGCATCTGGCTTTCCGGCGGCTGCAAATTCTGCGGCTAAGAAATGCGATGGAATGCGTTTGTAGGCATTAAAGAACAATTGCCGGTTCATCCACTCAAAATCCATGGCGAGCGAAAACGCCTGACGTACGCGCACGTCTTTAAACACGGGCTTGCGGGTATTGAATGCATAGCCTTGGTAAAAACCGGGGTTGGGATTGGGAAACTCCACCTTCACCAACTCACCCGACGTGAATTTGCGCCCTACATACTGGCGCGCCCATCGGCGGGCGGTGTTTTCTTCTAAAAAATCAAACTCCCCGGCTTTAAACGCCTCCAGGCGCACCGTATCGTCACGGTAAATTTTGTAGGTGATTTGATCAAAGTTGTAGGTGCCTTTGCGGACATTAAGGTCCTTGCCCCAATAGTCCTTACGCCGCTCATAAGTGATGGTCTTGCCAAAATCTACCGGGCCAATCTGGTAAGGACCGCTGGCTATGGGCTTGTCGGTAATGATTTGGTCAAAGGGTTTGCCGCCCCCCCATTTGTGGCTAAAAATCATCATGCTGCCTGCCGCTAGCGGCACATGCTTGTCAGAAATTTTAAAGTCAAAGCGTACCGTGCGCTCACCCGTCACGGTCACACTTTTCAGGTCGTCATACAGCAGCTTGGTACGCGGGGAAGCCAGCTTGCCCATGATCATGTCAAACGAGTGCTTAACGTCTTTAGCCAATACCGGGTCGCCATTGTTGAATTTAGCCAAAGCATTCAAGCGAAACTCAGCAGACAGGCCATCTGCTGCTACTTGGATGTCCTCGGCCAGCAGGCCGTACATGGTGCTGGGTTCGTCGGAAGATCCGGACATCAAGGTCTCAAACACCAAACTGGAGTTTTGCCCTTCGTTATGCAGGCCCGGTGGATGCTCGCCTTTCAAGATAAATGGGTTGTATTTGTCAAAATTGGTCGCCCGGCTATTGGGCACCAGCACGATGCGCCCGCCTTTGGGTGCATTGGGGTTCACATCATCAAAATGGGTAAAACCCGGCGGGTACTTCACGTCACCATATTGTGAATAAGCGTAGTCTGCCCAGGCCGGGACCGCCATCCAAAGTAAAAATAAGAAACCTAGCGTGCGCATGCGACAATTCTGCACTGACTTTTACTAAGAGGCACTAATGGGTTTCCTTAACGGCAAAAAATTATTAATCTCTGGCGTGTTGTCTAACCGCTCTATCGCCTATGGTATCGCCAAAGCCTGTAGGCGCGAGGGCGCTGAAATTGCACTGAGCTATGTGGGCGAGAGGTTTAAAGAGCGCACGGCGCAGTTTGCAGCCGATTTTGACAGCAAACTGATCTTTGAATGCGACGTGGGCAGCGACGAGCAAATTATCAAGCTATTTAGCGACCTGGCGCAAACTTGGCCCAAATTTGACGGTTTTGTGCACAGCATCGGCTTTGCCCCGCGCGAGGCGATTGCGGGCGACTTTTTGGAAGGCTTGTCGCGCGAGGGCTTCAAGATTGCGCACGACATCAGCGCCTACAGCTACCCGGCCATGGCCAAGGCGGCCCTGCCCTACCTGAACGACAACGCGGCCTTGCTGACCCTGACCTACCTGGGTGCCGAGCGCATTGTGCCCAACTACAACACCATGGGCCTGGCCAAGGCCTCGCTAGAGGCTTCGGTGCGCTACCTGGCGGGCTCGCTGGGCGCGCAAGGCCGTGGCCTGCGGGCCAACGGCATCAGCGCGGGGCCGATTAAAACTTTGGCAGCCAGTGGTATCAAAGATTTTGGCAAAATATTAAGTGTGGTTGCCGACGCTTCGCCCATTCGGCGTAACGTGTCCATCGAAGACGTAGGCAATGTAGCGGCGTTTTTACTCAGTGACCTGGCCGCCGGTGTCAGCGCCGAGATCACCTATGTCGATGGCGGCTATAGCAAAGTCGCGGGGCCATTAAGCTAAGTAGATTCGATAATGACATAGCTGGGGTATTGACGCAGAATCTATGACATTGAATATTGCGTCAAAAATATATGCGTACTACCCACTTCATTTGCTCAACGATTGTTAAAACTTTTATAGTATTCTTGCTGACCCTGTGCGCTCCCTGGCTGAGCGCATTTGAACTGCCCAAGGATGTATCGGCCTCCCCCGTGATATTGACCGTCAGTGGTAAAATTGGCATCAAAAATACCCCGGACTCTGCTGTTTTTGATGCGGCTCTGTTAGACACTTTACCGCAGCACAGTTTTGTCACGGCTACACCCTGGTTTAAAACCCCGGTCAAGTTTACCGGCCCCTTGCTCAGAGATCTGCTGCAAGCTCTCAAGGCGAGCGGCAGCAGTATCAAAGCCACCGCTTTGAATGACTACAAAATCAATATTCCCATGACCGATGTCCTTAAATACGATGTCATCCTGGCCAGCCAAATTGATGGCAAAGTCATTAGTGTGCGCGAAAAAGGGCCGCTCTTTGTCATCTACCCTTTTGACAGTGCTCAAGAGCTCAAGAACCTGACCTACTATAGCCGCAGTATCTGGCAACTTAAGGCCTTAAGCGTCGAGTAGTACGCACGACATTCTGGCTTCTTCCCGCAATGCCCACCTCGGCCCCGTCCACCCCTAAATCAAGATTTTTACCCAGGTTAAAAATCAATGCAGCATCCATGGCTGTGTTGACAATTTTTTCATTTTTTTTAGCGACCATTCCGGTGCTGATGATTCAATTGCAAAAATCGCAATTGTTGCAAGTTGCGGCGCAAAGCAGAGTCGACTCGGTACTGTGGATCACTTACCAGTTTGAGCGGGAGCACAGCCGCTTGCGTATGGCCTTGCGCAACGTCATAGAAAACCCAAGCTCTAGTGTGCAACAAGAGTTAGCCCTGCGCTACGACATTTTTTTCAGCCGATTTGATTTATTAAAATCCAGTCCATCACTGGATTATTTGCATGGCACCCAAGAGTTCCGAGCAGTCGTTACGGCGCTTGAAGGCTTTGTACAACTAGCCGACCCAGTCATATCAGCTTTAAACGCGCGCCCCCTCAATATCGATGCGGTCAAAGCACTCTTGCTGCACGCCAACACCGATGAAGAGACGCTACGCGATTTAACCAACTTCTCCACCAACACCGTCAGTCGTGAAATCGATGCGCGCAATGCGACGATTAAAAATCAAAGCTGGTATATCGTTGTATTGGCCGCATTGCAGTGGCTCATCCTGCTGGGCTCCTTGATCGGTTTGATCCTGTATGTACGCAGGCAGCGCATGCATAACCTGGAGCTGACCAAGTTCACCCGTCGTCTGCACCTGGCAAGCCGCCGCGCCGACAGTGCCAACCAGGCTAAAAGCGTTTTTTTGACCAATATGAGCCATGAACTGCGTACGCCATTTCAGGGTTTGCTGGGCATGCTCAATTTACTGTCCGATACTTCTTTGTCGCGCGTGCAGCAGGAATATGCCAACACGGCGCTGGCATCGTCGCGCCATTTACTGGGTATTTTGAACGACATCCTGGACATATCCACCATCGAGTCCGGCACCATGAAACTGCGCCTGTCTCCTGTGCATTTGGGCCATTTGATCGCGGAAGTTGAAGCCTTGATGCAGGTCACGGCCAGGAATAAAAACCTTACGCTGGTGGTACACCAAGACCCCCACTTGCCGGCCTGGATCCAGGCCGATGCCACTCGCCTGAGCCAGGTACTGTTTAACCTGTTGAGCAATGCCATCAAGTTCAGCGATGCTGGCAAGGTCGAGCTGCGACTAGCGTTACTGCCCACGCCCCATGCTGGTGATGGACAAGCCATGCAAATCAGCGTTAAGGATACGGGTGTCGGTATGGACGCTAGCGTATTGGAGGGCTTGTTTACCCGTTTTCACCAGGCCGACAGCACCATGCAACGCAGACACGGTGGCACCGGCTTGGGGCTGGAGATTACACGCAACCTGGTGCAAATGATGAGTGGACACATCAGCGTAGACAGCACCGTGGGCATAGGCACCGAATTTACGGTGACCCTGCCCGTGCATCTGGCAGATGCGCCTAGCGTGCCTGCCCAGGGAGCGCTGGTGCACCAACACCTGCGCAGTTTGCGTGTCCTGGTCGCAGATGATCACCCCATCAACGCCAAATACCTATGTATTTTGCTGGAGAAAATGGGCCATAGTGCCGACAATTGCGACAACGGGGCGCAAGCCTTGGACTGCGTGCAAACCCAGCCCTACGATGTTGTGCTGATGGATCTGCACATGCCCGTTATGGATGGCATCAGCGCGACACGCGCCATACGCCAGCTCCCCAGCGCGGCGGCGAGTACCAAAATTATCATGGTCAGTGCCGACATTTTGAACGACACCCGCCAAAATGCGCTGGAAGCTGGGGCCGATGGATTTATCACCAAACCCCTCCTGGAAGACGGCTTGCGCAAGGCATTGGCACCTTTGCTGGGTACGGCTGCACAGCCTTCTGCGCAGAGCCCCACATCTGTCGATGTAAGCACCGATGCACCAACCATGCTTGGCAGCAAACACCCTGCTTCGCCCTGTGTACACGCTCAAACCTTCCGCGATTTTGTTGACTTAATGCCACCAGAGACCGTAGAAAAACAAATCCAGGCTCTGTTTGGGCCCGAGCCCAATGACATCCAGGCCCTCACTATGGCATTGGCGCAAGGCCAAAGCAGCGTGGCAGGCACGCTGGCACACCAGCTCAAAGGTGTATGCATGCTGATGGGCCTGACCTCTTTAGGCCATGTACTGGCCGACATCGAAAAAGCCGTAGCATCCACCACGGTTAGCATACCCAAGACATTTGCCAAAGAGCTTACGCAAACGGCACACGCCACACACGCTGCCGTGCAATCACTGCGCTAGCTGCACTGATTGCAAGCTGCCCATCGGGTTTACTCCCGTTCACGCAGGATGTGATTTCAAGCCCATGCCCACCAAAAACGTCTCGGACGACTTGTCGCGGCTGGACTTGGGCTTAAAGGGCTTAACCACCTTGAAGGTCTGCCGAAACAGCTTGACCATCGGCTCATAGGCCCCACCATGGAACAGCTTGACCACCAGTGCGCCCTCGGGTTTGAGCTGGTTTTGCGCAAAATCTACCGCCAGCTCAATCAACAGCTCGATGCGCGCGGCGTCGGTGTCGGCAATGCCCGAGAGGTTAGGGGCTATGTCGCTGACCACCACGTCTACCACACGCAGGTTAGTTGTTTTAACTTCAAAATCTGGCTCTGGCCCTTTAGATACTGGCGTAAGCAGCTGCACTTTTTGCAGCAAAATATCCAGCGTTGCCTGCTCGGTAAAGTCGCCCAGGATGAACTCCACGCCCTCAATCGGCTCCATCGGCAAGATGTCCAGCGCAATGATGCTGCCGTTCAGCGCCCCTACGGCTGCGCCCGTGGGTGAGAGGCGGCGGCGCACATACTGGCTCCAGGCACCCGGTGTACTGCCCAGATCCACCACCACGTTGCCGGGCTTGATGAGCTTAAAGGTCTCGTCAATTTCCTTGAGCTTGTAAGCCGCCCGCGCCCGATAGCCGTCAATTTTGGCCTGCTTGACGTAGGGGTCGTTCACATGGTCGTTGAGCCAAGCTTTATTGACCTTTTTGGATTGAGTTTTCGTCTTCATAGAGGATAATTGTCCCATGACCAGAATAGCACTCTCTATCCAAGACCGAAAAGCCCACCGCGCCGACGCGCACCACCTCGACCCGGTGGTGATGATCGGGGGCGATGGCCTGACCCCCGCAGTAACCAAAGAAGTGGACAACGCCCTCAAATCTCATGGCCTGATCAAGGTGCGGGTGCTGGGCGACGACCGCGAGGCGCGCCTGGGCTACTACAACGACTTGGCCGATACGCTGGGCGCAGCGCAGATCCAGAACATCGGCAAACTGCTGGTGCTGTGGCGACCCAAGGTCGCCAAAGAGAAAACCGTGGACGAAGACCGCATGTCTGGCCCCAAAGACGTGAAAATCTTGAAATACAGCAGCCGAGGCGGCCAACGCCCTGAAGTGAAAATGCTACGCGTACTGGGCAATGAGCGACTGACGCGCGGCGGTACCGTCAAGCGGGCCAAGGTGAAACAGAAGTCGGTGAAGAAGGCTTCGCAGGGCTAAGGTTGTTGAAAACCTGAATACCGGGGAATTTTTGAACGCAGAGGGCGCGAAGGTTTCGCAAAGGGCGCAAAAAAGAGGAGAAAGGAATACAAAAAAGAAAAAATTTTGAATTTGAGTTTCAATTTATTTTGAATTTATTTTGTATTTATTTTTTTTCTTCTTCTGCGCTTTCTGCGAAACCTTTGCGCCCTCTGCGTTCAAAAAATGTATTCAAGCCCGCAGCCAGCTACAAAAACCTTGAATTAACCCACCCGCGCCACATCTAAAACTCCATGACCAATCCGCTTTTAGACTTTACCGACCTACCCCAGTTCGCGGCCATCCAGCCTGCCCACGTAGCCCCGGCCATTGACGCGCTGCTCATAGAAGCCAATGCGGCGCTAGAGCAAGTTGCGGCTACAGACTTCCCGGCCCAGTGGCTGGCCATGAGCAAAGCGCTGGATGTGGTGAACGAAAAACTGGGCCGAGCCTGGGGCGCTGTGAGCCACCTCAACTCTGTCGCCGACACGACCGAGCTGCGTGCCGCCTACAACGAGGCGCTGCCCAAGATCACCGAGTTTTATACCCGCCTGGGCAGTGACGAGCGCCTGTACGCCAAGTACAAGGCCATGGACGTGGCC
>JAYVJV010000188.1:0-16325 GCA_043769005.1 Polaromonas sp. | reverse complement strand
TGGCTCGCCCAAAGCGGTGCAAGAGCCCAATTTGCTCAGCTTGATTCTGGCCTGCGAAAACTCGCCCAAGGTGGTGGTGGCTGCCATCCATACCACCTGCATGGGCGGTGGGCTGGAGCTGGCACTGGGCTGCCATTACCGCGTAGTGGCCCCCGGCTGCAACGTGGCCCTGCCTGAAGTCAAGCTGGGTTTGATCCCCGGTGCCGGTGGCACGCAGCGCCTGCCGCGCGTGCTGGGCGTGGAGGTGGCGCTGAACATGATTGTCAGTGGCGAGCCCGTCAAGAGCGAAATGCTGTGCATGCTGCCCGGCCAGAAGCTGTTTGACCTGCTTACCAAGTCGCCCGAAAGCCTGATGGACGAGGCCATTGCCTTGGCGCGGGGCAAAGCTGAGCTGCATGCCAAGGACAAATCGCCATTGCCACTGGTGCGCAACTTGCCCTGCAAACACCCGCTGGGCGATGCGTACTTTCAGTTTGCCCGCAACATGGTCAAGGGCATGAGCAAAAACTACCCGGCGCCCGCCAAGTGTGTGGACGCCGTAGAGGCCGCCACCAAGCAAAAGTTTGACCAGGGCATGCTGACCGAGCGCGAGATCTTCATCAACCTGATGTGGACGCCCGAGTGCCGCGCGCTGCGCCACCTGTTTGTGGCCGAGCGCGCCGCCAGCAAGATCCCCGACGTGCCGGATGACACCCCCAAGCGCGAGATCAAGTCAATCGCCGTGATTGGCGCGGGCACCATGGGCGGTGGCATCAGCATGAACTTTTTGAACGCGGGCATCCCGGTCAAGATGCTAGAGATGAAGCAGGAAGCGCTGGACAAAGGCGTTGCCACCATCCGCAAAAACTACGAGTCGCAAGTCACCAAAGGCAAGCTCAAGCAGGCCGTATATGACCAGCGCATGGCGCTCTTGTCCACCACCTTGAACTATGCCGACCTGAAAGATGCCGACATGGTGATTGAGGCCGTGTTTGAAGAAATGGGCGTGAAAGAGAAGGTCTTCAAGCAGCTGGACGAGGTGATGAAGCCGGGCGCGATTTTGGCTTCCAACACCTCCACCCTTGACATGGACAAGATTGCTGCCTTCACCAAGCGCCCGCAAGACGTGGTCGGCACGCACTTTTTCAGCCCTGCCAATGTGATGAAACTTTTGGAGGTGGTGCGCGGCAAAAAGACCGGCAAAGACGTGTTGGCTACCGTGATGGCGCTAGGCAAAAAGATCAAGAAAACCTCCGTCGTCAGCGGCGTGTGCGATGGCTTTATCGGCAACCGCATGATCGAGCAATACAGCCGCCAGGCAGGCTTTTTGATTGAAGAAGGCTGCACCCCCGCGCAGGTTGACAAAGCGGTAGAAAAATTTGGCTTTGCCATGGGCCCCTTCCGCATGGGTGACCTGGCGGGCAACGACATTGGCTGGGCCATTCGCAAGCGCCGCAACGTCGAGCGCCCCGGCATGAAATACAGCAAAACCGCCGACCTGCTGTGCGAGATGGGCCGCTTTGGCCAGAAAACCGGCGCGGGCTGGTACGACTATGTGCCCGGCAAACGCGATGCGATTCCCAGCGCCGTGGTGGTGAAGATGATTGAAGACCACCGCAAGGCGACTGGCATCACACCGCGCAAAATCAGCGACGAAGAAATCGTCCAGCGTCTGGTGTTTGCCTTGGTTAACGAAGGCGCGCACATTCTGGAAGACGGCATTGCCAGCAAAGCAGGCGACATCGACATGGTGTACCTGACGGGTTACGGCTTCCCCATCTACCGTGGCGGCCCCATGCACTACGCCGACCAGGTGGGTTTGTTCAACGTCATCCTGGCCATGAACAGCTTTGCCAAAAACCCGCACGACGATGCCAATTTCTGGAAGCCCGCACCGCTGCTGGCACGGCTTGCGGCAGAGGGAAAAACCTTCAGCTAAACGCGCTTTCCCATCCCGCTGTAATGGCCTACCCCTCAGCTTAAAAGTGCAACTATGAAATTCACTGCAGAAATTTTGATCGTGGTGGTTGCGGCATTGCATATCTACTTTTTGGTGCTGGAAATGTTTTTGTGGGACAAACCCAAAGGCCTGAAGACCTTTGGCAACACCCCTGAAAAAGCCGCCATCACCAAGGTGCTGGCGGCCAATCAGGGTCTGTACAACGGCTTTCTGGCTGCGGGCCTGCTGGTGGGCTTGTGGATGGGGGATGCGGGTTTCGCATTTAAAGTGTTCTTTTTGTTGTGTGTTGTGATAGCGGGTGCCTATGGCGCTGCCACCGTGAGCAAAAGAATTTTGTACATCCAGGCCGCTCCGGCCGCAGTAGCCTTGGCGCTGCTGTGGCTCTCTGCTGCCAAATAGTTTTTTAAATATTCAGGAGTAATTGTTATGACAAACGCCGTTATCGTATCCACCGCCCGCACCCCGCTTGCCAAGAGCTGGAAGGGTGCCTTCAACATGACGCACGGAGCCACCCTGGGCGGCCACGCTGTGCGCCAAGCCATCCAGCGCGCAGGCATTGACGCCGCCGAGGTGGATGATGTGATCATGGGCTGCGCCAACCCCGAGGGTGCCACGGGGGCCAACATCGCCCGCCAGATCGCGCTGATGGCCGACTGCCCCATCACCACCTCGGGCATGACCGTCAACCGCTTTTGCTCGTCGGGTCTGCAAACCATTGCTTTGGCATCGCAGCGCATCATTGCGGGCGAGGGCGATGTGTATGTGGCCGGTGGTGTAGAGAGCATCAGCTGCGTGCAGCAGGAGATGAACCAGCACATGCTGTCCGACCCGGCGCTGATGAAGAAGAAGCCCGAAATTTACTGGAATATGCTGCAAACCGCCGAGCAGGTGGCCAAGCGCTACAACATGGGTCGCGACGTAATGGACGAATACGGCGCGGCCAGCCAGCAAAAAGCCTGCGCCGCACAGGCTGCTGGCAAGTTCGCAGACGAGATTGCACCCATCACCGTCAAAGCCGGTGTGGTCGATAAAGTCATGGGCCTCATTACCAAAGAAGTTACTGTGAGTGTGGACGAAGGCCTGCGCGAAGGCACCACCAAAGAGGGCATCAGCAGCATCAAACCCGCCATTCCTGGCGGTGTGGTGACGGCAGGCAATGCCAGCCAGTTTAGCGACGGCGCGGGTGCCTGCGTGGTGATGAGCGAAGAGCTGGCCAGCAAACGTGGCTTGAAGCCCTTGGGTCGTTTCCTCGGCTTTGCAGTGGCAGGCTGCGAGCCTGATGAGATGGGCATCGGCCCGGTCTTTGCCGTACCCAAAGTCTTAAAGCGCCTGGGCCTGACGATGCAAGACATTGACCTATGGGAACTGAACGAAGCCTTTGCCGTGCAAGTACTCTACAGCGCGCAAAAACTCGGCATCCCTATGGATCGCCTCAACGTCAACGGCGGCGCCATCGCAGTAGGCCACCCCTACGGTGTCAGCGGCCAACGCCTGACCGGCCACGCCCTGATCGAAGGCAAACGCCGTGGTGCCAAGCGCGTGTGTGTGACAATGTGTATTGGTGGGGGGATGGGGGCGGCGGGGGTGTTTGAGGTGCTGTGATGCTTGTTAAAAATTTTGGACATCTTTGGGAACGTCAGTATCTATTTCGGGGAAAAGGCAGTGTTCGTGGGCATTTAAAAGGGCGACTGACACCTAAGTCTGAAATGGTAGATTTCAGAGACCAAATCGGTGTGTACGTGCTCTATGACAAAAACTTAGTTGCAGTGTATGTTGGTCAGGCTGGATACGGGGACACTAGTCGGCTATTGAAGCGGTTAAAAGACCATGAAAACGATCATCTCTGGAATCGCTGGACCCATTTTTCCTGGTACGGTTTTCGAAAATCTACTAGCGAAGGGTTGCATCAAGCCATGAGCCCCGATTCAAAGCTATCGGTATCAGGTTCGGAGATCATCGAGCAGCTTGAAGCCCTACTTATATCTGTATTGGAGCCAAAGTTGAACAAGCAAGGCGCTAGCTGGAAGAGCTCGGAGGAGTACTACCAGTACATTGAACCATCTATGCAGGAAGCATCGAACGCTTCAATTGCTTCAACTATTCAAACTGGAATTAATGAACTGAAGATGCTTTTGAGTACCAATAGTGGTTAGTCGCCAATTTGTTTAATGTTAGGTGAGAATGGTTTATCCATCACATTGACCAGTGAGCATCAATTGAATATCAAGTTTGAGGAGAGTGTCAATGAATGATGCGCACTACGGTATTGCGGTGCCCACTGCGCAGCAATTGCAAGAGCGCTGGGAGCAGTCTCTGGCTCAGTATGAGCTTTGGACGCAAATCTGGCGGGACAACCCTGATCTTGCGCAGCTAGCAGGCAGGCGCGTGCAGGAGCTGATGATGCCTCTGGCAGAAGTCCAAAAGCGTTACATCCATCTACGATAAATTTCCGGCATGCAGTCGTCTGACTGCGTGTCTTTAATAAAGTTGATCATGAGTTACCGCAATACCATCGAGTTCCTGCTATACGACTGGCTAGCCGCCGAATCTTTAAACCAGCGCCCGCGTTTTACAGACCATACTCGCGAGACCTTTGATGCAGTGCTTGACACCTGCGAGCGGATTGCACGCGAGAAGTACGCCCCGTTTAACCGGCTGGTGGACACGCAGGAGCCGCGTACAGAGGTGGATGCTGATGGCGCTTTGCGCGTGGTGCTGCCGCAGGCGACGCATGATGCGCACCAGGCCTATGTGGAGTCGGGCATGCTGGCGGCGGCGCAGGACTATGCGCTGGGGGGCACGCAATTGCCGTTTACCGTGAACGCGGCGGCGAATTCGTTTTTTGCGGTGGCATCCATCTCGATTGGCTCGAACTTGCTGACCTCGGGCAATGCCAGTTGCATCATGGCCACGGGTACGCAAATGCAGAAGGACGTGTTTGCTGCCAATGAATTTAGCGGGCGTTGGGCGGGCACGATGTGCTTGAGTGAGCCGCAGGCGGGGTCGTCACTGAGTGACATTACCACCAAAGCCCTGCCAGATGTGGATGCGGCAGTAGCGCCAACGAAGGATGACGTGCTATGGAACGAAGACCCGCTTGGCCCGCGCTACCGCCTGCGCGGCAACAAGATGTGGATATCCAGCGGCGAACATGAGCTGACCGAAAACATCGTGCACCTGGTACTGGCCAAAATTCCTGATGCGGATGGCAAGCTGGTGCCGGGTGTGCGGGGGATTTCGCTGTTTATCGTGCCCAAGAAATTGGTGAACACCCAAGGCGATTTGACGGGCGTGCGCAACGACGTGGCATTGGCCGGGCTGAACCACAAGCTGGGTTGGCGCGGCACCACCAATACGCTGCTGAACTTTGGCGAAGGCAAATTCCCTGTCGGCGACGCAGGGCCGTTTGGCAAGGGTGCGGGTGCAATTGGCTACCTGGTCGGCCAGCCCGGCGAAGGCCTCAAATGCATGTTCCACATGATGAATGAGGCGCGCATTGGCATTGGCATGGCGGCCACCATGCTGGGGCTGGCGGGGTATTACGCGTCGCTGGACTATGCCAAGCAGCGGCCCCAGGGCAGGTTGCTGGTTGCTCCTAAAATAGTATCTGCTCACGCAAGTAACACGGCCTCTGGTGGCATAAAAGATGCCAACGCCCCGCAAGTGCGCTTGATCGAGCACGCCGACATCAAGCGCATGCTGCTGGCGCAAAAGTCGATTTGCGAAGGCGCGCTGGCTTTGCAACTGTATTGCGCCAAGCTGGTCGACGAACAGCGCACCGGCACGCCCGAGGCCGCTGACGAAGCGCGCCTGCTGCTGGAAGTGCTCACCCCCATTGCCAAAAGCTGGCCCAGCGAAAACTGCCTGGAAGCCAACAGCCTGGCGATCCAGATCCACGGTGGCTACGGCTACACGCGCGATTTCCCGGTCGAGCAGTATTGGCGCGACCAGCGGCTGAACATGATCCACGAGGGTACGCACGGCATTCAGGCGATGGACTTGCTGGGCCGCAAGGTATTGATGGAAGGTGGGCGCGGCCTGCAACTGCTGGCCGCGCGTATCAACGCCACGGCGCGACGGGCGCTGCAAGTGCCAACGCTTGCGCAGTACGCGCATGGCTTGACACAGGCTCTGGGCCAAATAGATGCAGCCACCAAAGCCGCGTGGGCTACAGGTAACCCGCTGGAGGCCTTGCCCAATGCCGTGCCCTATATGCAGGCGTTTGGTCATACCGTGCTGGCCTGGATATGGCTGGATGTAGCTCTAGTAGTTCAATCAATTGCTATTAAAAATGTAGCTACTTACGCTGGTATATCAAGCGCTACAGGCTATTTTTATCGTTATGAATTGCCAAAAATAGGTACTTGGCTGGCGGTTGTCACGAGCCGAGACATGACTTGCGCCAACACACCTGAAGACGCGTTTTAAATTGATCTCGCGTGGCAAACAGGTTCACAATGGACGGCAGGAGGCCTATGCATGCCGTTGATCAAGGAAGAAGTGGTAACCGCCACACGCAAACAGCGCCGGGTAGAAAACGCGGTGTGGTTGCTCATCTACGCGGGTCTGCTGATGGTGCTCACCGGCATCACGGTGGGCCAGATGGCCGTACCCGGCGCGCCTGGCAGTTGGCCCGCTGGCAGCGGCCTGGTACTGGTTGGCAGTTTGGCGACAGCGCTGGGGGTGCTGTTGATTTATATTCGTTCGCGTATGCACTAAAAAAATAGCTTTCAGGTTGTGACCGTGAATTTCCTTTCCCATTCGTCGCTGCGCGATCCCGCCCCGCCCGTGCTTAAAGTCTGCCTAGCTGCCCTGTTACTTGGCGGCTTGGGCGCTGTAGGTCCGTTGCAGGCGCAGGTACACAAATGCACCGAGGCGGGCCGCACGGTGTATACCGATGCGCCGTGCGCCAACGCCGCTGCGCCCCAATTTTCGGGTATTAAAACTATCCCAAAAGCCAGCAGCGCGATGGAGACACAGATTATCTGGAATCGCTATCCCGTCAAAGGCGACAGCTATGAGAGCCTGGTTAAGTCACTGGCTGCCAACGGCCCCAAGGGCTATCACGGCATGGCGAGCTGGAACATTACCTACCATTTCACTACCCAGGCCGAAGGCAAACTGTGCCGCTTTGACAGCGTGCGTTTGAAAGTTGCAGGTGAAATTTTGATGCCCAAATGGACTAACGAAGCCGCCGCACCCGCCGCGTTGCAGCAGCGCTGGCAAGCCTATTACGCTGCATTGCAGCAGCATGAAGAAGGCCATGTGCAGCATGGCAATGAGCTGGCCGTGCTGGTGCGTGAGAAGTTTTTAGGTGTCAGCAATTTCCCCTGTGCGCAGGCCGCTTCACTTGCTCAAACTGAGTTTGACAGCGTGTACACCCACCTTAAAAACCGCGACAAAGAGTACGATGCGCGCACCCAGCATGGTGCAAGCCAGGGCGCACGTTTTTAAGACTGATTTCCCATCACCACTATCCCACCACTATCTATTTACCAGGAGACTTAGCATGACCCCCCGTAGCATCCACCAACTCTTTGACCTCAAAGGCAAAACCGCCCTCGTCACGGGCGGCTCGCGCGGCCTGGGCCTGCAAATGGCGCACGCCTTGGGCGAGGCCGGGGCCAAAATCATGCTGACCTCGCGCAAAGCCGCCGACCTGGAGGAAGCCACCGCCGAGCTGCAGGCCGCCGGCATCGACGCGCGCTGGATTGCCGCCGACTGCGCCAAAGACGAAGAGATCAACCGCCTGGCCGACGAGACCTTGCAGCGCATGGGCGACATTGACATCTTGGTCAACAACGCCGGAGCCGCCTGGGGCGCACCCGCCGAAGACCACCCGGCGGAGGCCTGGGACAAGGTGATGAACCTCAACGTGCGCGGCTACTTTTTGCTGTCGCAACGCATCGCCAAAAAGAGCATGATCGGCCGCAAGAGCGGCAGCATCATCAACGTCGCCTCCATCGCTGGCCTGGGCGGCAACCCCAGCGGCATGAAAACCATTGCCTACAACACCTCCAAGGGCGCAGTCATCAACTTTACCCGTGCCCTGGCGGCAGAATGGGGTGCCTACAACATCCGCGTCAACGCCATTTGCCCCGGCTTTTTCCCCAGCAAGATGACCGCAGGCACCTTAAAAGCATTGGGTGAAGACAAACTGAAAGAAAACGCCCCGCTACGCCGCCTGGGTGATGACGAGGATTTGAAAGGCCTGTGCCTGCTGTACGCCTCCAATGCGGGCAAGCACATTACCGGGCAGTGGCTGGCAGTGGATGGCGGTGTGTCTGTGGTGGCGGGGGGTTGATGAAATTTAGCGTCCACATCCCCTTCGTAGAGCACCTGGGCTTTGAACTGGTCAAGTTTGACAACGGCGAATCCGAGATTCATTACGAAGCTGCGCCCGAGCATTTGAACAGCTACAACGTCACCCACGGCGGGGCCAGCATGACGCTGTTGGATGTGGTGATGGCGCATGCGGCGCGGAGTGTAGAGCTGGAGATGGGCGTGGTCACCATCGAGATGAAAACCAGCTTTATGCAGCCCGCCCGTGGACCACTGGTGGCCAAGGGGCGGCTGATCCACCGCACGGCGACGCTGGCGTTTACCGAAGGCACGATTTACGATGCGGATGGTAAAGCGTGCTCGCACGCCACGGGGACGTTCAAGTACGTGAAGCGCTTGCCGGTGGGCCCCAAGTCGGTCAATCAACTCAATCCTCCGGCCACGGACTGAAACTCCGTGTTTGGCAAGCCAATTTGGCCTCTAGCCCAATAAAATTAAGCGTAAGCAGCTATTAAATCTATAGTAACTAAAGAAAGAAAATTATGAAAAATCAACAATGGCTGCTCGACAACCGCCCTACCGCCGAGGCGCAGGCCAGCAACTTCAAACTCGTCACCACCGACACCCCCGCCTTGCAAGACGGCCAGGTGCTGGTGCGCCAGCATTACATGAGCCTGGACCCGTATATGCGGGGCCGCATGAACGACAGCAAGAGCTACGCCGTGCCGCAGGCGCTGGGCGCGGTGATGCAGGGCGGTGCGGCGGGCGAAGTGGTCGAATCCAGGAACCCCAAGTTTGCCGTGGGCGACAAAGTGGTGGGCATGGGCGGCTGGCAGCAGTACAGCGTGGTGGACGGCAATGCCGTGGGCGCGCTGCGCAAGGTCGATACCACGCATATCCCGCTAAGCCATTACCTGGGTGCGGTCGGCATGCCGGGCGTGACGGCGTATTACGGTTTGCTCAAAATCTGCCAACCCAAGGCGGGCGAGACGGTGTGCGTGACAGCGGCCAGTGGCGCGGTAGGCAGCGCTGTGGGTGCGCTGGCCAAAGCGCGCGGTTGCCGCGTGGTGGGCATTGCAGGCGGTAAAGACAAATGCGACTACGCTGTGAAAGAACTGGGTTTTGACGCGTGCATTGACTACAAAGAGCATGCTGACAGTAAGGCTTTGAATGCCGCGCTCAAAGACGCTGCGCCCAACGGCATAGATTGCTATTTTGAGAATGTAGGCGGCTGGATATTGGACGTGGTGCTGGCGCGCATGAACGCCTTTGGCCGTATTGCCGTGTGCGGCATGATTGCGGGCTACGATGGCAAACCTTTGCCATTGGCAGCGCCTGCGCTAATTTTGATGAGCCGTTTAAAGGTAGAAGGTTTTATTGTGAGCGAGCATATGGAGGTGTGGCCTGAAGCTTTGAAGGAACTGGGTGGTTTGATTGCCACCGGCAAGTTCAAGCCACGCGAGACGGTAGCGCAGGGCATAGAGGCCGCGCCCGAGGCATTTTTAGGCCTGCTGCGGGGCAAAAACTTTGGCAAGCAGGTGGTGAAGTTGGTTTGAGGTTTCTTCGGGTCAAGGCGAGGATTTTTTGAACGCAGAGGGCGCGAAGGTTTCGCAGAGGGCGCAAAAGGAATACCAAAATGAGTTTTTCTACATCGGTATCAGGTACAACGGCCTTGCCAACGGATCGGCAGGGTGAAGAGTTTCGAGACGACTTGCGGGTGTTGCAGCCTGTAGCTGGCTCGGGCAATGCGGCTGCGCGCAAGATACTTTCTGCCCAGGAGCTGGCCCCGCTCACGACCTTGTCCAACGCCCGTTCGTTAGTGGGTATTGCGCAAACTGTGCTGCTGATTGGCGCTGCAATCGCCTTTGGTGTGGTGAATTGGTTTACGCCCTGGGTGCTGCTGAGCGTGCTGGCTATTGGCATTGCACTGCATGGGCTGTTTATTTTGTCGCATGAGGCGGCGCACTACCGCATGTTCACCCACCGCACGGCTAACGATATTGCTGGCCGTTTGATTGGCATGGCGGGCGGCGTGAGTATGTGCACCTACCGCGTTACGCACCGTTTGCACCATAACAACCTGTACGGCAGCCAAGACCCCGACACCGCCATACACGGTGGCTACCCGCGTGGCAAGGCGTATTTGTGGCGCAAACTGGCGCTTGATTTGGTGGGCTGGAATGCCTGGAAGACCTATGCGTATTTCTTTGGTGCCCCCGCCATCAATGCAGACACCGGCGGTAAAGTGGACCCGCTGAACGACACCTCGCCACAGCTCAGAGCCAGCGCCAGGCAAGACCGTTTGATTGTGGTGGGCTTTCACCTGGCTGCGCCTTGTGTGGCATGGCTACTGGGCGGGGGGCAAGGTTTGGCCATGTATGCCGTGCTGTGGATGCTGCCCTTGGTGACTGTACTGCAACCTATTTTGCGCCTGCGCGCCATTTGCGAACACGGCGCGGTGACGGACTTGTCCTCACCTTTGACTGCCGCGCGCAGCAACAATACCTCGGGCCGCTGGTCTAACTGGCTGTTTCGCGCTGTTTTCTTTCCGCACCATGTCAACTACCATCTGGAGCACCATCTTTACCCCGCCGTGCCGCACTACCATTTGCCGCGTTTGCAAGCGCTGCTGCAAGAGAAGGGCGCGCTGCAAGGCGCTGAGGTGCGGGATGTGCTGGATACGCTCAAACTCATCTTTGCGCCCAGGCGGGCTAGGGTGGTTTGATGGATTTACGATTTAATGCGGGGATTTTTGAACGCAGAGGGCGCGAAGGTTTCGCAGAGAGCGCAAAAGGAATACCAAAAAATTCAAAAAGTTTAATTTCAAAGTTTTCAAATTAAATTAGCTATCAAGTTTCATTTAAATAATTAAAATGCATTCAAATATTTTTGTATTTTTTTAGTATTTCTTTTCTGCGCACTTTGCGTAACCTTCGCGCCCTCTGCGTTCAAAAAATCCCCTCCCCCTTTATAACTGGAGACAAAAAATGACCCAAGACATCTACTTTCACCACTACCCCAACTCCCCCTTCGCAGAGAAGATGCGCGCCATCTTTGGCTACAAAAACATCGCCTGGAAGTCGGTGATGCAGCCCATGGTGATGCCCAAGCCCGATATGCAGGCGCTCACCGGGGGCTACCGCCGTATCCCGATACTGCAAATCGGCAATGACATTATTTGCGACACCGCGCTGATCTGCGATGTGCTGGAGCACCTCAGCCCCGATAAAACTTTGTACCCTGCGGGCATCAAGGGCGCTGCGCGCACGGTGGCGCAGTGGGCCGACAGCACGCTGTTTTGGGCGGCCATGGCGTATAACTTCTCGCCCGCTGGCGCGGCGCACATCTTTGCCGCTAACCCCGATGCCGCAGCCACCCTGGTAGCAGACCGCACCGCCATGCGCGGTGGCGCACCCCGCATGCACCCGCATGACGCGACGCCTGCCTACAAAAGCTATCTGCGCCGCATTGCCAGCATGGTGGACGCGCAGCCCTTTGTACTGGGCCAGCAGCCCAGCGTGGCCGATTTCTCCATCTACCACCCGCTGTGGTTCACCCGAAACATCCCCGCACTGGCACCCATTTTGGATGCCACGCCCAGCGTGCTGGCTTGGATGGACCGCATCAAAGCCTTTGGTCATGGATCTATGGCTAAAAGCAATGCTACTGATTCAATAGCTGCTTGCGCTGGTTTTACGGGGGCTAACCACCTGTTTGATGTAAAAAATGAAGTCTTCCAGGACGAGCATGGCATCCCGCTGGGCACGCAGGTCTCTATCAAGGCCGACAGCTTTGGCCTGGAAGAAACGCAAGGTGAGTTGACCGCCGCCACCCGCACCCGCTACAGCCTGCGCAGACACGACGACCGCGCGGGCAGCGTCAACGTCCACTTTCCCCGCATTGGATTTACCATGAAAAGAGCTAACGCATGATCGCCGACTTTAAAAACAAAACCGCTGTCCTCACGGGCGCAGGCTCGGGCTTTGGCCTGGAGTGTGCCCGCATCGGGGCCAAGCTGGGTATGCACCTGGTGCTAGCCGATGTGCAGCAAGACGCGCTGGACAAAGCCACGGCAGAAATATCCGCCATGGGCGCACAGGTGCTGCCCTTTAAGCTGGATGTATCCAAAGCCGACCAGGTAGAGGCCCTGGGCGAGGCGGTGTTCAAACGCTTTGGCGCACCGCACTTCGTCTTCAACAACGCAGGCGTAGGGGCAGGGGGCATGATCTGGGAGAACACCCTGAAAGACTGGGAATGGGTGATCGGTGTCAACATCATGGGCGTGGCCCACGGCGTGCGCGTGTTCACCCCCATGATGCTGGAAGCCGCCAAAAAAGACCCCAGCTACCAGGGCCACATCGTCAACACCGCCAGTATGGCCGGGCTGCTCAATGCCCCCAACATGGGCGTGTACAACGTCAGCAAGCACGCCGTGGTCAGCCTGAGCGAAACGCTGTACCAAGACCTGAAACTGGTCACCGACCAGATCAGCGCCTCGGTGCTGTGCCCCTTCTTTGTACCCACTGGCATCAGCCAAAGCCACCGCAACCGTCCCGATGACTTCAAGCAGGCGGGAGTTAAGCCGACCAAGAGCCAACTCATCGGCCAGGCCATGAGCGACAAAGCCGTGGACAGCGGCAAGGTCAGCGCCGCCGATGTAGCGCAAAAAGTGTTTGATGCCGTGCAGGCGGGCCAGTTCTACATCTACAGCCACCCCAAATCCATCGGCTCGGTGCAAACCCGGCTGGAAGACATCATGCAACAACGCAACCCCACCGACCCCTTTGCGCACAAGCCAGAGATTGGCGTGGAGCTGCGCAAGGCGCTTCGGGCAGACGCTTAGTTGCTATTAATTTTATAGCTTATTACGCTCGTATTTATTAGTCTACAACTTCTTGACCAGCACCTGGCTCTTGCGATCCCAGTTGTACTTGCGTTTGCGGGCATCGGGTAGCCAGTCGGGGTCTACCTGGGCAAAGCCGCGTTTGATAAACCAGTGCATGGTGCGCGTGGTCAGCACAAAAATGCTGTCCAGCCCGGCAGCTTTGGCGCGCTGCTCCACACGTTTTAAAAGCTTTTCACCATCTCCCTGTGCCTGCGACTGCGGCGACACCGTGAGCGCCGCCATTTCAGCCGTGCGCGACTCGGGGTAGGGGTAGAGCGCGGCGCAACCAAAGATCACGCCATCGTGCTCGATGATGCTGTAGTTGGTGATGTCGCGCTCAATCTCGGTGCGGTCACGTTTGACCAGCGTGCCGTCGCGCTCGAACGGCTCGATCAGTTGCAGCACGCCGCCTACGTCGTCGGGCGTAGCCTCGCGCAGACTTTCCAGTTTTTCGTCCACCACCATGGTGCCAATGCCGTCGTGCACATACACCTCCAGCAAGAGCGCGCCGTCGGTGGCAAAGGGCAAGATGTGGCTGCGCTCCACGCCGCTTTTGCAGGCTTTAACGCAGTGCTGCAAGTAAAAGGCGGTGTCGGTGGGTAGCTGCGCGCCGGGCAGGGTGGTCAACAGTTTTTCGGCGGCTGCCAGTGGCAGCTCGGTGTCGATGGGGTTGTCTTCGCTCAGCGCTTGCAAGGGGTCGATAGCCAAGCCGGGTATTTCGGTTAAAAATATCAGCTTGTCGGCCTGCAAGGCCGTGGCTACCGAGGTGGCTACCTCCTCCATCGTCAAGTTAAACGCTTCTCCAGTGGGCGAGAAGCCAAAGGGCGAGAGCAGCACCATCGCACCCATGTCCAGCGTACGCATAATGCCTGCGGTGTCTACTTTGCGCACCATACCGCTGTGCTGAAAGTCCACCCCATCGACGATACCTACAGGTCGTGCGGTAATAAAGTTGCCGCTCATCACCCGCACCGTAGCGCCCGCCATCGGCGTGTTGGGCAGGCCCTGGCTGAATGCGGCCTCGATCTCATAGCGCAGTTGCCCAGCGGCCTCTTGCGCGCAATCCAGCGCCACGCTGTCGGTAATGCGGATGCCGTGCGAATATTTGGCCGCATGGCCTTTGGCGGCCAGTTGCTCGTTGACCTGCGGGCGAAAGCCATGCACCAGCACCACTTTGACACCCATGCTCTGAATCAGCGCCAGGTCTTGCGCAATGGTGGTCAGCTTGCCCGCCGCAATCGCCTCGCCGCACACCGCCACCACAAAGGTCTTGCCACGGTGCAGGTGAATGTAGGGCGCGACGGAGCGAAACCAGGGGACGAAGGTGAAGTTGAAGACGGTGGACATGGATGGGGTGGGCAAATAAGCGGATTACCGCTACTGTACCGCAGCCGACGGGTTGCACGATTAGCGATAATCACAGGTTGCCCCACGCCCCATGCTAGACATTACCTTCCCTGAATCCCTGCCCGTATCCGCTCGTCGTGACGAGATTGCCACCGCCATTAGAGACCACCAAGTCGTGATTGTCTGCGGCGAAACGGGGTCGGGCAAGACGACGCAGCTGCCCAAAATTGCTTTGGCTTTAGGCCGAGGTAAATGCAATTACCCACTTGGCAGAGGCAAACTGATCGGCCATACCCAGCCGCGCCGCATAGCCGCGACCTCCGTGGCCAAGCGCATTGCCGAGGAGCTGAAAACGCCGCTGGGCGATGTGGTGGGCTACAAGGTGCGCTTTCAGGACCGGCTCTCGCGCGATGCCTCGGTCAAGCTGATGACCGACGGTATTTTGCTGGCCGAGACGCAGGGCGACCCGGATTTAAAAGCCTATGACACACTCATCATTGACGAGGCGCATGAGCGCTCGCTGAACATTGACTTTTTGCTGGGCTATTTAAAGCAGCTACTTCCCCGCAGGCCCGACCTCAAAATCATCGTCACCTCGGCCACGATTGATGCGGACAGGTTTGCCCGGCATTTTGAGTCCAGAAACGGCCCGGCCCCTGTCATCATGGTCAGTGGCCGCATGTTCCCGGTGGAGCAGCGTTACCGGCCGTTTGAAGAAAGCCGCGACTATGATTTGAATAGCGCCATTGCGGACGCGACCGACGAGCTGTGGATGGGCGGCGGTAGTGGCGACATCCTCGTCTTCCTCCCTGGTGAGCGCGAAATCCGCGAGGCGGCAGACCATTTGCGCAAGCACCTGGCGCACCAGCCACTGCACCGCAATGCCGATGTGATTCCGCTGTTTGCCCGCCTCTCCCAGCAAGAGCAAGACCGCGTGTTTGAAGTGGGCAAGGGCAAACGCATCGTGCTGTCCACCAACGTGGCCGAAACTTCGCTTACCGTGCCGGGCATCCGCTACGTGATTGACGCAGGTACAGCGCGTGTGAAGCGCTACAGTTTTAGGAACAAGGTGGAGCAGCTATTGGTGGAGCCGATTGCCCAGGCAGCGGCCAACCAGCGCTCGGGCCGCTGCGGGCGCGTGGCCGATGGTATCTGCATTCGCCTGTACGAACAAAAAGACTTTGACGCGCGGCCCAAATTTACCGACCCCGAAATTCTGCGCTCATCCCTTGCGGGCGTGATTCTGCGCATGAAGGCGCTGCGCCTGGGGCATGTGGAAGAATTCCCGTTTATCGAGCCACCGCAGCGCCGCGCCATTGCCGACGGCTACGACCTGCTGCAGGAACTCGGCGCTGTCGATGAATACAACGAGCTGACCGCGCTGGGTGCCGAGCTGTCGCGCCTGCCGCTGGATCCGCGCGTGGGGCGGATGATATTGGAGGCCAAGCAGCGTGGCGCGCTGGACGAGGTACTCATCATCGCCAGCGCCCTGAGCGTGCAAGACGTGCGCGACCGCCCGATGGAGGCGCAGCAGCAGGCCGACGAGGCGCATAAGAAGTTTGACGACGAGAAGAGTGAATTTACGGGGTATCTGAAGCTGTGGGATTGGATTAACAAGGCGCGTGGCGGGCAGCCCTCTCCCGCAAGCGGGAGAGGGGGCAAGAATCTCCCTCGCCCTCTGGGAGAGGGCCGGGGTGAGGGGCACCCGACCCACAAGCTCAGCAACCGCCAATACGAACAACTGCTACGCCAAAACTTCATCAGCGTGCGCCGCGTGCGCGAGTGGCGGGACATTTACTCGCAGCTGCATACCGTCGTTACCGAGCACAAATGGCAGCTTAACCAACAGCCCGCCAGTTACGAGCAACTGCA
>JAYVJV010000187.1:0-9397 GCA_043769005.1 Polaromonas sp. | reverse complement strand
CGTCACATACCTGAGGCAGGAGCCGTATGCGGGAATTCTGCACGTACGGATCTGCGCGGGGGGCAGGGGGTAACTTCTGTTCCTACCGCAACCTAAATTAATAGTAAGTGCGTGGTAATCCAGTGCCCCAGGTTCCGTAGTCCATGGCTGGATACCTGTTGTCTCTTGGCCTGCGGCCCGTCTACCTATTGCCCCAGCGCCGCGCGTATCTGCTCCATCCGCGCGCGGTTGGCTCCCAGGTCTTTGCGGCCGATGCGGCTGGCGCTGCGCACATGGATCACGCCCGCTGCTTTGTCCAGAACAAACTCCAGGTCGTCGGTAAATTTCAGCAGTTGCGTAGTGCACTGTGCATAGATATAGCTAGCATCTTGCTGCGCGATGACGGTACGCGGCATGGCTTGCAACGTGGCCACAATCTGGCCCATCTCGGCACTGCCATCGCCAGTGATTTTGAAAGGCGCTATGCGCGCATAGGCCTGCATCGGGTGGTCGGCCCACAGGTCGGCTTGGCTACTGACCGAGTTTTCGGTTTTGGACAGGCGCTTGAGTTTGCCGTCTTTCACGCCCAGGTCGGCAGGCGGCTTGCCGCGTAGCAGGCCCAGCTGGCCAGCAATCAATAGCGCCAAGGCCAGGACGGCAACAGCAAGGAGAAACAGGAGTAAGTAGCGGGCCATAGATAGAGGGGTAAGAGTGGTTTGGGCCAATTCTAGGCTTCCTGGAGGCCTGGCGCTGGACTTTTGGGTCTAACTAAGCCTCGGACCTGCTGCCGGGTGTGCAAGCGCGCTAGACCGCGTAAGCATTGCGCAGCACCGCCATCGCCAGCGCAAAGCAGTAGGCATACATGAAACGGTCAAACCCCACGGCCACACCGCCACGTTGCTGGCGCCATTTGCCCAGCCACACCATCGCCAAAGCGGCCAGCACCGGGCTGATGACAATGTGCAACAGCTCCAGGGCAGGCAAGCGAATGAACAGGCGCGGGAAGATCAGCGTGCTGAGCCAGCCGATGACAGCACCAATGAGCGTGTAGAGCATGCATTTACCCAGTGCCTGCAAAAATGTGGGGTGGAGTGTAGCGGATGGTGCGCCAGCGCCTTAATGACTGCGAAAACAATAGCTGCTCACGCAATATTTATAGGGGTAAACGGCCTATTCAACGGTAAATCTAACAACCCACGCTCAGTGCCTGCAAGGGTTTGCCAGTCTTCGATTCTGTCACCACCAGGTTGATCTGGCGGGGGTGCTGCGCGGTGGCGGCCAGGGTGCTGAGCTTGAGCTTTTGTGCGCCGCTGTAGTTGCCTAGCGGCACGTACTGGCGCACAACGAAGTCGTGGGCCAGGTTTTCGCCTTTGTTCTCGCCCGCAGTCACGCGGCTGGTGTGGCCGTGCTCGGTGACGGTGAAATAGGCCGTCCAGGGGGTTTGCGCGTCTAGCGGTGTGACCTGGGCCTCAAAGCTGTTGGCAGCGGTTTGGTTAAGCTGGATGCTTGCTTTGGCGCTCTCGCTGGAGGTGATGGAGCTGCTATAGGCCCGGGTGGTGATGCCGTTTTTGACCAGTTGCGGCGTATAGATGCCGTCCAACCGGTTGGCCGCTGAGATTTGCTTTTGCCGCGTGGTGTGCACGGGGGCGGCAAAGCGGTCGGTCCAGCCGATGTAGTCCCAGTAGTTGACATGAAAGGCCTGCGCGACCACCTGGCCTTTGGCATGGGCGCTTTTGAGCGTGCTGACCCACTGGTCGGCGGGCGGGCAGGAGCTGCAACCCTCGGAGGTGTACAGCTCAATCACCGGGGTGAGGGTGCCAGCAGACTGCGCAGAGCAGGTGTTTTGCGCGGCAAATAGGGGTGTAGACCAATGAAATAAGGCGTAAGCAGCTACTGAAATTATAGCTATCGTGGGGCGGCGTAGCATGACGGTTCTCCTGGTGTGGGCACTGGGCATGGACTTCAGTCGCACCCAAGAACCAGAACTTACAGTACCGCCTACCACAGGGCATGGAAGGCGTGTTTTTTGCCGCGCCACGCTTGTGGCACACTCGCGCGCTGGGATGTACATCACGAGAAAAGCATGCAGCAAATCATCGCGCAAATAGCGCAGGAAATCAAAGTCAAAGTAGAGCAAGTGAAAGCCGCCGTCGAGCTGCTGGACGGTGGCGCTACCGTGCCCTTTGTGGCGCGCTACCGCAAAGAGGCTACCGGCGGGCTGGATGATATTCAGTTGCGCGAGCTGGACTTTCGCTTGGGCTATCTCCGCGAGCTGGCCGAGCGGCGCGCCACCGTGCTGGATGCCATTGAATCGCAGGGCAAGCTGACGGCCGAGCTGCGCGCCGCCATTGAGGCCGCGCCCACCAAACAAGAGCTGGAAGACCTGTACCTGCCCTACAAGCAAAAGCGCCGCACCAAAGGCCAGATCGCCCGCGAGGCGGGCATCGAGCCGCTGGCAGACAGGCTGTTTGCCAACCCCGCCTTGGTGCCTGCTGACGAGGCCGTGGCCTTTGTGAAGGCCGAAAAGCACGAAGACGGCACCGACTTCACTACCGTGCAAGCCGTGCTAGACGGCGTGCGCGACATCCTGAGCGAGCGCTGGGCGGAGGATGCGAGCCTGGTGCAAGGCCTGCGCGAATGGCTGTGGGCCGAGGGCCTGCTGCGCAGCAAACGCATCGAAGGCAAAGACGAAAACAACGCCGATGTCGCCAAGTTCCGCGATTATTTTGACTACGACGAGCCGATTGGCCGTGTGCCATCGCACCGCGCGCTGGCTGTGTTTCGGGGCCGCACGTTGGAGTTTTTAGAGGTAAAACTGGCTGTACCCGAAGCGGAACCAGCGCAAGAAGCTACTAAAAGTATAGCAAATGTAGGTACACAAGAGACTGCCAAACCCAGCGCCGCGCGCGCGGTCGTGGTCTCGCTGGCTGAAGCCCGCATCGCCCTGCACCTGGGCTGGAGCCATGCGGCCCGGCCCGCAGACGATTTAATCCGCAAATGCGTGGCCTGGGCCTGGAAGGTCAAGCTCAGCATGAGCCTGGAGCGCGACCTGTTTGCTAGATTGCGCGAAGAGGCCGAAAAAGTCGCCATCAAGGTCTTTTGCGACAACCTGCGCGACCTGTTGCTGGCCGCTCCCGCAGGCCCCAAGGTGGTGATGGGCCTGGACCCCGGCATCCGCACCGGCGTGAAGGTGGCGGTGGTGGATGCTACGGGCAAGCTGCTGGACGTAGCCACCGTCTACCCCCACGAGCCGCGCAAAGACTGGGATGGCTCGCTGCACACCCTGGGCTTGCTGGCACAAAAGCACGGCGTGCAGCTGATCGCCATTGGCAACGGCACCGCCAGCCGCGAGACCGACAAGCTGGCGGCGGATTTAATTAAGCAGTTGGAAAAAAACCTCCGCGTTGGCAACGACCTCACTCCCGTTCGCCCTGAGCCTGTCGAAGGGCACGCTAACCCTGCGCCAGACTCAGGGCGAACGGGCAACAGCACAATCCAAAAAGTCGTGGTCAGCGAAGCCGGGGCCTCGGTGTACAGCGCCAGCGAATACGCCAGCAACGAAATGCCCGACGTGGATGTGAGCCTGCGCGGCGCAGCCAGCATCGCCCGCCGCTTGCAAGACCCGCTCGCCGAGCTGGTCAAAATCGACCCCAAATCCATCGGCGTAGGCCAGTACCAGCATGATGTATCGCAGTCCGACCTGGCCCGCAGCCTGGACGCGGTGGTAGAAGACTGCGTCAACGCGGTGGGCGTAGACCTCAACACCGCCAGCGCGCCGCTCTTGGGCCGCGTCTCGGGCCTGTCCGGCACGGTCGCCAAATCCGTCGTGCGCTGGCGCGAAGCACACGGCGCGTTTAAAAACCGCCAGCAGTTGCTGGAGGTGAGCGGGCTCGGAGCCAAAACCTTTGAGCAATGCGCGGGCTTTTTGCGCATCAGCGGCGGCGACAATCCGCTGGACAGCACGGGCGTGCACCCCGAGACCTACCCCGTCATCCAGAAACTGCTGGCCACGGTCAGCAGGCCGATCCATGAGGTGATGGGCCGCAGCGACGTTTTAAAGTCCGTCAAACCCGAGCAATTCGTCAATGAAAAGTTCGGCATCATCACTGTCAAAGACATCCTCGCCGAGCTGGAAAAACCCAGCCGCGACCCGCGCCCCGACTTCCAGGTAGCCCGCTTCAACGACGGCATCGAAGACATCCGCGATTTAAAGGAAGGCATGGTCCTGGAAGGCACCGTCAGCAACGTCGCCGCCTTCGGTGCCTTCGTAGACCTGGGCGTACACCAGGACGGCCTGATCCACGTCAGCCAGCTCAGCCACAAGTTCACTACCGACGCACGCGAGGTGGTCAAAACCGGGCAGATCGTCAAAGTCAAAGTCATGGAAATTGACGTGGCGCGCAAGCGCATTGCGCTGTCGATGAAGCTCGATGCCGCGCCTGCGCGCAAAGATGGGCCGCGCGAGAACCGGTTTGAGTCGGCCAGAGGGCAGGGCGCTGGGCGGGGTGGGTTTACTGCGCCGCAACGCGCCCCGCAAGAGACGGCAATGGGCGGAGCGTTTGCTAAACTGCAGGGGTTGCGTAAATAATCACCCAACCCGATGGCGGCTCATGCCAACCATACTTTGTGGGTATCGAGCTAGGGTGCGTGGTTCACAGATAATTACCCACATGCTGCGCCACTTCAATTCCACGATTTTCATAACGCTCCCTCTGCTCTGGCTGGTCGCTTGCAGCACAGCACCTGTTGCTCCTACTGTACCGTCCACTCCAGACTTAAAAACGGTGGCGGTGACTCCTGTACTGCCAGGGATCTCGCCCGGTGTGGCTGTGCCTCCTGTAGTGCCGCCAGTGGTGGTGCCCAAGCGTCCGCCCAAGATTGGTTTGGCCTTGGGCGGCGGCGCGGCGCGCGGCTTTGCCCATGTGGGCGTGATTGCGGCGCTGGAAGAGGCGGGTATCAAACCAGACTTCGTCGTGGGCACCTCGGCGGGCAGTATGGTGGCGGCCATGTATGCATCGGGTAAAAGCGCGGCTCAGCTCGAGCAAATTGCCATGGACATGGAAGAGGCGACGATTACAGACTGGACACTGCCGTTTTTTAACCGGGGCATGATCCGTGGTGAGGCGCTGGGGCGCTATGTCAATGTGCAGGTGGGCAACCTGCCGATCGAGCGCATGGTGCTGCCACTGGGCATTGTGTCGACCGACCTGCATTCGGGTCTGGGCGTGTTGTTTCAAAAGGGCGATACGGGCATGGCGGTCCGCGCCTCCAGCGCTGTGCCCTCGGTGTTTTTGCCAGTGAAAATAGGCGCGCAAGAATATGTGGATGGCGGTTTGGTGTCCCCTGTACCTGTGCGTTATGCGCGCCAGATGGGGGCCGAACTGGTAATTGCGATTGATATTTCTTCGGCGCCCGAAGGAAATGCCGCAGACAACCAGCTACAAATTTTGTTGCAAACTTTTGCCATCATGGGCAAAAGCATCAACAGCTTTGAGCTCAAGGAAGCCGATCTGCTGGTGCAACCCCTGCTACTGGGCGTGAAGGGGGCTGACTTTGCAGCCAAACGCCGTTCGATAGATGCAGGCAAGAATGCGATGCAGCGTGCCGTGCCGCAATTGCGTGCCTTGATCGCAGCAAAAAGCCGATAGGCAAAAAAAAGCCAAGTCTTGCGACTTGGCTTTGGAACTGGATCCCTGAACCCGCGAAGGGTTACGAAAGGACCCGAGGAGACAACCTTACATGCTATCTACAACGTGGGCGCAGCAGCTTGGCTGACACCCATTGAGGATTTCGACTGCAAAAAGCGAGATAAATTCCTCAAAATTTCAAATCCTGTCGTCAAGCCAGGCCAAAAGGGCCCTTACTTGCCGGGTTAACACTTAAAAATTAACGCTTCTTGGAAGCAGCTTTCACGGTGTTGGTAGCGCTGGCCGACACGGCGTTGAAGTTTTGCTCGGCCAGATCAGAGGCTTGCTTGACGGCTTTTTGCACCGACTCAAACGCATTGTTGGCAGCGGCTACAGCGCTTTTCATCACCGACACAGCGGTCTCGGAACCGGCGGGTGCGTTTTTAGCGGCGTTGTCTACCAAAGACATGAACTTCTTTTGACCTTCAGCGGTTTGGGCTTCAACAGCAGCACCAAACTCAGCACCAGTGCTGGAGGCGATATCGTACAGGTGACGGCTGTAAGAGGCGGTCTTCTCGGCCAAAGGCTGGAACAGGCCCGCTTGCAGGGCCAACAGCTCTTGTGCGTCTTTCACGCTGAGAGCGGCTTTGGCATTGTCAGACACATCGGCCAAGGCGGCTTTGGAAGCGTGAATGTTCAGTTCTACCAGTTTCTCTACGCCAGCGAAGGCTTTGTTGGTCAGGCCAAACAGGGTGTCAAAGTTGGCTTTTTGTGCGGCGACGATTTGTTCTACGGTCAACATGGGGAAATCTCCAAAAAATAAGTTGGGGGAAAACAAACTGCCCAGAAACCGTATTCGCATCGAATATGTTGCAGTGCAGCATAGAACGAATTATAGGGTTTGCCCGATGCTTTGCAAGCCATTTTTGCTGCAATGCAGCAAAAATAGTTGTTTTTAGAGTCGGAGTTCTAAATCACCAAAGCTTCCACCAAGGGTTTTGGCTGGACTTGCTGCCCTTGCTGAGGTATTGGCTTTGCGGGTAGGTTTTCTCCATCACACGCTTGGTATCGTCCCGCAGTTGCGTCATGCCCAGCGCGTTGTAGCTTTGCACCATGATGAAAAGGGCTTCTTCCTGCGCAGGCACGTTTTGGTAGTCCAGCAAGGCGATTTGTGCGCGATTGATCGCCGCTACATAGGCACCCTTGGTGTAGTAGTAGCGCGCAATATGGACTTCACTTTGCGCCAGCGAGTTGACGATATAGGTCATGCGGCTACGTGCATCGGGCGTATAGCGCGACTCTGGGAAGCTGGTGATCAGCTCTTTAAAGGCTTCAAACGACTCTTTGGAGGCCTTTTGATCGCGCTCGGACAGGTCTTGCTTGGAGATAAAGCCAAAAATGCCCAACTCGTCGTTAAAGTTAACCAAGCCCTTGAGGTACAGGGCATAGTCCATCGCCGCACTGGCCGGATGCAGTTTGATAAAGCGATCGAGTGTCGCAACCGCCGACGCGCTGTCGCGTGCTTTGAACTGGGCGTAAGCCTTTTCCAACTGGGCCTGCTGAGCCAGTGGTGTGCCAGCGGCACGGCCTTCGAGCTTTTCTAGCAGGGGAATGGCTTTGTCATAGGCCCCGTTAGACATTTCCTCTTTGGCCTCGGTGTACATCTTGTTGGGGCTCCAGGTCTCCGTCCGGTCGGCATCAATGCTGGAGCAGGCGGACAAAGCCAGGGCCACGATCAGTATGAAGGCGCTTTTGCCCAGAGTGAGATTGACCGTTGATAATGCGGATGCCATAACGCTTGCCTTTGAACTGCCTGAAGTGAATTCCATTATATCGACCGATACCCTTGCTGCCGCGCAAGCCTCTAATGAGCTTGACGAAATGCACGAGCCCAGCGCGGCTGACCACGAGTTGCGCAGCTTTGAGGTCAGCATCGCCCTGCACGGCCAGCGGCTGGACAGGGCTCTGGTGGAGCTGGCACCCGAGTTTTCCCGCAGCTACCTACAGCAGTTAGCCGACGACGGGGCCGTCACCTTGAACGGCGTAATGGCCAGCAAAAGCGCCGCCAAAGTGCGCGCGGGCGACCAACTGGCCATCACCCTGCGCCCCACACCGCAGAGCCTGGCCTTTAAACCCGAGGCAATGGACCTGGACATCGTCTACCAAGACGAGCACCTGCTGATTGTTAACAAGCGCGCTGGCATCGTGGTGCACCCCGCTGCTGGCAACTGGAGCGGCACCTTGCTCAACGGCCTGTTGGCGCACGACGCGCAGTGCGCCGTACTGCCACGCGCCGGCATTGTGCACCGGCTGGACAAAGACACCAGCGGCCTGATGGTGGTGGCCCGCACCCGGCTTTGCATGGACGCGCTGGTCGCCATGATTGCCGCGCGCCAGGTGAGCCGCCAGTACATCGCCATCGGTCACCGCGCCTGGCCCGGCGAGGTGCACCGCCATGTGGATGCCCCGATAGGCCGCGACATCAAAAACCGCCTGCGCATGGCCGTGGTAGACCTGCTGCGCAGCCCTGGCAAAGAGGCCATGACCGACTTTGAGTTGCTATCAAATTCAAAGCTGCTTGCGCAATATTCTAAAGGTCTACAGGCCGAAAAGACCAGTAAAAACGAAGATGAAACGGGTATTGACGACCGCAGCTACTGCCTGCTGCGCTGCGTGCTGCACACCGGCCGCACCCACCAGATCCGCGTGCACGCTGCGCACATTGCCCACCCACTGGTAGGCGACGCGATCTACGGCGGCGCACCGGCGGCAGGCCTCACCCGCCAAGCCCTGCACGCACAGCGGCTGGCGTTTACGCATCCTATGACGGGAGAGGATTTGATGTTCACCGCGCCACTGCCTGCAGATTTGGTGTTTGCTTGTGAGCAGTTGGGGTTGAAAGAGTAGGGCGCTATGCCATCCAATTTGCTATATATTTAAGAGCTTCTTACGTCCTGTTGACATGGACTATGGGCATATATAGCAGGTACAATCTTGGCGAAAGCAGTTTTCAACCCGTTGCGCACCCTAATGCCCGTTCACCGCCCGCTTGCCAGCCAACTTGGTTTTGCCTATCCCCAGCCCTGCGCTACAATGCTCAAATGGTCTCGGCTTAGAACACTTTCAGCCTGACGAGACCCTGGCGCTTTAAGTCCCATGGAAGGCAGCGCCGCCCACCCCACGCGTGCGACCCGTTTCTTTTTAACGTTCCCACCGGTGCGCACCCGAGAAGATTTCTTGTTTTTTACAAAGCGAACGAGCCCATGAATACCGTGGATGCCAAACGCGTCTTAGAGACCGCCTTAATTTGCGCTAGCCAGCCACTGCCCGTGCGCGACCTGCGCGTGCTGTTTAACGACGAGCTCGGCGCTGACACCATCAAAACCCTGCTGGACGAGCTACAGCTAGACTGGGCGCAAAAAGGCGTAGAGCTGGTCAGCGTGGCCAGCGGCTGGCGCTTTCAAAGCCGCGCGCAGATGCGCGAATATTTAGACCGCCTGCACCCTGAAAAGCCGCCCAAATACACCCGCGCCACGCTGGAGACGCTGGCCATCATTGCCTACCGCCAGCCCTGCACGCGCGGCGACATGGAGGACATTCGCGGCGTAACGATCAACTCCTTGATCCTCAAGCAACTGGAAGACCGGGGCTGGGTCGAGGTCATCGGCCACCGCGAGACGGTGGGCCGCCCCGCGCTGTTTGCCACCACCAAGCAGTTTTTAGACGATCTGGGCTTGGAGTCGCTCAACCAGCTGCCCACGCTGGATAACACAGCCGCACAAACCTCGGCA
>JAYVJV010000186.1:0-4034 GCA_043769005.1 Polaromonas sp. | reverse complement strand
CGCGGAAAAGCGTTCACGCAAGGTATCGGCCAGTGCTTTCCATTGCGGGTCGCTTAGCAACTTCAGCGCATAAGCGCGGCGCAGCAGCACGGCATCGCTGTCGGGTTGGTCGCGCAGCAGGGACAGCGCTTTTTGCAGCGCATCGGTACGTGCTGTGCGCAGCAGTAAATCAGCTGCAGCCAGGCTGGTGTAGCCATCGGCTGCCAGTGCCAAACTGGCCTGGTAGGCGCTGAACGCCGCGCCGTCGCGCCCCGCACGCTCTTCGCTTTCGGCCAGCAGCGACAGTAGCCAGGCTTGCACTGCTTTGTCTGTAGTTTGCAAACGCAGGGCCTCCAGCCCCCGGCGTGCTACCTCATGCTGGCCTTGCAGGGATTGGGTCTCCAGCTGGCAGGCAGCGGCGTATAGCGCTGCCCCGGCGCGGGCTACTTGGGCACACGCGGCCAGGGCCTGTGCGTAGCGGCCTGCCACGCGCTCCAAGGTGGCCAGCGTCAGCCAACCTTGTGCATGGCTGGGGTCACGCTGCAAGGCTTTATCCAGCGTGATTTTGGCGGCGGTAAATTCATGGCGACTTTGTTGCACCGTGGCTTGCAGCACGGCCAGCTCGACCGGCGCGTCGGCCTTGTCCCACCAGGGGCTCAGCAAGGCTTGCGCTCGGCCCAGATAACGCGGATCGGCGCTTTGGCGGGCCAAACTGATCACCTGCTTGGCGGCACTGGCCGCAGCTTGCGGGGATGGCGCGGCCATGCGCACGCGCGGCAGCAGCGTCTCGATTACCTGTGCATCGCTGGCAGGTGCAAAGTCACGGCCTGCTGCATGGGCTGCGCCCAAGGCTTGCAGTATTGCCAGTGCGAGGAAGATAGGGCGAAGAAGAACCATCCAGAAAGTGGCGCAAAAATAAGGGGTGTTTATAAACAGCAAAAAGTCGGCGCACTTCGAGCGCGCCGACTTGAAGACTCAGGACCCACCATCAAACACCAGGGTCAGGTTCATCCGATTCGCTTGTAGCGAGCACCACATCTCCCAGAGCGATGGGCTCTTCGCTATCGCCGGGCGTGGCAACTACGCTTTTTACGAAGTTTGTGGCTCCTGCAGCACTTGTGGTGGCCGATGTGGGCACACCCGTACCTGGCACGGGTGGATCTACCGGGCCCTGCGTTGGTGGTACAACCGCAACGGGCGCATCATCGCCACCGCCGCAGGCCACCAGCAGGCTGCTGACCAAGGCCAAACTGAGCAGCGTGGGGTAAGAACGTAATTTCATAAAATTTCTCCAAAGTGCGCAATCAGCGCGAGCCAGCGTTGGGGGTATTGAGGTACGGAAATGCACTCAAGAAAGGTACCACCGCCTGGTCAACACCATCATGCACACTGGCAGCCGTGGCACCCAAGGGCACGCTGGAGGCTTTGCACGCTGATGTGACACCCACTACACCCGGAATGCTGTTGAGCTTGAGGCCATCACCGTCGCCGTTGATGACGCACAGGCCGCCGAGTACCGCTACCAAGGCGATGTCCACCACGTCGTCTTTAGGACGGCGACCATTGGGGAAGCCCGCCAAGTCTTTGGCACTGCCCAGGTTGGCCAAGCCACCCACACGCAACACTTCACCTGCTACGCCCAAACGGTTTTGGTCAGCAAACTGCACTGGCGCTACTGCGGTGTTCAAACGCAGCATCTCCGACGGCGTAACCGTGGCAGGTTTATTCACCCCGGTAATGCCCGTGAGGAAGACGGTGGCCAGGTCGGTACGGGGAATATTCGTGGGAGCCAAACCTGCCGCATCACCCGCCAGCACCAAGCCCAGCAGCGCAGGCAAAGTCGGGTTGGTAACGTAGTCCAAAAACTGGCCGTCGCCATTGGGCTTGGAAGCGTTGAACTTGTCCTTGTCTTTCAAGCCAATCACCACTTCATTCACCAAGGGGTTGCCCAGGCGCGAAACCTGCGTCCAGGCACCACCCGCTTTTTCGCTGGTCTGGTGGCCCGATGCGGGGTTGCCCGAGAGCACGCGGCCCTGGCGCAGGCTGGCCGTTGTCCAGGCGCCAATGACCGGGTCGGTGCCTGTGGTCAAGCAGTCTTTATGCACTTCCAGCGCCAGGGAGGTGACGTTTTTATCCTGGATGGAATTGGCAGCAAAGGCGTTGATCAAGGCGGGGTTGGTAATTTGCGCCGCAGTGGCGTTGACCAGGTCAAAAATCGGGCCCAGGTTGACTGCGAAGCCTTCCTGACGTTGGCCCACAAAAACCTTGCCAGCGTCCTTACCTGCAGGGCAACCCGGGATTTTGATGTCGTGAATGTGTTTGCCCGCGTAGCTTGCATAAGCGGTGGCATTACCCAAGGTTTTTACACCGATATAGTCCACAGGCTTTTCAAACACAGCGCTTCCAGCCGCTTTCGTGACGGCCTGAACTGCGCCCTTGCGGCGGTCGCCCCGCACGATGTTGACGGTGTAGCTTTCGCTCAGGTTCAGATTGGCATCGGCCACATTCGACACAGCACCAGCTTGTATCAATGGTATGGCCACCATTTTCTGATTGCTACCCGTGCCGATAGGTAAAGCCACATTGTTGAGCTTGTTGTTGAAGCGAAACTGGAAGGTAATGTCTTCTTTGGCATCGCCATTATTGTCTACATGAATCTCGTACAGTGCATTGGGATCCATGGAGAAATAGTTGGGGCCGCCGTACGCATCTTGCAGCGGCGTGTAGTTGGCAATGAGCGTCACATAATCGCTACGCCCTCCGCTGCCGTTAACCGCAACGCCTTCGTAGCTACGGAACATATAGAAATCGGTTCCGTCCACTTTGGGACTGGTGGTGATGAAAGGTGCTTCGCGGTGGCTTGAGGCCATGCTCACGCCAGCTGCGCTGGCCGCTATGGCAGTCAAAATACCAATACTCAATTTTTTCAATCGCATGTTGAACTCCTGAATGATCATTTAATGTGGGGATTCCACTCAAGGAATACGCGCAGTAGCTGGCTTTGGATTCAACGGATTGAAAATATCTGCTATGCCATACCCTGCGCGTTTGACAGGCCTAGACCGCAGACCAGAAGATGTAATCGGCCTGGTACTTGACTATTTCTTTGACACTGAGCATGCCCGCATTGCAGGGTTTGGCAGGTGCCACACCCCCTTGAGTCGCAACACGCTGGATAAAACTTACGCCCTTCATCGCCCCCTCACCCATGGCGGCGTTTGCTTTCACCAGTTGCAGGGGAATGGAGCCCGGCTGGGCCGGCGAAACCGCCACCTGGGTGGCGGTGATTTTTGAGCCATCCATGCTTTGCCAGGTAGCGGGCGGTCCAAAGTACTTGCCAATCTCTTTGCCCTTGCGATCCGTCAGCTTGGCATCGGGCCCGACAAACACCCATTCAAAGGCATCGGCCATATTGGCCTTGGCACGGCATTCATAGGTGATTTGCCCCGTACCTACGGTCTCCAAAACCACTTTATTGCCCGCAGGCACCTGGACTGCCACTGGCAAACCACCTTGGTCAAACGGTTTCATCATTGCGCCGGGGTTGGACGCACAAGCAGCCATCAACGAGGCCAGGGACACAACCCCCAAAGATTTGAGGAAAAAACGCATAGCAGTACTCCATAAAAAGTTGTTGACTTAGGGAGTACGCGGCAATGCGGCGTTTGGATTCAATAAACTTCAGTTAATTTTGAGCCTGGGTCGCTTGGGTGGGCGGTATCAGATCAGTCGAGAATGACCCGCAACCGCTCCAACACCTCCGGTGCCATGGCATTGGGCTGTGTAATCAAGGCCATTTTCAATGCGCTGTGGGCCTTGGAGACGGGCAACTCGGCTCCCAAAATGCGCACGGCCGCCGCCGCAATACGCTGCGCATGCCCGGCATTTTTCATCAGATTAGCTATCGCCGTGTCTGCCGTGACGGCCTCTTCGTGCGGATGCCAACAGTCGTAGTCGGTCACCATGGCCAACGTAGCGTAGGCCATTTGCGCCTCCATGGCCAGTTTGGCCTCGGGCATATTCGTCATGCCAATGACCTTGGCACCCATGCTGCG
>JAYVJV010000185.1:0-39075 GCA_043769005.1 Polaromonas sp. | reverse complement strand
TGTCCAGCCCGCCATGGATGCTTTGCTCTACTTGCTCGTCGCCCGCCAGGCCCAGCTTGCCCACGGCCACGCGGCCGCTCACGGCACGTTTGCCAATGCCCGACAAAACCTGCGCCCACCCGCCAGCAGCGGCTGGGACTGGCCGGTGTTGATGCTGACGAGTTGCAAAGTGGGCGTGGTGTTCATACCCGGAATTTTGTAATAGCTATGCATTTTATAGCTGCTTACACTATATTTTATTGGGCTAGAGCCCTATTTAGGCTGCAAATGGCACCCCCAGAAAACTCCTATACTCTGCATAAACGCTCCGCTGACATTTGCACCATGGAGGCCCCATGCGCTACTGGCTGATGAAATCCGAGCCCGCTGACTGCTCGATCGACGACCTGGCCTTCTTCTACCACTCGTCCTGCCCCGAGCCCGGTATTGCCGGCATCACCCGCATCAGCAGCAAAGCCTACCCCGATGCCACGCAGTTTGACACCCCACAGCAAATACTACGACCCCAAGTCCAAACCCGATGCCCCGCGCTGGCTGCATGTGGACGTGCAACTGGTGCAAAAGCTGCCCCTGATCCCGCTGGCCAGATTGCGCAGCACACCCGAGCTGGCCGAGCTGCGCATCTTGCAGTGCGGCAACCGGCTGTCCATCACGCCGGTGGATAAGGCGCATTGGGAGCAGATTGTGCAGTTGGGTAAGCTACAAAAAAAGGTTGCGGTAGGAACAGAAGTTACCCCCTGCCCCCCGCGCAGATCCGTACGTGCAGAATTCCCGCATACGGCTCCTGCCTCAGGTATGTGACGCATAGAAACGTTCCTCCGGGTAAGGGTGTGCGTTGCGGGGAGTTGGCATAAAGCGTTTGGCAATCAATCGGAATCTGCTCCACGGCATTTTGTGGCGCTGGCTTCTGCGCTTTAGGGCGTGTCGCCATGCGCGCTCGATCTCGCTGCGCATACTGCGCAGCCGATGCAGGTTGCCCGGCACCGCGTGGTAGTTCAGGTAGCCCTGCACTACTCGGTTTAGCCGCTTGCCTACTTCTGCTATGGGCAGATGCCTTGTGCGCATCAGCTCTACCCGGATTTGGGCGATCGTGGCGCGCATGCGTTTCTTCACCGTCAGGCGCAGTATTTGGTACCTGCCTTGCCTGCTGGTGCTACAGCAGTGTGTAAATCCAAGAAAGTCAAAGGTCTCGGGCTTGCCTTGTCCACGGTCTTTACGGTTGATCGCCGCAAATCGGCCAAACTCAATCAGCCGCGTCTTGGCCGTGTTCAGGCTCAGTCCAAATTTGGCCAGTCTCTCCTGCATCGCTGCCAGAAAGCTGGTGGCCGTCTCTTGACTCCTGAACCCAAACACACTGTCGTCTGCGTAGCGCACCATGATCGCTTTGCCCCGGGCATGTCGATGTCTCCATTGCCTGGCCCATAAGTCCAGCGCGTAGTGCAGGTAGATGTTCGCCAGCAATGGCGAGATCACCGCCCCTTGGGGCGTGCCTTTGGTGGCCGCTACCCTACGTCCGTCCTCTATCACTCCCACTTTGAGCCATTTGCGGATCAGCCTGAGCAGGCGCTGATCGGCTATGCGGTGTTCCAGAAATTTCAGCATCCAGTCGTGGTCTATCTCGTCAAAGAAGCCCGCTATGTCTGCGTCCACTATCCAGCCTACCCCTTTGCTCTTGATTCCGACGCACAGCGCGTCCAGCGCTTGGTGCTGACTGCGCCCTGGCCGAAATCCGTACGAGAATCCGAGAAAGTCCTCTTCATAAATCGTGTTCAGTACGGTGACTACCGCCTGTTGCACGACTTTGTCCTCTATGGAGGCGATGCCCAGTGCGCGCTGTTTACCATCGGCTTTGGGGATGTGTACCCGCCTGGATGGGTTTGCCCGGTATCCACCCCTGTGGATTTGCCGGTGCAGCGTTTGCACTCGCTCATCAAGTCCTTGCTCGTAGTCTCGCCACGTCACTGCATCCACACCTGCTGCGGCGTTGCGGCTAAGAGCATAGAAGCTCTGGGCCAGTAGCTCGGGCGTGATGTGGTGTAGCAGTGCTGTGCAACGCAGCGTCTTATCCCGACGGGCTGCTATACGTACGCCCTCAAGCCCCCTGGACGCGACTTTGTTGCGGCGCGGTGTCCGCTGCGCGGGGGGCTGGTTGGCGTTTCCCTTGGCTACACCCCTTTCCTCCACCATCTCCGCAGGTCTCCCCTTGTTCGACGGTATCGTAGGTACTACGGGCGTATCCGACTTCTCATCTGCGTGGGCGACAGGATTATGGCTTTGGGCCTTGCCTGTCCCGCCCGACTCTTTCGCCTCGGGCGCAGATGAGATCTCCCAGCTTGCGTGTAGTTCGCTTCCTAACATGCTCAGGGTCTTCGACCGCGCAGGATCAGGCCTTGGCTTGCGTATAACGCCATGGTCTGTGTTGCATTCCGTGAAAGCTAACTCCGTCTGCATCCTGGATTTACGTGATTTCGCGGCTCAATGGCTGGCCTGTTAGTCTCCCCTGTCAACGCTTCACTGCACACCTCGCGGTGGGCAGCGCATGACTCGGGGCCAGAGTGATTTCGCTATTTCTTCCCTGTGTTGGACTTTCACCAACTACGATCTACCGCCTTACGCTGGCGCACTAGCTTCTTACGCTACATTCTATTGGCTAAGAGGCTTAATTCGTTGTTTCTATTGCCGTGTAGCGACGAATCAGGCTGAGCAACTCTTCTTCTGAATAGGGCTTGCCCAAATAATGGTCTACGCCCAAAGACATGGCGTGCTCGCGGTGCTTTTCGGCGATGCGCGACGTGATGGTGATCACAGGCAAGCTGGCCAGGCGCGGGTCGGCCTTCATGTTGCGCACCAAATCGAAGCCATCCATGCGCGGCATCTCGATATCGGACAGCACCACCGCTGGCAGCTCCTGCGCCAAGGCCGCCAGCGCCAGCAGACCGTCTGCGGCCAAGGCCACGCGGTAGCCTTCGCGTTGCAGCAGGCGCTGGGTCACGCGGCGCACGGTAATGGAGTCGTCTACTACCAAGATCAGCGGCACTTGCGGTGCAGAGACCGAGCGCGGGTTGGCAGGAACCAAGGGCACCACGGGTGCCGCGTTGCCCGACAGGTCGCGGTGCACCACATCGGTCACCGCATCGGCCAACACATGCGCCTCGGCCTTGTCGGCGCTTAAGGCACGCACTTGCAAACCATATACGGTGGCCAATGCCACGGGGTTATAGATCAAAGCCACCGCTCCAGAGGCCAGCACCGACATACCGGCCAGGCCGGGCAAGCGGGCTAACTGGGGGCCGAGGTTTTTAACCACAACCTCTTGGTTGCCCAGCACTTCATCGACGTGGGCCACAATGCGCTGCGCAGCGCTGCGGAATACCAGGATGGGCATGGACTTGCTAGGCGCAGCGTCGCTGGCAGGCGAGTGCTGTAGCAAGGCTCCAGCCCAGAAGAAGGGCAGGGTTTCGCCACCAAACTCATACGTGCCAGCGTTGTAGGCGGCCTGAATTTCTTTGGCGGTGGCGCGACGCACGGTCTCAACCAGGTTCGACGGCACGCCAATGCTGAGCTTGCCCACGCGCAGCATCACCACCTGGGTCACCGCCGTCGTCAACGGCAGCACCAGCTTGAAGCTGGTGCCTTTGCCCGTGGCGGTAGTGGTCTCGATGCGGCCTCCCAAGGCTACCACTTCAGAGCGCACCACGTCCATGCCGATGCCACGACCCGACAACTCGGTGACTTTGGTTGCGGTAGTGAAACCTGCGGTAAATATCAAGTTGGCGGCTTCGTTGTCGTCCAGCGCGCTACCCTGGGTCAAGAGGCCTTGCACCGTAGCACGCTCTCGGATGCGGGCCAGGTTCAGGCCCGCTCCATCGTCGCGGAACTCCACCGACACGTCATTGCCTTCTTGGCGCAGACTGATGGTGATCAGCCCGCTGGCATCTTTGCCAGCAGCTGCGCGCGCCTGGGACTCTTCAATGCCGTGGGCCACACAGTTGCGCAGCAAATGCTCAAAGGCCGGAGTCATCCGGTCGAGCACGCCCCGGTCCATCTCGATCGAGCCGCCCGTAATGTCGAGCTTGACTTGCTTGCCTGCATCTTTGCCGGCCTGGCGCACCACACGGTACAGGCGCTCGGAGATGCCCTCAAACTCCACCATGCGGGTGCGCAGCAGGTCGCGCTGCAGGTCGCGGGTTTGGCGGGTCTGGGCCACCAAGTCATCCTCGGTGGCATCCACCGCACGCTGGATACTGCGCTGCACCGTGGCCACGTCATTCACCGACTCGGCCATCATGCGGGTGAGCTCTTGCACGCGGGTGAAACGGTCAAACTCCAGCGGATCAAACGAGGCCTGGGTTTCTTTAGCCAGCGCCATGCGCGACTGCATTTGAGACTCGGACTGCACTTCAATATCGCGCAATTGCGTACGCAATTTGTCCAAGTTGGTGGTCATGTCGCCCAGCGAACCGCGTAGTTGGCTGAGCTCAGCCTCCAACCGGGTGCGAGTAATGATAACTTCGCCCGCCTGGTTGATCAAACGATCCAGCAACTGCGAGCGCACACGCACGGTTTGATTGCTGCTGGCGCGCTGCACCGGTGCGGTCAAGGATGCGCCGATGGCGCTGATATCACGCAAAGGCTGGGCCCCTGCCACAGTCGGCATGGCTATCGGTGTTGGCAAGTTTGGCGGCGCAACCTGCGCCAGCGTTGTAGGCTGATGCGGCGCAATACTGATACTGGAGGTGCTCCCGTGATCGGCAGTCACACTGGTGGCCTCATCGGCTATCGCCTGTGGATGGCGCAAACGATCAAAGTTGGTTTGTAAGCCGTCCAACAAAAGCGACAGAGGCTCTAGCTGCGCTGTAGTGGCCTCGTCGGGGGTTTGTTCAATGGCAGACTCCATACGATGCGCCAGCTCGCCCAGGCGCAGGGCACCAGCCAAGCGGGCGCTGCCCTTGAGGGTATGCAAGCCGCGCAACACTTCAGAGCGCGCGGTAGCGTTGTCTGGCCGCGCCGTCCATTGGCGCAATGCGCCACCGAGCTGGGGCAACAGTTCTAGAGCCTCTTCTTCAAAAATCGGAAACAGATCGGGATCGAGCGAGTCTTGCAAATCAATTTCGTCTTCGGTTTCTTGCTCGGTCAAGCGCCGGGGTACGACGCTCAAACCAGAAGGTGCAACCAAACCCACAGCAACAAAGCTCTGGATCGCGGGGGCGACTGGCGCCGCGGCCACAAGCACAACTGGCGGGGCTAAGGAAGCTGCGACAGGGGCAGCATGGCTTGCATTTACCGCTACAGCGGCAGCGGCCACACCAGCGGCGGCAATCACCGTCACGCTGGCAGGTTCTGAAAGCGTAGAAAAACCTGAATGCACTGGCTCTGAAGCTACTATTTCAATAGCTGGTTGCACTTTATTGATGGGGTCTTCAAGATTATTTATATCTAACTTATTGGGATGGGAATCGACCGGATCAACCGTCAAAGATTGCCAATCACTGGTGCGCCCGGGGATCTCCAAGCAGCGCTCTAGGCCTTGCACCACGGGTGCCAAGGGTTCGCGCAGCAAACCCGCAGCAAACTGGTGCAGCAAACGTCGAATCTCCTCGGCACCAGCCACAAACTCAGTGCTATGCTGGTGGGCGTCGTAGCGGTCATCCTGTGAAATACCCTGGATATGCTCCAAAGCATGCTCCATGGTGCGTGCCAGCCCTGACAGAGCGTTAAAGCCCACCGTGGCTGAGCTACCCGCCAAGGAATGCGCAAACACGCTTGCGTCATCTGGCAACGGCTGGGTTTTGTCCAGCGACCACTCACTCAGACACATGACCAAACGGCGCGACCATTCATCGGCTTCATTGAGGTAGACGTTGTACAAAGCCAGACCAATACGCAGCGGCCCTACGGCCTTGTATTGGTCATCGGGAGCCAGTCCAGCGAAGCCAGAGTTCACTACACGGGGCATTGCCAACACTTGTGGGATAGGATCGCCTGTGACTTTGGTCAAACCTGCACCAGCAAGGCTCGCAGCCTTGGGCAAGTTAAATTGCAACAAGTCTACAGCGGGGGAAGGCGTATTTTGTTCGCGCTGCAGTAGCGCGGACTCGGACTCGTGCGCTTCAAAATTGGTAGGCGCAAAGGCAGGGCCCGCTGCATGATCAGTCTTGGAAAACATGGCGGCTTGCGCTGCAGTTTGAGCATGCAAAGTCTGCTCAAACTGCGCCATGTCGCTGTCGCTGGTCATGTTTTGATGCGTTACTTGCGCAGAAGCATTGGCATCCGCCATGGCAGCCGCCTGGGTGTCATAGGCTTCAAAACTGGTGGGGGAGTATGCCTTCACCCCAGGACTTGCCATCTTGGCATGGATCTGCGCCAAGGCCTCGTCCTGCTCTTTCAAGGCGCGTTCAAAAGCGGCTAGCTCATCTTCGCTGACCAACTCTTCTGAAGAAGAGACCAATTCACCAGTCGCATCAATCGCAATATTTTCAATATTGGCTGCGGTAGGCTCAGCCTGGCTTAACACCGCCATTGGTGCATCACTGATGTCGAGTGAAAAAACGTCAGCCAAATCAATCGCGGGCTTGGCAGACGGGTTCTCTAAAACGGGCATTGCCGGAGCATCGCCTGCGAGATCCAGTTCAAACGACAATGCTTCGTCAGGTGTTGATGCAATGGACGTAACCGCTGGAGCACTTTGTGCAGAGGAAACACCATCGAGCTTGGGTAAATCCAGATCAAACCCAAAGTCCAAGGCCTCACTGCCTGGCCCAGAGGGTACGGCAGCGGTGAGCGCGGGAACGCTAGCCACAGCCATCGCGGCATTTCCTACGACGGCAGCAGTTACGGTTGTGGAAGCCACAGGAGCAGCAAAAGATGCAGGAGCAGCGCCCAGTTGCAATGGCAAATACACGCCATGTTTGCGCAAAGCATCCGCACTGGCACTAAAGGGTGCAGCCACCCAAGTCTGCGCATTATACGCGGCAATATCCTCTACCCAGCGCGCCATGCCATCCAAACCCTGTGAGGCCGTATTGCACAGAGCCTCATTCGCAGGTTTTTGGTCGGCCAACCATGCATTGAGCATTTGCTCATAGGACCAACCCGCCTCACCAAAAGTGCCGAGTCCGACCATCCGCGAGCTGCCTTTGAGCGTGTGAAAGGCTCTACGCAAGCTGGTGAGTTCTTCCAAATTACTGGGCTCTAGCACCAGTACGGCTACAGCGGTTTTGCCGTTACCGATCACTTCGCGGGCTTCCTCCAGGAAGATGTCCAGCAACTCGGCTTCGTCATCTGACAATTGAGTCACGGGGGTGTTCACCACGATACTGGCAGCTTGAACGGGCGCAGCGCTAGCGACTGTGGACAGAGTCGAGGCAAGAGCAGCAGCAATACCACCAGCAGCAAGTCCGCCCGTTGCCAGGCCGACACTGGCAGCGGTAGCTTGCGCAGTGGGCGCAATAGACGCAACAGGTGTAGCGAGATGCACTGTAGAGGCTGATCCAATGGGCGCTGTCAGGGTATTTTGAGCTACCGTGGCAATAGCCTGCGCGTTGCTAGGAATTTGCGTCTGCGGAATCGGTACATTGGCGCGACCCATCAGGGGTTTGAGTTCGCCACTTATGTCATTAAATACAAACAGCTTTTTTGCCAACACGGGCTGGTAGCTGAGCATATCAATCAGAAATCCTAAGGCTCCTAGGTTGTTGCCCAGCTTGTCAAATGTCCCCGCAGCGCGGGCGCGCACATCGTCCACTTCAGTTTCTAAAATTTGCTCTACTGTTGCGCGCATGCGTAACACAGCTTGCGAGGCGTGGTCCAAACCCAATACCGACAACACACCACGCATTTGCGCCAAACGCGAAGGCACGTTGGCCAACACCGATTTATCCTGCGGATCACGGAAAAATTTGTCCATCGATCCTTCCAGATCGGCCAGCGAAGTTTTGAGCTCGCCCACCACACTGCCCATGGTCTGACGGTCGCTCACTCTGCGGTACAGCTCCTCCATCCAGGGCTCTAGCGCCTGGTTTGCGGCACCCTGCCTGGCTTTTTCAACACGTTGCGACAAATGGTTTACACGCTCTGTCAGCTTGGGATCACTGGGGTCAAAGTCTTCGAAACCAGCTTCTAAATACAAGATGGATGTAGCCACCTCCATACCCAATGCGGGTTCTGGAGCTTTACCCGTTTTAGCAATCGTCTCAACTACAGCCAGCAAGGCTTTGGATAAGCTCTGTCCGGTGGGCAGTAGCTTGGTTATCGAATCGACAATCAGATTAAAATGATCTTGCACCAGCTTGAGGCGCGCCATCTCACCTGCGGCCAACCCAGACCAGGACTCTTTGGCGCTGGCGATGCGTTTACGTGCCTGCACCAGCAAACTGGGGTCAAACAAACCAAACGGTGATTTGGTGTAATTCACGGGTGGGTATGCGGCCAGTCCGTAGGACAGGCGAACCTCACCCAGTAGTGGAGCCAGCCCCAAAGGCTTGGCTTGCGCGCAAAAGAACAATAGATCTTGCGCCAAACGGTCTGAGACCGTCATATCGCCCTTGGTATGTGTCGCCAGTTGCGTCAAAATTCGGGATACTGTGCGTTTCACATACACATCCGCCGGAACGCTACCTGTCGCAATAGCTTGAAAAAATCCTGCGGCAATCCGCCAAAAGATACTGAATTGCCGATCCACCACGCTGTCCACGGGTGTAGCGATGGAAGCACTAAGCTGCGCTAACTCCGTCGCGGCAGGCAAATCGTAGCTCTTGATCACCATCAGGGCTGATCGGTCAAACTGACCGCGTGTCTCGGCGTTGATGGCCGCAGCTGGGACACCCGCGTCAGCGATATTGATCCAACGCCAAGGATATGTCCACAGATCTGCCGGATGCACGCGGGCAGCACCCGCCAGCTCCTGAACTTCGGCATACTGAACAAACAAGGCAATCGGTGACTGGGTCTTGCCCGCCAATACAGTTTCGAGATAGCCTGTGAGTGCAAAACTGGCACGCTCAATCTTGATAGCTGCCGCTTCAGTACACAGCTCAGGTTTAGTAACAAATTTTTGTACCGCAGCCTCCATGCTGCGCAAAACAATAGCTGGCTGGCTAAAGCCCACCATTTCTAGCGCACCCACAGACTGGTGCAATTGCTGGCGCGAAGTACGCAGCTGGGCCGTATCTATCGAAGCCAGATCAGAACCACGTGCCTGCTCGGCATCGCGCACAAAGCGACGCAGTGCTTTGGTGGCTGCATCGAGTGATTTGCGCAGCTCGTCCAACACCCAGGCCAGGGGCCCCAGGTCATGGGCTTGCGAATCTGCGGCTGACAGCGTAGTAGCAGGATCAAAAGTTTGCATAGATGACAGGACTCTTGGTCAATTAGCCAATTTTGAAACGCGACACTGACTGGCGTAACTCTTCGGCCATGCGGCTGAGCTCACGCACCTGCATTGCAGTGGTGCGCGTGCCCTCACCAGTTTGCTCGGTCACGGCAAAAATGTGCTGGATGTTTTCTGCTACCACATTGGCCGAGGCTGCCTCGCGCCCAGCAGACTGCGAAATTTGCTCAATCAGTTCGGCCAGCTTGCGCGATACTGCGTCAATCTCGGTAAGTGCCGTGCCAGCAGTGTCCGACAACTTGGCTCCTTGCACCACGCCCTGGGTGGAGCGTTCCATAGCAGCCACAGCATCTTGGGTGTCGGTTTGAATAGTTTTTACTAGCGCAGCAATTTGCTTAGCAGCATCACCAGAGCGTTCGGCCAATCGCTGCACCTCTTCGGCCACCACCGAGAAGCCGCGACCCGCTTCGCCCGCAGAAGCCGCCTGGATAGCGGCGTTCAGGGCCAGCACGTTGGTCTGCTCGGTAATGTCCGAGATCAGCTCGGTAATTTCACCAATCTCCTGGGACGACTCGCCTAGGCGCTTGATGCGCTTTGAGGTGTCCTGAATTTGGTCACGGATGGCGTTCATACCCCCGATGGCGTTCTGCATGGCCGACATGCCGGTCTCTGCGGCCTTGAGCGACTGGCGCGCCACGTTGGCCGATTCCTGCGCCTGGGTGGATACCTGGTTAATACGGCCGGCCATGTCCAGCACCGATTGGCCCGTTTCACGAATTTCGCGCAACTGCTCGGTGGATGCGGCCAACAGCTCGGTAGAGGTTCCCTCCACGTTAGCGGTGGTTTGTGCCACACGGGTCGCCGTGTTTTGCACGTTGCCTACCAGGGATCGCAGCTCTTCCACCGTGTAGTTCACCGAGTCGGCGATGGCTCCCGTGATGTCCTCGGTCACCGTGGCTTCTTGCGTCAAATCGCCCTCAGCCACCGACTGCAACTCGTTCATCAAACGCAAAATGGCAGCCTGGTTGGCATCGTTGACGCGCTTGGCTTCCTGCTGCTGGCCCTCTGCCATCTGGCGCTGCGATTCTGCTATGCCCTGACGCTTACGGCTGTCTTGCAATTGCACAAAGCTTAAACCGCCCGCTCCAGCCAATGCCAGGCCACCGGTGAGCAGCAAGCCCAACAAAGAACCCACACCCGAAGTGCCCGAGAGCTTGCCTTGCAAGGCTTCTAGCTGAAGACGCAAGGGTTCGCTGTCTTTCACGATGGCCGCTTGCGCTTCCCGCGCTGACACCAATCCTGGCAAATTCTTCAAAATAGCATCAGCCTGCGCGCGTGTTTGCTCATACAGTTTGAGCAGCGTGTCCAAACGCTCACGGGTCGTGGCATCTTTCGCTGGACTCAATTTCAATTCAGGGCTGCCTGTCAACAAGCCTTGACCAATTTCTTTGAAAGAATTTAAATCCTTGCCCAATAAAAATACAGCCTCAGGACTCACCCCTTCCATGGTCAAAAATTCATTGGATGACTTACCAATGCGCTGCGTCAGCATGACGAGCTGACCAGAGGCTGCAATTTCGGAGGCTGGCGCACCCTGCTGCAATTTAAGCGCAGATACGGCTTCAGCCACCTCCAATAGATCGGACGACTGTCGATTGATCTGTCGCAAGGCGGTGCCAACTTGGGTCAGCACGGCTTTTTGCGCCTGCACAGTTTGGGCATTTTTTTCGGCGCTCTCCACCAACGGCAACAATTTATCAACATCTTCCTGATGCACAGCGCCTACGGCAGCCAACTTCAAACTGGCATCACCACTTTTCAGCCCGCGGACATTTTTAGCCAAAATACCCGAACTTTCAACCACTTCCGGAAATGCGGCTTCATTACCCACCAAGGCCTGGGACACTGATTTAGCCAGGCGCTGCGATTGTGTCAAAGACTGTCCCAAAGCTGTGACCTCTTGGGCAACTTTACTGGACTGTGAAAAAACATAATATATCGTCAACAACAAGGCCAGCAAAGCCAGGGCTAGCAAGATCGTCAAAATCCGCCGCTGCTGAGCCACTGTACGTGTGCCCAGAAACGGTACCGACACGGTATCGGCATTTATCGCTGCAGCCACCGTGGGCATCTCACCCATCACGCTGGCGGAAAACGGGTCGCCTCGCCCGTACATGCTGCGTGGGTTATCCATCATACTGACAGGAATGTCCATCTGCGAGGCAGGCTCTTCCCGATTCGGCTTGGGTTTGAAGAGTCGGCTAAAAACGTTGGTTACTGCCATAGTGTGTGCCTTCTGGAGAAGATAGCGCTGATGTGAATTGGGGACTCAAGTAGAAATGAACGCTGCCCGGACTAACCCGTTGCGATACTTAAAAAGTCTGACTGACTGGCCATAACCTGCAAGTTAATCTCTTGCCATTGCTTGCCCGCGTTATCGGTGTAGTTGCCCGCAAAATAGTGCGGCGCATCGCCCTCCACCTCATCACGCGCGACAAAATCTTTGGCATTGCGCAGCCCACCCAAACGGTCAATCAACAATGCGCAATTAATCTCCAGTGCCGGGTTCAGTACCACCAAGCGGGCTTGCTCATGGGCCGACTCTGATCGGCGCACAGGCAATTGACCCGTCATGAAGCTGGCAAAGTCAACTACGCCAAATAAACCACCACGTAAATTAGACACCCCAAGAAACCAAGGCAAAGTATAGGGAACGGTTTGCACCGTTGTCATGGGGAATATCTCGCCGGATTGCGCCAAGGGTAGCAGCAACGATCGCCCGGCAGACTCCACCGCCAACCAGCCCGCCGCAACTCCTTCAGTACGCGCTTGTGCCAGCCTGCCCGCCAGGCGGGTTTGCAAATCTCGAAGGGCTTGACGGTTGGCCATGCGTACAGTTTTCTAAAAATAGTTGTACTCAGCCCAGCGCCTTGATTTTGGCCATTAGGTCTAAGGGGTTGACTGGCTTGGTAATGTAGTCACGGGCACCTTGGCGCATGCCCCAGACACGGTCAGTCTCCTGGTTTTTGCTGGTGCACATGATGATGGGCACATCTGAGAACTGCGGGTCACGTGAAATCGCGCGGGTCAGCTGAAAACCGTTTTGTCCCGGCATGACGACATCCATCAAAATCAAGTCTGGTTTTTCTTCAGCCAGTCGCTTGAAAGCGTCTTCAGCGTTCTCGGCACTACGCACGACAAACCCATTTTTGACCAACACGTCCGTCATGTACATGATTTCGGTCTTAGAGTCGTCAACCACCAATACTTTATGGATTGCCATATTCAAACTCCTTGCGGTGCAGTGCCAAACTGTTGCACCGCTTCCAATAATTGATCTTTGGTAAATGGCTTGGTCAGGTACTCCTGACTGCCCACCATGCGGCCTCGCGCCTTGTCAAAAACTCCGTCTTTGGACGAAAGCATGATGATGGGTGTGGCAGCAAACTTCTCATTGCGCTTAATAATGGCGCAGGTCTGGTATCCATCCAGACGCGGCATCAAGATGTCGCAAAAAATCAGATGGGGCAAAAAGTCGTTCACCTTGGCCAGGGCGTCAAAACCGTCTTCAGCCAGCATAACTTCATGACCGCCCTGCTTGAGGAAAATCTCCGCACTGCGGCGAATCGTGTTGCTGTCATCAATGACCAGCACTTTGAATCCGGATGGGGCTATGCTCAAGGCTTTCTCCTCAGTAAAGTGGGTGTGTCATTGCGCATATGTAACTACTCGTTTCCCTTAGAGTAACTCAGATTTGCACCATCTCAAAGTCTTCTTTGCGTGCCCCGCACTCAGGGCAGGTCCAATTCATAGGTACCTGAGTCCAGGGCGTGCCGGGGGGGATGCCATCATCTGGAGAGCCAGTAGCCTCGTCATAGATCCAGCCGCAAATTAAACACATCCAGGTTTTATTGTTTTCGCTCACGATGATTTAGTCTTTATATGCCATTCGATAGAATGCACCATTGTATCGGCAGCAAGACAGTTTTTGTAAATTTCGGCCCCACGGCCAGCCATATGGCACAACCCAATCCACCCAAATCCATCAACCCTTTCGACAGCTTGCATGCTGCGCCTACTGAAAGCGCAGACGATGAAGAGCTGACGGCCTGTGTTTTGAGCTTTAACGCAAACGACCCCAGCGGGGCGGCCGGTTTGGCCGCTGATGTACTGGCCATTGCCTGTGTTGGAGCGCACCCAATGCCCATTACCACCGGGGTTTATGTGCGTGACACGGCTGAGATTTTAGAGTTTTTCTCCCTCGACGAAGACGCAGTAGAGAGCCAAGCCCGAGCCGTGCTGGAAGACGTTTCCGTGCAAATCATCAAAGTCGGGTTTTTAGGCACGCCCGAGACCATTACCAAGGTGGCCGAGATCACCGCCGACTATGACGATGTGCCCGTAGTCGCCTACATGCCCAACCTGTCGTGGTGGACCGATGCGGAGACGGACAATTACCTGGATGCCTTTACCGAGCTGATGCTGCCGCAAACTACAGTGTTGGTTGGCAACCACAGTACCCTGTGGCGTTGGCTGCTGCCTGACTGGAGCAGTGAACGCAGTCCGAGTGCCCGCGACCTGGCCCATGCCGCATCCAGCCACGGTGTGGCCTACACCCTCGTTACCGGAATTCCCCTGCCCGACCAGTACATTGATAACGTATTAGCCACGCCCGAAGCCGTGCTGGGTGGTGAAAAGTTTGAACGCTTTGAGGCCAACTTCATTGGTGCGGGTGAAACCCTGTCTGCCGCGCTGGCAGCTCTGCTGGCCAATGGCGACGATCTTGTAGCTGCGACCAAAGAGGCACTGGTGTTCCTGGATCGCAGCCTGGACGCAGGCTTTCGGCCTGGGATGGGCCATGTCGTGCCCGACCGACTATTCTGGGCGCAGCCCGACGAGGAAAAAACACCCCTCTCAGATGAAGAAATGCGTATGCTGCAAACACTGGACATGCCCACTTCCGATACCAAGCATTAATTGACCCTTAAAAACCATGACTTCTATTGACCGTAACCTAGCGCTCTTCGAGCGCGCCAAAGCCCTGATCCCTGGTGGCGTGAATTCCCCCGTGCGTGCCTTCAAAGCGGTAGGCGGCACGCCACGCTTTGTACATAGAGCGCAGGGCGCGTATTTCTGGGATGCCAATGGCAAAAAATACATCGACTACATCGGCTCCTGGGGCCCGATGATTCTGGGCCACGGCCACCCCGCCGTGGTGGAGGCGGTACAAAAAGCCGCGTTGGAGGGTTTTTCGTTTGGGGCGCCGACCGAGCGCGAGGTGGAGTTGGCCGAAGAATTGATCAAACTGGTACCCTCCATGGAGATGGTACGCCTGGTCAGCTCGGGCACCGAGGCGGGCATGAGCGCTATCCGCCTGGCGCGCGGCGCGACTGGGCGCAGCAAAATCATCAAGTTTGAGGGCTGTTACCACGGTCACTCTGATGCGCTGCTGGTCAAAGCGGGCTCAGGCCTGGCCACCTTTGGCAACCCCAGCAGCGCAGGTGTACCGCCCGAGGCAGTGCAACACACCTTGGTGCTGGAGTTCAACAACATCCCCCAGCTAGAAGAGTGCTTTGCACTACACGGCAAAGAGATCGCCTGCTTGATGGTTGAAGCCATTGCGGGTAACATGAACTTTATTCGCTCCAGCCGGGCTTTTGCCCTACGCTGCCGCGAATTGTGTACGCAGTACGGCGCACTGCTGGCCTATGATGAAGTGATGACCGGTTTTCGAGTAGGCCTGCACGGCGCGCAGGGGGTGCTGGGCATCAAACCCGACATCACGGTACTGGGTAAAGTGATAGGCGGGGGTATGCCACTGGCCGCATTTGGCGGCTCCCGCCAGGTGATGGAGCAGCTCGCTCCGATGGGCCCGGTGTACCAAGCAGGAACACTCAGCGGCAACCCAGTTGCCACGGCATGCGGCTTAGCCACTCTCAAAGAAATTCAAAAACCCGGCTTTTTTGAAGCCTTGTCCGAACGCACGCTAGCGCTTACTGATGGCCTGCGTGTTGCAGCGCATGCAGCCGGCTTTCCATGGAGCGCTGATTGCCAAGGCGGCATGTTCGGCTTTTTGCTACTGCTCCAATTACCCCACAACTACAGCGCAGTGATGCAAAGCGACAGCGCCCTGTTTAACAAGTTCTTCCACGGCATGCTTGAGAGAGGGATTTACTTTGCACCGGCACTGTACGAGGCTGGTTTTGTCAGCAGCGCCCATAGCGCGCAGGATATTGCCGCCACGCTAGCCGCCGCCAAAGAGGTCTTTGCAAGCATGTAATAAATTGGTAGTCGCTGGGTCTTTTACACTACATGCTGCCCCAGCTTTGACACATTGATTTGCTGTTCTTATTCTGGACTTCAATTTCAATCGCTATTAGCTACTAAATAAATAGCAGAAAATATCTACACTTTACAAACTATAAATCCCATGCAGCCTTTTCACCTTGCTTTCCCGGTTTCTGATTTAGCCCAAGCTCGAGCCTTCTACGGCGGTCTGCTCGGCTGCCCAGAAGGGCGCAGCTCATCCGAGTGGATTGACTTTGATTTTTATGGCCACCAGATTGTGGCGCATCTCGCACCCAGCGAAGTCAAACCCGCAGGCACCAGCGCCGTAGACGGTCACGGCGTGCCGGTTCGCCACTTTGGTGTCGTACTCACCATGGCTCAATGGGAAACACTTGCGGCCAAATTGCAAGCTGCAAAAACCAAGTTTGTGATCGAGCCGTACATCCGCTTTAAAGGCGAAGTGGGCGAGCAAGCCACCATGTTTTTCCATGACCCGTGCGGCAATGCGCTGGAGTTCAAGGCCTTTAAAGACATGAGTCGTTTGTTTGCAAAATAAGCTTTACACCTTTATATATAAGCGTAAATAGCTATCAAAAACAAAGCAAATTTAATCTTTAATACAATCAGCAGTACGGTATACCACTGCAAATATTGCCTGCACAGGCGGGCGAGTGCTTTTGCGTTTGTGGTTACTTTTAAGGTATCAGCCGTGGAGCTGTCGCAGGGACAACTAACACAGTGTGAACACTGGTCTGATGAGAGTGGTCGCTGGTTAAAAGTACATTTTTGCGCTGGCTGTGGCACGACGATTTTGCACACCGCAGAAGTACGACCCGGAATGTGCAGCATTGCGGGAGGCACGTTTGATGATCAGGATTGGTTCAGCATTGATAGGCACATTTGGGTACTGTCCAAACGGCCATAGGTTGCTATCCCACCGGGTACAGCGTGTTTTCAGCAGGTATATGTGGCAGGTTCAGCACCAGAAACGCCGCGTTAAACAGGCTTAGTGCCTGAAATGACGTACTCCAGTCATCACCATGGCCACGCCGCGCTCGTTGGCAGCGGCAGTGACTTCGGAATCACGCATGCTACCGCCGGGCTGGATGATGCAGCTGGCCCCTGCGTCGACCACCACGTCCAGGCCATCGCGAAAGGGGAAGAAGGCATCGCTGGCGACCGCAGTGCCATGCAACGACAGGCCTGCGTGCCCAGCTTTGATGCTGGCGATACGGGCTGAATCGAGGCGGCTCATTTGGCCTGCGCCTACGCCCATGGTCATGCCGTCCTTGCAAAAAACGATGGCGTTGGATTTGACGTATTTGGCCACTGTCCAGGCAAACAGCAGGTCTTGTAGCTGCTGGGGTGTCGGTTGCAACTTGGTAACCACCTTAAGATCGGCCAGACTCAAAACATGGTTATCGGCAGACTGGATCAACAGGCCTGAGCCAATGCGCTTGATGTCCCGGGCATTGCGACCTTGATCCCAGGCGCTAGCCCCCCCCGTAGGCAATGCGATTTTCAGTATCCGCACATTGGGTTTGGACTTGAAAACTTCCAGTGCATCCTCACTGAAATCGGGGGCCATGAGGACTTCAACAAATTGCTTGGCCACCGCCTCGGCTGCGGGCCCACGCACCATGGTGTTAAAGGCGATGATGCCGCCAAAGGCCGAGGTAGGGTCGGTTTTTAAGGCCTTGCTGTAGGCCTCCAGCGGGTGCGCACCCACAGCCACCCCACAGGGGTTGGCGTGCTTGACGATTACGCAGGCCGTGGTATCAAAACTTTTGACACACTCCCAAGCTGCGTCGGCATCGGCAATGTTGTTGTAGCTGAGTTCTTTGCCTTGCAACTGCACCGCAGTGACCAAGCTACCCGGCGCAGGGTCCAAGTCGCGGTAGAAGGCGGCGCTTTGGTGCGGATTTTCGCCGTAGCGTAGATCTTGTAACTTAACGAACCGTCCGTTGGATTGGGCCGAAAATTCGCTGCAGGTGCCATCCGTTTGCAAGGATGACAGGTAGTCGCTGATGGCTGCGTCGTAGTTACTAATACGGTTAAACGCGGACACCGACAAGGCGAACTTGGTTGCGTCGCTCACTGCGCCCTGAGCCTTGATCTCGGCCAGCACGCCTGCGTATTGCGAAGCATGGGTCAATACAGCGACATCTTTCCAGTTTTTCGCTGCACTACGCACCATGGCAGGACCGCCGATGTCGATGTTTTCTATCGCTTCATCCAGGGTACAGCCGGGTTTAGCTACCGTAGCCTCAAAGGGGTAGAGGTTGACGATGAGCATGTCGATCGTATCGATCGCATGCACTTGCAATGCGGCCATATGGGCTGGCACATCGCGCCGTGCCAACAAACCGCCATGGATATTAGGATGCAAGGTTTTCACACGGCCATCTAGCATTTCGGGAAAACCCGTCACTTCGGCCACCTCACTCACTTTCAGGCCCGCATCGGCCAGCAGCTTGGCGGTGCCACCTGTTGAGATGAGGGTCACACCCAATGCAGAAAGGGTTTTGGCCAGTTCGACAATGCCTGTTTTATCGGAGACAGAAATCAGTGCGCGCATGGCGGCTTCCTCGTTGGGTGATGGATCATCAAATAGGAGCTGCACATTCAGTCAACTCTCATGGGGAGCACGGACAGACAACATCAAAGTAAGTCGTGGTCTAGCAGTTTTTTGCGCAAGGTATTGCGATTCAGACCCAGCCATTCGGCGGCCTTGGATTGGTTGTGGTTAGCCTGGCGCATCACGACTTCGAGCATGGGTTTTTCCATCGCACCGACCAGCATGTCATAGATGCCATGGGGCTCGGTGCCGTGCAAGTCTTTGAAGTAGCCATCCAGGCTTTGACGCACGCAGTCTTCGATGTGTTTTTTGCTCATGCCAGCTCTTCTTCTGTAGTTTCTTCTTGTGCCAAACTGGCGCTTGGCTGATCGGGCAAACGGTCCATGCTCCCAGCCAGTACGTCCAAATACTGCGCCACCGCACGCATTTGCGGCGCAATGTCTTCGATTAAATTCATACGCTGGCGAAAGGCCTCGCCGCCTGGCAACCCACGTACATACCATCCAATATGCTTGCGTGCAGTACGTACACCCATGACCTCGCCATACAAGCTGTAGTGATCTTCCAGGTGCGCCAGCAGCAGGCGGCGCAACTCGGCCACTAAGGGTGCTGCCAGGTGCTCGCCGGTAGCCAGGTAATGGGTGATTTCTCTGAAAATCCAGGGCCTACCCTGCGCTGCGCGTCCCACCATGATGGCATCAGCACCAGTGTCCAATAGCACCTGCCGGGCTTTTTCGGGGCTGGTTATGTCGCCATTTGCGACTACTGGAATTGACAATGCAGCCTTGACCCGAGCGATGGTGGCGTACTCGGCAACACCCTTGTAGCCCTGCTCGCGTGTACGACCGTGAATAGTCAGCATCTGAATGCCCGCCTCCTGCGCAGCCAAAGCAATCGACAATGCATTTTTGTGACTTTGGCACCAACCGGTACGCATTTTCAAGGTGACAGGTACGTTATGCGGCATGCAGGCTTTAACGACAGCCTCAATGATGCCCAATGCCAGTGCTTCATCCTGCATCAGGGCTGAACCTGCCCATTTGCTGCACACTTTTTTGGCGGGACAGCCCATATTGATATCAATAATCTGTGCACCATGGTCAATGTTATAGCTGGCGGCCTCTGCCATCATCTGCGCATCGGTGCCCGCAATCTGTACGGCAATGGGCGCAGTTTCACCTTCATGGTTGGCGCGGCGGGAGGTTTTGAGAGTGTTCCACAGATCCTTGCGCGAGGTCACCATCTCACTGACCGCATAACCCGCCCCCAGAGACTTGCATAGCTGACGAAATGGCCGATCCGTCACACCCGCCATAGGTGCGGCAAATACGTTGTTTGGCAACCTAACGGGGCCAATTTTGACAGGTGACAGCATAACAAGACGAGGATAGGAGCGGACGATCGAACTGCTCAAAAATGAGGCATGAGTATACTCCCCACTATGGCCGAATGGATAAATATGTTGCTTGAGATACTTGCGCTTCCGCAGTACGGCCTGAGTACGGTGTTCATCGTCTCATTCATCTCAGCCACCTTGCTACCCTTGGGATCAGAGCCAGTGGTGTTTGGCCTGGTCAAACTCAATCCAGAACTGTTTTGGCCTGCCGTTCTGGTGGCAACTGCGGGTAACACTTTGGGTGGTGCGGTGGACTGGTGGATGGGCTATGGGGCTCGCCAGGTGGCCCGCAAATATCAGGCAGACAGCCTGCATTTCAAAGCCTTGCAATGGCTGGAGCGCTTCGGTCCCAAGGCCTGCTTACTCGCTTGGCTGCCAGGCATTGGAGATCCGCTGTGTCTGGTAGCGGGTTGGCTGAAGTTTCCGTTTTGGCCCTGCCTGGCCTACATGGCGGTGGGTAAGTTCTTACGCTATGTGATGCTAACTGCGGGACTGTTATGGATATTTCCCGGTGAATGGCAACACCTGTTTTAGTCGGTCTCGTTTAGCACATCGCCCATAAAAAAAGCCCAAAATCTTGCGACTTTGGGCTTTTTTGACATACACGCCAAGCTCTTAAGGCTTGCTGGCAGTCGGGAAAGGCCATGCGGCCTGCGGGTTCAGAGTAGTCTGAGCCGCGGGAGCAGGGGCAGCAGCGGGTGCTTTCGCTGCTTTCTTTGCAGCGGGCTTCTTCGCGGCTTTTTTAGCTGCTGGCTTTTTGGCCGCAGGTTTCTTACTTGCTACTTTTTTTTTAGCAGCTGCTTTTTTGGCTGCTGGCTTTTTGGCCGCAGCTTTCTTAGCAGGCTTCTTAGCCGCTGCTTTTTTCGCAGCAGGCTTTTTGGCAGCAGCTTTTTTCGCTGCTGGTTTCTTAGCCGCTGCTTTTTTCGCAGCAGGTTTCTTTGCAGCAGCTTTTTTCGCTGGAGCTTTCTTTGCGGCTGGTTTTTTAGCCGATTTTTTCGCAGTTGCCATTTTCATTCTCCTAGATCTAGTTGAGATTTCAACTTGGAATGCACTCTGCGCTTGTTGGAAACGCAAAGCGATTCAGCGCGTTGGGCAAAATACCCAGCGCGCTGAATGGGGGAACAAACTTTCAAACCGCACTCTATGGTGCAATTTTGAAAGTCTGGAATACTTGGATAACGCATATTTTTTGAGAGCATCAATCCCAGGACAGAGCACCGCCGGATTGGTACTCAATCACGCGCGTCTCAAAGAAGTTACGCTCTTTTTTCAAATCAATCATCTCGCTCATCCACGGAAACGGATTTTCCTCGTTCGGGAACAACTCTTCCAGACCAATCTGGGTAGCGCGGCGGTTAGCGATATAACGTAGATAACCCTTGAACATGGAGGCGTTCAAGCCCAACACACCGCGAGGCATGGTGTCTTCGGCATAACGATATTCCAGTTCAACGGCTTTCATGAACAAGGCATTGATTTCGGCCTTGAATTCGGCAGTCCACAAATGCGGATTTTCCAGCTTGAGCTGGTTAATCAGATCGATACCAAAATTGCAGTGCATGGACTCGTCACGCAAAATGTACTGGTACTGCTCGGCAGCACCAGTCATTTTGTTTTGGCGACCCAAAGCGAGAATTTGCGTAAAACCCACGTAGAAGAACAGACCTTCCATCAGACAAGCAAACACAATCAGCGACTTGAGCAGGGTTTGGTCTGCTTCTGGCGTACCGGTTTTGAAGTGCGGGTTGGAGATGACCTCAATAAACGGAATGAGAAACTGGTCTTTGTCCTTGATGGACTGCACTTCGTTGTAGGCGTTGAATATCTCGGCCTCATCCAAACCCAAGGACTCAGTGATGTACTGGTAGGCGTGCGTATGGATAGCCTCTTCAAAAGCTTGGCGCAACAAGAACTGACGGCACTCTGGTGCAGTGATGTGGCGATAGGTACCCAACACAATATTGTTGGCGGCCAAGGAGTCGGCCGTTACAAAAAAGCCTAGGTTGCGTTTGATCAGGCGGCGCTCATCTTCGGTCAGACCGTTTGGGTCTTTCCACAGTGCGATGTCACGCGTCATGTTGACTTCTTGTGGCATCCAGTGATTGGCGCAAGTAGCCAGGTATTTCTCCCAGGCCCATTTATATTTGAAGGGCACGAGCTGATTGACATCGGTCTGGCCGTTGATGATGCGTTTGTCAGCTGCGTTGACACGACGGGCCACTGCAGGCTTGGCTGCGACAGGCGCGACAGACCGCATAACGGGTGTCGCGTGTGTCGCAACTGGTACGGGCGCACCATCGTCCAGCAAACGGCGAGGCTGCATGACTGCAGCATCAGACAAATTTGAAGAGAACTGATCCAAGCGGCTCTCAAGTGAGCCACTCAGTACTGCCGATTGCAATGCGGGTTTAACTTCTTCGTCCCAGGTCAACATAAATTCTTCCAATGCTTCAATTATGAGAGCAGACGCTACAAAATGCAAAGCGTTTGCTCACTTTAGTGCCAAAGAGTGTTGCAGTTTTACATCGAAATATTGCACGCATTTTTGATAGCTATGCTTTTTAGAGCACGCTGCGCACAGCTTCTGACGAAATCACGTTGCATCACTATGGGGCATTTTGGCGTTCAGGCCTTCACTGGCAAGACTCGCACGTTGGGTCGTCTACGCCACAAAATTTAATATCGGTAGCAGGCAAGGCACTCATCTGGTCTCGCGCTGCTGCGGCTGCTTTATCCAGTGCGGACATGCTGGCGGCGGGAGCCGAGCTGATGCCGCCACCGTTGCCCGATGACACCGAGTTCATATTGCCCGCCTTGACGGTAGATTTTTCGGCATGGGTAGCACCGACGGTACGCAAGTAGTAGGTGGTCTTCAGGCCACGCGTCCAGGCCAGCTTGTAGGTGTCGTCGAGTTTTTTACCTGATGCACCGGCCATGTAGATATTGAGTGACTGGGCCTGGTCTATCCATTTTTGGCGCCGCGCTGCTGCTTCGATCACCCAAGTGGTATCAACCTCAAACGCGGTAGCGTACAAGGACTTGATCTCTGCGGGCACACGGTCGATGGGACGCAAAGAGCCATCGTAATGCTTCAAGTCCACCACCATCACGTCGTCCCACAATCCCAGGCGCTTGAGATCACGCACTAAGTAGCCGTTGATGATGGTAAATTCGCCCGAGAGGTTAGATTTGACAGACAAGTTGCCAAAGCAAGGCTCAATGCATGCGTCCACTCCGATGATGTTGGAGATAGTCGCAGTAGGTGCAATCGCCACGCAGTTGGAGTTACGCATGCCGTCCTGGGCGATCTTGCTGCGCAATTCGTTCCAGTTGAGCTTGGCAGAGCGATCTACTTCCACATAACCACCGCGCTCCTTAGCCAACAAGTCCAGGGTATCTAGAGGCAAAATGCCGCGATCCCACAAGGAGCCTTTGTAGCTGGAGTATTTGCCGCGTTCCTTGGCCAACTCAGTGGAGGCCCAGTAAGCGTAGTAACAGATGGCCTCCATCGATTCGTCAGCAAACTCTACTGCTGCCTGGCTGGCGTAAGGTACGCGCAGCTCGTATAAGCTGTCTTGGAAGGCCATCAATCCCAAGCCAACCGGGCGATGGCGCATATTGGAGTCGCGTGCCTTCTTGACAGCGTAGTAATTGATGTCGATCACGTTGTCCAGCATACGCATGGCTACGGTGATGGTTTTCTTCAGCTTCTCGTGGTCAAGCTTGCCGTCTTTGAGATGCTGCACCAGATTCACGGAGCCCAGGTTGCACACCGCTGTTTCGGTGTCGCTGGTGTTGAGGGTAATCTCGGTGCACAGATTGGACGAATGAACCACGCCGATATGCTGCTGGGGCGAGCGGACGTTACATGCGTCTTTGAAAGTAATCCAAGGGTGACCAGTCTCAAACAGCATGGTCAACATTTTGCGCCACATGTCAGCGGCTTGCACCGTGCGGTAGGGTTTGATCTCACCTTGAGCGGCCTTGGCTTCATAAGCCACGTAGGCTTTTTCGAACTCAATACCAAATTTATCGTGCAGGTCGGGCACATTGTTAGGCGAGAACAATGTCCACTCGCCCTTCTCCATCACGCGGCGCATGAACAGGTCAGGAATCCAGTTGGCGGTGTTCATGTCGTGCGTACGACGACGGTCATCACCGGTGTTTTTGCGCAGCTCCAAAAACTCTTCCATGTCCAGGTGCCAGCTCTCCAGGTAGGTGCACACCGCGCCTTTGCGCTTGCCGCCCTGGTTCACAGCCACGGCGGTGTCGTTGACCACTTTGAGGAAGGGCACTACGCCTTGGGATTCGCCATTGGTGCCTTTGATGTGGGCACCTAGGGCGCGCACGCGGGTCCAGTCGTTACCCAAACCGCCCGCAAATTTGGAGAGCAGCGCGTTTTCTTTGATGGACTCGTAGATGCCGTCCAGATCATCAGGCACGGTTGTCAAGTAGCAACTAGACAGCTGCGAACGCAGCGTACCGCTATTGAACAAGGTAGGCGTGCTGGACATGAAATCAAACGAGGACAACACTTCGTAAAATTCGATAGCCCGCGCTTCGCGGTTGATCTCGTTGAGCGACAGGCCCATGGCCACACGCATGAAAAAGGCTTGCGGCATTTCAATACGGGTTTTGCGCACGTGCAAGAAGTAACGGTCATAGAGTGTTTGCAGGCCCAGGTAATCAAACTGCAAGTCGCGCTCGGGCTTGAGCGCTGCTCCCAGCCGCTGCAAATCAAACTGCAGCAGGCGCTCGTCGAGTAGTTCGTTGTCCACACCTTTTTTAATGAATTGCGGAAAATACTCGGGGTATTTTTCAGCCATCTGCTCGTGGATCACCTCTTCACCCAAAATTTCTCTGCGAATGGTATGCATCAGCAAACGTGCCGTGGCATAGGTGTAGTCTGGATCTTTTTCAATCAAAGTACGTGCCGCCAGGATGGATGCCTTGTACACCTCGTCCACAGGCACACCGTCATACAGGTTACGCAGCGTCTCTGACAGAATCGGTGCGGGCGTGATGTCTTTGCCCAAGTTGGCGCAAGACGATTCGATCAAACCTTGCAGCTTGACCATGTCTAGCGCCACGCGCTTGCCGCCATCCATCACATGCATAGTTGGAGCGGCCACGGCAGCCACAGGCGCTTGCTTGGCACGCTCTTGGGTGCGGCGCTCACGGTAGAGCACATAGGCGCGGGCAATTTCGTGATGACCGCCACGCATCAAGCCTAACTCGGCATGGTCTTGCACGTCTTCTATGTGGAAAGTGCCACCACTAGGGCGAGAACGCATCAACGCGCGCACCACCGACTGGGTCAAAGCGTCCACCGTTTCACGCACGCTGGCTGAGGCTGCGCCTTGGGTGCCATGCACAGCCAGAAACGCCTTCATCATGGCCACGGCAATTTTGCCCGGCTCAAAAGGTACTACGGCACCATTGCGACGGATGATCTGGTACTGTGCCAGGGTTTGGCCTGCAGCCATGGTGTCAACCATCCGGCTGCTGTCGGGGCCACGCGCAATGTGATCACCCATGGGGCTGTGCGCTGGAGCAAAGGTTTCGGTCGGTAATACGGATTGCATTGTTTCCTCTAAGTCGCTTTTTTGGGTACTATTTTTTAACGGATCGAGTGCTTGCGTAGGAGTCAGAATGGCACGTTTGCAAAGCGGTCAGCACCAACGGCCTCATGCCAGCCACACACTATACCTAGTGTGTGGGCACTTGGCAAGACACTAGATGTAGTGTATCCCGCCCGATCCTGGTTTTGCCAGCGGATTGGTAAAAATTCGCTTCTGAAGATGCTTGCAGGTACGACCGAGGGCCGCTAAGGCAAGCTGTGGGCTAGCACAATAAAACTCGGCGTCTGCGTGCCAAGGCGCATTGGCACATAGGTGAACACCAACACACCAATAAACGTAAGGCTCAGCGCCGATTTTGCGGTGCAAAGCCTTGATTTACACCATTTTCAAACTTTAACTCTGTAAACCAAACCACTATTTTTCATCTAGTAAAAAGGGAAAGCACTTCGGGTTCCACGCAACACTTTTTGCAAGCAGGGGCCAGTCAAAGCCCGGTCCTGGGTCTAGCTTGCGGCCCGGGGCAACATGTTCGTGCCCTAGCACCGCTGTTATTGGATAGTGCAGGCGTACCTGAAGGCACAGCCGGGTTAACGCTGCATATTGCGCAGGCTCAAACACATCACCTTCCAATCCTTCCAGTTCCACGCCGATAGAATAATCATTGCAATTGTCCCTGGTATGGAAAGTTGACACTCCAGCATGCCAGGCCCGATCGTCACAACTGACGAACTGCCACACCGCTCCATCGCGCGCTATGAAAAAATGTGCGGACACCTGCAATCCACGGATAGTTTGAAAATAAGGATGCGCATCCCAATCGAGTTGATTGGTAAACAAGGCTTGCACTTGCCCGCCACCGTACTGCCCCGGTGGCAAGCTGATAGAGTGAATGACCACGAGGCTAATTGCAGTTCCCGCTGGGCGTGGACCACAATTGGGCGAAGCCAGTCGTCGCGCATCACTCAGCCAGCCCAAACGCCATTCAGGTGCCCGTGCTGGTGCGTTATCTCTCGACAATCGACTCGCCGTTCGGCTGTAGCGGCGCGGCATTCTAATTGTCTTTGTCTGCGGCTTGCGCCGGAATTTGCGCATCAATACCCAAACGCACCATACGGTAACGAATCTGGCGCAGGCTGATACCTAAACGCGCTGCTGCAGCCGTGCGATTAAAACCGCATTCCGTCAAGGCTTGCAACAAGATGGCTTTTTCCTGGGTATCCAGATGCGACTGCAAATCCGTAGGCATGGCGTGTGCAACCGTAACATGGGCAACAGGTAGAGGGGGAGCTTTGGTCACAGTAGGCGCAAGCACCAGCACCTCAGAGTCAGACAAAGCAGATGTCAAGGCAAATGGCTCGGCCTGCACTTCCATGCCCAGCTCATCACCATCCGATAAAGCCAAAGAACGGTGCAAAATATTTTCCAGCTCGCGTACATTGCCCACCAACGGATGGCACTGTAGCGCCTGCATCATAGCCTGCGACACTGTGCGCGGTGCTTGCCCTGTATCTAACGCGATGCGTGCCAGCAAGGCATTCGTCAGTTGTAGCAGGTCCTCACGGCGCTCACGCAAAGCGGGTAATGCGATTTCTATGACGTTGAGACGGTAATACAGATCTTGACGAAACAACCCCTTAGCGACCAAGGCCGACAGATCGTGGTGGGTGGCGCTGACAATACGGGTGTCGATACTTTCCTCTTGGGTACCACCCAGGGCGCGCACGCTTCGCTCCTGGATCACGCGAAGCAGCTTGGCCTGCATCGACAGCGGCAGATCGCCAATTTCGTCCAAAAACAAAGTGCCGCCGTGGGCCGCCTGAAAGTAACCCTCCCGGTCCGTTGTGGCTCCGGTATAGGCACCTTTACGGGCACCAAAAAATTCTGCTTCGAGCAACGCCTCGGGTATGGCGCCGCAGTTCACCGCCACAAACGGTCCATTGGCCCGGTGGCTACAGGCATGCACGGCTTGGGCCACCAGCTCTTTACCCGTACCCGATTCACCCCGCACGAGAACCGGCGCCATACTGCGGGCAACTTTTTGTACCCGCTCGCGCACCGCCCGCATGCCTGCCGAGTTGCCCGCCATGCGCGCCAGCGCGGGCGGCAAGGCGGCGTCTGCAGATACCAAGACAGGCACGTGTTCAGTGGCACCGTGGACTGTTTTGGCAGATGCCCCGTTCGACGGCACCTCTGGAGACGCTGGCGCTGCACCTGAGCCAGACTGGGTAGACACAATAGCCTGCGCTACCGCACTGCGAAACTGCTTCAAATCCACGGGCTTGGTCAAATAGTCAAATGCGCCCGCCTTCAGGGCTTCGACTGCGTTCTCTGCCGAGCCGTAGGCCGTGATGACGATACAGCGCTCGCTACGCTGGTTCTGGCTTAAAAATCGCAGTACATCCAGCCCCAAACCGTCTTGCAGGCGCATGTCCGAAATCACCGTATCGAAGCGCTGCGTTTGCAATGCCTGCACCGCCTGGGCCACGCCTTCGGCAGTGTGCACGATATAGCCCTCGCGCACCAAACTCACCTCGTACAGGGTGCGCAGGTCAGGCTCGTCGTCAATCACAAGCACTTGGGGTCGGTCAGGAGAAGTAGTAGCCATGGGATGATTTTAGAGCGGCAAACGCGGCACCCGGCGCGTCATACCGCGATGGGGGCGATATTGACCAGAACAAAAAACTCATTACCCGACGCAGCTGCGCCTGCATCGTCGTTACCCAAAGCGGCGCGCTTACTGCGCTGGTAGCCGATAACCGCACCATGGCGTTCGCACAGCTCTCGGCAAATATACAGGCCCAGCCCGCTGGAGCGGCTCTCCGAGCTAAAAAAAGGCTCAAACAAATGCGCCTGCACGCTTTGCTCAATGGGAGGCGCATCGCTCCACACTGCCAGGCGCAGCGGCGCACCAGCGCTGCTGGCCACGGCGCCAAACAAGTCTTGCTCTGCATCGGGCTCGGCCTGCCACGGCAACTGGATAAATACTTCGATGGCGGCAGAGCGCTTGCTGGCATAGCGCAAGGCGTTGTCCAGCAAGTTGACCAACACGCGTCGCAAATGGTCTTCTTCAAACACCACCGTGCTGCGCGCCAGCATCACCGATGCGGGTGGCAAGCGCAACTGGTCACCACATTGGTGCTGCTCTGCCCAGTCACTACAGATAGCAAAAACCGTCCGCTCAAACTCCATCAGGCGTTCGCCGGACGAACCCAGCGGCGTCACCCGCGAGACATCCAGCACATCATCGACAATGCGCCCCAAGCGGCGCGCATTGTGCTGCACCATTTGGGTGAGCTTGAGCTGCGCGGGCTGGGTCAGCTCTTCCGCGAGCAGCGCATTGGCCTGGCTGATCGCCGCCAAGGGGTTGCGAATTTCATGCGCTACCGCTGCGGACATGCGACCCATAGCAGCGAGTTTTTCGGTGCGCAGGCGCGCCTCCATTTCCCGCAGATCTTCAATAAAGACCACGCACAGGGTGTCCGTGTCCAGCGTCACATTATCGGCATCCGAATGGGCCGACGCAAACTGCGTGCGCACAAAAAGCCTACGGGTCGCGCCCTCCGCATCGGCAATAGGCACCTCAGCGCTTTGTGACTGGCGCGCTTGCAAGGTGGCATTAGCCAAATTAGCCAGCGGCTGCCAGGCTGCGTAGGAGGCCAGCACGAAAGGCGTTTGTGGCAAAACGATAGCCTCGGCTCCAAAACTGCTGTCTTGTGTGCCCGCCAAAATGGTGCGCGGCCCCAGCATGTCCCGCGCCGCTGGGTTAGCGGCGCGCACGACACCGTTGGCGTCCACCACCAGCACACCATCGCTCAAGGTGTCAATGACCAGCTGGTTGACTTGGGTTTGGGCGCGGGCGGCCAAAGCACTGGCCATGGCCAAGCGCTCTTGGCGCGCCAAGCGCATAGCCAATTGGTTGGCCAGGTAGGCCACCATGAACAAGCCCGTGCCCGTCAAAGCGGCTTGCAAAAATCGCGGCGTGGCTTCGGTGGCACCAAAAATCGACAAGCGCCAGGCCTCGGTCAGCAGCACCATGGTAACGGCGGCTGCCGTACCCAAGGCCAGCAACAGGGGCCCCAAAACGGCAGACAGCAACACAGGCAGCGCAAATAGTGGGGTGAAGTTAAAGGTGCCTACCTGCAAAAACAACAATGCAGAAAACACCAAGACGTCTATGCCCACCGAATACAGCCATTGCGGGTCCACATAGGACTTTGCACGCCTGGGTTTGCTCCACCAACGCACCCATATCGTCAGGGCCAGATAGGCCGCGCACAGCAGCAAGGCCTCGTTATGGTCGGCTTGGCCTACCGTATGCAAAAACACCAACAAAATCAGCAGCACGCTGGCCACCAAAATACGCGCCGCCATAAACCCCCGCCACATGCGCGGCAGACCTTCGTCCATGCCCAAGGACCACTCTTGCTCGTCAGGCACTATGGAACGCGGTACGGCTTGCATCAGCCTTCCAATTGTTTTTGGTGGGCGGCGCTGCAGTAGCTGCCCTTGCGGCCTAACAGGGCATCCGGTACAGGCAGGTGCACACCGCAGGCAGCGCATTGCACCATGCTCTGGGTTTGCACGGCGGTACTCTGGCTGGGTGGTGCAGGTGATTTTTTAGATTGCACCTTAGCATTTTGGCGATTGTTGCGCCAAACCCAAAACGCCACAGCCACGACAGCCAAAACAAGTAAATATTTGGTCATGATGTCCGTTGTAAAACAATTTCCAGCACAAAACGAGATCCAGCATAAGCTAGCAACAACAGAGCCGCGCCAACATACAACATGCGCACCGCCCGCTTGCCGCGCCAACCCCAGTGCCATCGGCCCCAGAGCAACAAGGCAAAGACCAGCCACGATAGCACCGAGAAAATGGCTTTGTGGTTCCACTTCCAGGCCACGCCTGCGCCGTACAAAGACTCGCTAAACAGCCAGCCCACCAGCAAGGTGGCGCTCAGCAGCACAAAACCCGCTGCGATAAAGGCAAACATTAAACGCTCCAGCGTCATCAGGGGCACGCCGGCATCCGCCGTGGTGGCCAAGCGCATGTGCGCTTCCGTGCGCGTCATCAACCAGCCGTGCACCACAGCACTGGCAAACAAACCGTAAGACGCGATACCCAGCGCCCAGTGCAACGGTAACCACAGCGATGCCCGCGCGTGCAGTACGCTGCCAGGAAATACCAGACCCAGTAGCACCGCCGCCGCGCCCAGCACCGCCAAAGCCTGGCGCGACTGGAGCTGTGGGTACCAGCGGCTCTCCAGCGCGTACACCGTCAGCACCAGCCACGCCGTCATGGACAAGGCCGGGCCAAAACCAAAGCGTGCGCCACTTGCACCCGCCAAGCCCAGCAGGCCCATGGCCAGCAGTACCCCATGTGCGGCCCAAGCCACCAGCACCGCCACCCGCACAGCCGGCGTACCCAGGCGTGGCCAGGCGACCGGCAGAACATAGGCCGCAATGGCCAAAATGCCCAAAACCCAAGCCCAAAGCAGCGCAGCAGATAAAATCATGTGCAAAGTGTACCCCGGGCTTGGCACTTTCCGTGTAAATCACCGTTGGTGTTCTACGCCTTGACCCAAACCCCTACTTCCCCCAGCGTCTCCCCACACCATGGCCTCCGCACTTACCGACAAACTCTCGCGCCTTGTCAAAACCCTCAGCGGTCAAGCGCGCATTACCGAATCCAACGTGCAAGACATGCTGCGTGAGGTACGCATGGCCTTGCTTGAGGCCGATGTAGCCTTACCGGTGGTGCGCGACTTTATTGCCCGCGTCAAAGACAAAGCCCTGGGCCAAGAGGTGGTGGGCTCGCTCAAACCAGGCCAGGCATTGGTCGCGGTAGTACAAAAAGAGCTGACCGCGACGATGGGCGACCTGACATCGCCCGACGGCTTAAACCGTTACGTGGCCGACATCAACCTGGCCGCCCAGCCACCCGCAGTGATCTTGATGGCCGGTCTGCAAGGCGCGGGCAAAACCACCACCACCGCAAAATTAGCCAAACACCTGATCACCAAGCGCAAAAAAAAGGTGCTGACCGTCTCAGGCGACGTGTACCGACCCGCAGCTATCGAGCAGCTCAAAACCGTCACTGCCCAGGCTGGGGCCGAGTGGTTCCCCAGCTCGCCCGACCAAAAACCCGTTGCCATCGCTTTGGCCGCATTGGACTACGCGCGTAAACATTATTTCGATGTGCTGTTGGTCGATACCGCCGGCCGCTTGGCGATTGACCAGGCTTTGATGCAAGAGATCAAAGACCTGCACGCCGCCGTCAACCCGATTGAAACCCTATTTGTCGTCGATGCCATGCAGGGCCAGGACGCGATCAATACTGCCAAGGCGTTTAAAGACGCGCTGCCCCTCACCGGCATCATCCTCACCAAGACCGACGGCGACTCGCGCGGTGGCGCGGCCCTGTCGGTCAAGCAGATCACGGGTGTGCCGATTAAGTTTGCCGGTACCAGCGAGAAAATTGACGGCCTGGAGGTGTTTGATGCCGAGCGCTTTGCCAGCCGCATTCTGGGTATGGGCGACATCCTGGCGCTGGTCGAGCAGGTGACTGCGGGCGTAGACATGGAGGCGGCGCAGAAGATGGCCGCCAAGTTCAAAAGCGGAAGCAACTTTGATCTGAGTGACTTTTTAGGTCAACTCCAGCAAATGAAGCAAATGGGCGGCCTGGCCAGCATGATGGACAAACTGCCCAGTCAAATGGCCGCCAAGGCCACCGAGGCCGACCTGGTGCGCGCCGAAAAAGACATCCGCCGCAAGGAAGGCATCATCCAGAGCATGACCCCCAAGGAGCGGCGCTTTCCCGACCTCATCAAAGCCACCCGCAAACGCCGCATCGCCACAGGCGCTGGCGTGCAGGTTCAGGATGTCAACCGCATGCTCAAAGAGTTTGAGCAGATGCAGGGCATGATGAAAAAGATGAAGGGCGGCGGCCTGATGAAAATGATGAAGCAGATGGGTGGCATGAAGGGCATGGGTGGTATGCCCAAGATGCCGTTCTAGCCCCTATTTACCTATCAAATCAGGCTGCAGAGCAACAAAATACAGCGTAAGCAGCTACTGAATTAATAGCAAATTAATTCTCATTTACAGCGCTAAGTTCACTTGTAACTGAGCCGCCGCTTTGCCCAGCGAGTTAATTTGCACCGACCAGCCTGGCCGCACCTGGTAGGTCAGGCCAAAGATCAGCACCGGCGCAATGCCCCGCACGTTGGCCACTTCGTCCTTGAACTCTCCCGTGTAGCCATAAATCACGCCGCCCGTCCATTTGAAGGACAGACGCTCGATGCCCAGGAGCGATGGATACACTCCGCCCCAGGGGTAAAGGTACACGCTGGGCTGGCCAAACGAATTGGTAAAGAACACCAGGCCATCGAGTTTCGCGTTGGCATGCTCACGCTCCAGCCCCAACATAACCACAGGCCGATGGGTCGGCTTGGGATTGAAATGGTAGGTGTAGGGGCTCAGCATCAGCGTATGTTTGGGCCCCGCACCGGCTACCGGTTCAACGCCCGCTGCGCCGGGTGATGGCAATGCCTGTGCGGCGGCAGATACATTGAAATAGGCCACAATACAGGCCATGAAAATATGGGTTAATTTCGACATTGTTACTCTGTGCTTGGGGCCTGCGCGATGGATCAGGAGTGTAACCGCTCGCCAGCCCGGCTGGGCGCGCGCGGCATTGCGCAGCCTATGGGCGCTGGGTTTGCTCGCGCTGACCTTGCAGGGCGCAGGCTGCGCCTGGCTCGATGCCAAGCAGCGCAACATCCTGTACCGCCCCACCCCCGGTGTGCCTGCTGATTTTGCGGGTCTGCGGGCGGGCGATGAGCGCTTTTTTATTCCAGTTCATACGTCGCCCGGCGTAAAAAGCGAAAGTAGCAACCCTGCCCAGCAGATCGAAATGTGGTGGCTGCCGCACGCCAACCCCGACGCACCCACCCTGCTGTACTACCACGGCACCTTTCGCAATCTGTACCAAAACCTGCACAAAATCGATGCCCTGCGCCAGGCGGGCTTTGCGATACTGGCCGTAGAGTACCGTGGCTGGGGGCGCAGCACGCCCTTGGTGCCCTCCGAGCACAGCATCATGCAAGATGCCGACCTGGCCTGGGCCGAAATGCAGCGGCGCGAACCGCGCGCCAGCCACCGGGTGATCTATGGGCACTCCATGGGCAGCGGGGTTGCCGTCGATGTCGCCAGCCGCCTGCATGCCAGCACCGACTACGGCGGCCTCATCCTGGAGGCTGCCCTCACCAGTTTTCGCGATGTCGCCTACGAAGCGGCGTTTGTGGCCGGTCTGGTGACATTTTTCAATAACGAACGCTTTGACTCCTACGCCAAAATTGCCCGCGTCAACGCGCCGCTGCTGATGATCCACGGCGACCAGGACACTACCATCCCCCTGCGCGTCGGCGAAAAATTATTCAACGCCGCTAACCAGCCCAAGCTGTGGCTGCCGATCCCCCAGGCGGGGCACAGCGACGCGCACGCGGTCGGCCAGGAGGCCTACCAACGGACATTACTGCAATTTCAACACACGTATATTTTGGGGCGTGGCGGCTCCAGATGAACACCCGCCGCACCATCAGATGTGATGATGCAAAAAATCTCCACTCCCCGTAAAGTGGCTTGCCTCTCTGAGAGAAACACACTACTTTACTTTGGAGCCCCAATGAAACCATTCATTTTCGCCCTGCTGCTCGTCACCGCAGGGAGCAACCTGCATGCGCAAACCTTTGGCGAAGGCATGACAACCCCATCGGCGGAAGACTTGAACAAACTGCTGGCCGGCAATGTCTACACCGTAGAGCGCTCCGACGGCAACCACTGGCGGCTGGAGTTCAAGAGCAACGGCTATTACTTTTTCAACAATGTCCAAGGCTATTCTGACAGCGGAGAGTGGAAAACCGAGGAAGGAAAACTCTGCGCATTACCAAGAAAAACGCCCGCAGCCTGTAGCGAGGCTCGCTTGAGTAATGGCGTACTGACCCTGCGGCGGGCCAATGGCGAAATCATCATCTACAAGCGCAAAGAATGAGCTGAGTCGCTGCCCTGCGCAATGGCTTTACACTCCCCTGCCACTCCCACTACCACGCTCACACGGTGTCTTTGCCCATAGCGTAAACCGCACTTCACTCCCGGACTGCGCGGCTAAACCGCAACCCCGTCCGGCACCATTGCCAACTCGCCGCGCAGCGAATAGCCCAAGCGTTGCGTCACTTGGATATCCATCATGTGTCCCACCATGCGCTGCGCCTGTGGGCTGGCGGGGAAGTTGACCACGCGGTTGCATTCGGTGCGGCCCATGAGCTCGGGGGCGGCATCGGTGCTGCGGCGCGACGGGCCTTCTACCAAGATGCGCACAGTCGTGCCTACCAGTTCGTTGCTGATGGCATCGGTACTGTCGTCAATCACTTTTTGCAGGTGTTGCAGACGCTTAAGCTTGACATCGTGCGGCGTATCGTCATGCAGGTTGGCGGCGGGCGTACCCGGGCGGGGGCTGTAGATGAAGCTAAAGCTGTTGTCGTAGCCAACATCGTCGATGAGCTTCATCATTTTGTTGAAATCTTCTTCGGTCTCGCCGGGGAAGCCGACGATGAAGTCGCTGCTCATGCGCATGTCGGGGCGGATGGCGCGCAGTTTGCGCACCGTGCTTTTGTATTCCAGCGCCGTGTAGCCGCGCTTCATGGCGGCTAATATTTTGTCACTGCCGTGCTGCACGGGCAGGTGCAGGTGGTTGACCAGTTGGGGCACTTTGTCGTACACGTCGATCAGGGCTTGGGTGAATTCGTTGGGGTGGCTGGTGGTGTAGCGGATGCGCTCGATGCCGGGAATGTCGGCCACGTATTCGATCAGGGTGGCGAAGTCGCACAGCTCACCGGTATTGCCCGCGCCTGTCGTAGCGCTGGTCATCCTGCCTCGGTAGGCGTTGACGTTTTGGCCGAGCAGACTAATTTCTCGCACGCCCTGGTCTACCAGCCCCGCCACCTCCACCAGCACGTCCTCCAGCGGGCGGTTGATCTCCTCGCCACGGGTATAGGGCACCACGCAGTAGCTACAGTATTTAGAGCAGCCTTCCATGATGCTCACATAGGCGCTGGCACCCTCTACCCGGGCCAGGGGCAGGTTGTCGAACTTTTCAATCTCGGGAAAGCTGATGTCGACCTGTGGGCGCTTTTCACGCTCGCGCTTGGCCAGCAGTTCGGGCAGGCGGTGCAAAGTTTGCGGGCCAAACACCACGTCTACATAGGGTGCGCGGGCGATGATGGCCGCACCCTCCTGGCTGGCCACGCAGCCGCCAACCCCAATTTTCACGCCCTTTTTCTTCAGGTGTTTGATGCGGCCCAGGTCGCTAAACACCTTCTCCTGGGCTTTCTCGCGCACCGAGCAGGTGTTGAACAGGATCAGGTCGGCCTCGTCCACGTTTTGGGTTTTTTCGTAGCCCTCGGCGGCGTGCAGCACGTCGGTCATTTTGTCCGAGTCGTACTCGTTCATCTGGCAGCCGAAGGTTTTTATGAAGACTTTTTTGCCCATATGGTGATTCCAATATGCTATGTTTTCAGTAGCTGCTTACGCTAGTATTTATTGGGCTAGCGTTTGATTTTAAGTGTTTTTTGTCTGCGCCTACAGGCTAGACGGGATGGGCAAACCGTGTGACACCAGCCGGGCTCCTGTGCAGGCCTCTGCGCTGCCACCGATGCTCAGTTTTTAAACTTGGGCAACTGGTGGAACGGCGTTTTACCGTCATCGACCTTGGGGTTGTCGTCACCGCTGAAGACGAAGTTGCGCTCTGGCGTGTTGGTTTTGAGCTTTTTCTTGGCTTCTTCGGGCGTGAGGATCCACACCTGGTGCACATTGCCATAGGTCTCGCGTACAAAGTTCACCAGCAATTCCTGGCCCGCGATTGCGCCCGAGAGCACCAGCATGTTGTTGGGCCCCCGGATGCGGGCACCGGGCGACAGGCGCTCGGGCTTGCCGTCGATCAGGATTTCTGCGCCCTGCACTACCTTGAGGGTGCCGCGCAGGGCTTTAGGGGGAAACTGGCGCGCCACTTCGCCGGGTTGCAAAATAATCTGCTCGGGCGCGGTGAGCACCGCAGCTTGCTGCGCCTGCGCTGGGGAAGCCATTATTTGCATGCAAAAAAGAGCTGCAGCCCAATAAAATAGTGCGTAAGCAGCTACCTTTTTGATAGTGGTCTGGGTGCCATCCAAGCGGCCAGAGAGAGTCGATATGCAGCGGTTCATGGTGTACATCCAGAGGCTGATGAAGCGGGGCTGCGACAGGGCTTACCGCAAAAATATGGTGGTGGTAGGTGGATTTGAACCACCGACTTCAGCATTATGAATGCTGCGCTCTAACCAACTGAGCTATACCACCCTAAGGCCGCAATTATAGCGATTTCTGGTGCTGTCAATTCATTGGTGCTTGAACTGCGCTTTGCGCTTGCCCACAAACGCCTCCATGCCTTCTTTTTGGTCGGTGGTGGCAAACATCGCGTGAAACAGGCGGCGCTCGAACATGATGCCGTCGGCCAGTGTTCCCTCAAATGAGCGGTTGACTGATTCTTTGGCCGCCATCACCGCAATCTGCGAATACTCGCTGATCACCAGCGCCGCGCCCAAGGCTTCTTCCATCAGCTTATCCAACGGCACAATGCGGCTGACCAGGCCCGCACGCTCGGCCTCGTTGGCATCCATCATGCGGCCCGTAAGCGCCATGTCCATGGCTTTGGACTTGCTCACCGCTCGCGGCAGCCGCTGCGTACCGCCCGCGCCGGGGATGATGCCCAGCTTGATCTCTGGCTGGCCAAACTTGGCGTTGTCGGCGGCAATAATAAAGTCGCACATCATCGCCAGCTCACAGCCGCCGCCCAGCGCAAAGCCGCTCACGGCGGCGATGACGGGTTTGCGGATGCTGCGGATGGTCTCCCAGTTTTTGGTGATGTAGTCGTTTTTGTACACATCCGCGAAGGTGTAGGAGGTCATCGCGCCAATATCGGCCCCAGCGGCAAAGGCCTTTTCGCTGCCAGTGATGATGATGCAGCCGATGCCTTCGTCTGCGTCAAAGCCCTTGAGCGCCGCGCCCAGCTCGTCCATCAGCGCACCGTTCAGCGCGTTAAGCTGCTTGGGCCGGTTCAGCGTGATGATGGCGGCTTTGCCTTCGGTTTTGGTGAGGATGTTTTCGTAGGTCATGTGCTTATCTTAGCTTGTCTTGTCATTGTTTTGTGTTCATCAGGCCGAAGACACTGATTCAGTTTAGTACGGGAGCTGGCCGACGGCGTACTCAGCTCCGCGGCTGTCCCCCGGGGCGGCTTATGGCCGCCGCCTCCTCCTTTATGCCGCTGCGCTGAGTACACCATCGACCAGCTCTTGTGAACATGGTTGGTGAGCCACCGATGTACCTCAAACAACACACTGACGCAGCCCTGGCGCTTGGTGTGCACAGCGCAGCGGCATAAAGGAGGAGGCCGAAGGCCGGGGGACAGCCGCGGAGCTGTGCATGCCAAGCGCCAGGGCGAGCACAGAGACCAAGCGCGCCAAGAAATAGAGCGCGCACAAGAGGCAAGGAGCCGCAGAAAACAGTGGTAAATTGCGACCAGGAGACAAGCCATGGCAGACAACACCACTACCGACACCACCATCCTGTACGAAGAGCGCGGCACGGGTAATATGCTGATCGCTCTTATCACCCTCAACCGCCCGGCTGCCCTCAACAGCTTTACCAAGCAAATGCACCGCGCGCTGTGGGCAGCGTTTGACTCAATTGAGGCCAATAAAAACATCCGCGCAGCCGTCATCACCGGCGCGGGGCGGGGCTTTTGCGCTGGGGCGGATTTGTCGGAGTTTGACTTCTCCGAAGGTACGGACGCCCAAGGCCGCAGTATGGTCGAACGCGCCAACCCGCGCGCTGTGATTAACAACTATTTCAACCCCACCGCCCAGCGCCTGCAAGCGCTGCGCGTGCCTACCATCGCCGCCGTCAACGGCGTGGCCGCAGGTGCAGGAGCGTCCTACGCGCTAGGCTGCGACATCAGCATCGCCGCGCCCACCGCCAGCTTTATCCAGGCCTTTAGCAAAATCGGGCTCATCCCCGACTCCGGTGGTTCGTGGATTTTGCCGCAGCGCCTGGGCACGGCCCGCGCCATGGCCCTGTGTATGACGGGCGACAAACTATCCGCCACTCAGGCCAAAGAATGGGGATTAATCTGGGACGTGGCCGACGACCCACTGCAAGCCGCGCTGACTATGGCCGCCAAACTGGCCACCATGCCCACCCAGGCCCTGGTCACCACCCGCCATCTGCTGCGCAACGCGCATACCAACAGCTTCGATGCGCAGTTGGACTTAGAGCGCGACGAGCAAAGCGCGCTGGGCAACACGCATGACTACATCGAAGGCGTGAAGGCTTTTCTGGAAAAGCGGCCAGCCAATTTCAAAGGGCGATAAATGGTATCTGACCCCATTAAAAAAGAAGAGGCCATTACACTCGCGCACCGCGTTGGCGAAACCATGTGGGCGGCGGACACGGCCAGCAAAGACACCATGGGCATGGAGTTGCTGGAATGTGCGCCGGGCCGGGCCACCGTGCGGATGGAGGTGAAAAAGCTGCACCTCAACGGCCACCAGATTTGCCATGGCGGGTTTATTTTTACACTGGCGGATACGACCTTTGCCTTTGCCTGCAACTCGCATAACAAGGTGACGGTGGCGGCGGGCTGTTCGATTGAATTTTTAAAGTCGGGGCAATTGGGGGATGTGCTGACCTGTGTGGGGGTGGAGCAAACACTCACTGGGCGGCATGGCATTTACGATATGCGGGTGACGAACCAGCATGGCGAGGTAATAGCGATGTTTCGCGGCAAGTCGGCGCAGATTGCTGGGGTGATTGTT
>JAYVJV010000184.1:0-3502 GCA_043769005.1 Polaromonas sp. | reverse complement strand
GTTCATGGTGTGGTGGCTCTTGTGGCAGTGGAAGGCCCAGTCGCCTTCTTCATCGGCGAGGAATTCGATCTGCCGCATTTGCCCCACGGCCACATCGGTGGTGACTTCATACCAGCGGGTGCTCTGCGGCGTGGGGCCACCGTCGGTGCCGGTGACCAAGAACTCATGCCCATGCAAGTGGATGGGATGGTTGGTCATCGTCAGGTTGCCAATGCGGATGCGTACCTTGTCGTTCAGCCGCACATTGAGCGACTCAATGCCCGGGAACACGCGGCTGTTCCAGCTCCAGATGTTGAAGTCCAGCATGGTGTTGGTCTTGGGCGTTTTGGCACCGGGTGCCACGTCGTAGGCGTTGAGCAAAAAGCAGAAGTCGCGGTCTACGTCGTCGATCAGCGGGTGTTTGCCTTTGGGGTGCGTGACCCAAAAGCCCATCATACCCATGGCCATCTGCGTCTGCTCGTCGGCATGCGGGTGGTACATGAAGGTGCCGGGGCGGCGGGCGATAAATTCATACACAAAGGTTTTGCCCACGGGGATTTGCTTTTGGTTGACTCCGCCTACGCCATCCATGCCGTTGGGCAGGCGCTGGCCGTGCCAGTGGATGGTGGTGTGCTCGGGCAGCTTGTTGGTAACGAACAGTCGCACGCGGTCGCCTTCCACCACCTCGATGGTGGGGCCGGGCGACTGGCCGTTGTAGCCCCACATGTTGACTTTGAAGCCTGGCGACACTTCGCGCACCACGGGCTCGGCCACCAGGTGAAACTCTTTCACGCCCTGGTTCATGCGCCAGGGCAGCGTCCAGCCGTTGAGCGTGACCACCGGGTTGTAGGGCTGGCCGTTGGGGGGGATCAGTGGGGGCGCGGTGTCCGGCTTTGTCATGATGACGGGCTCGGGCAGGGCGGCCATGGCCACCTTGCTCACGCTGGCGGCGGCTACCGCAGTCAAGGCGGCAGTGCCGAAAAAATGTCGTCTGTCCATAGAGGTCTTTGGGGTATGGGGGGATTGGGTTGGGCGGTGGGCAGTCATGGTGTTAGTGCCCCGCTTTGGCATCTGCACCAGCACCTGCGCTGGCCTTCATGCCGGAGAGCGCGCCCACGGAGGTGCCGGTGAGGGTGGTTTGCAGGTCGGCCTCGGCCAGCCAGAAATCGCGCTGCGCCTCGATGGCGCTGTTGACGGCCATGATCTGCGCGCGCATGTCGCCCAGCAGGTCAAACACGCTGAGCAGCATGCCGTTGTAGCGCAGCAGCACCTCACTTTGGATGAACTGGCGCAGCGGCACCACCTCGTCGCGGTAATGCACGGCCACGTCGTAGGCGGTGCGGTAGCCGTGGTAGGCCTCACGCGCCTCGCTGCGGGCGTTGATGGCGGTCTCGCGCACGCGCGCCACCGACTGCATGTATACGCCCTGCGCGCGGGCATTGCGTGCGCCGCCCCAGTCAAAAATGGGCAGGGGCAGCTCCAGCTCCCAGCCCTTGCGCTTTGCTTTGTCGCCTGTATCGTTGTCAAAAATCGTGTCACGCAGCAGGCTGACATCCAGCGCGTTGATAAAGCCGCTGGCCTTGACCAGGCCCAGCGAGTTGGCCACGTAGCCGGACTCGGCCATCACCGAGCGCACATCCAGCCGCTCGCGCAGGGCACGCTGCTCGATGTCGTTCATGTCTTGTGCGGCCTTGGGCAGGTCGGGCAGTCGGTCACTCAGGGTGAACTGGGTTTGCTGGCCCCACAAACCCAGCAGGCGAATGAGTTTTTCGCGCTCGGCAAAAGCAGTTTGCTGGGCGCGCGCCAGCTGGGTGGTGGCATCGGCCAAAAACACCTGCTCGCGGGCCTGGTCCAGGCGGCTCCAGTTGCCCACGCGGGCCATGCGCCGGGCCAGCTCGCCGCCCGCTTCGGCGGCTAATTTGGCATCTTGCATGTACTGCGCGGTTTGCTGCGCGGCCACGGCATTGATCCAGGCTTTGCAGGTGTTGGCCGCCAGCTTGACCACGTCTTGCGCGGCTTGCAGCTTGGCCAGCTCATGCTGCTGGCCCTGCCACTTGGCGCGCCAGGGCAGGGCCAGCAGGCCCAGCACATTGAAGCGCAAGGCGCGCTCGATCTCTACCTCGTGCCCTTGCACCAGGCGGGCAATGGCAAAGTGCGGGTTGGGCAGGCGGCCCGCTTGCACGCGGTCAGCATCGCTGATGCCCAGCGTAGCCATCGAGGCGTGCAGGCCGGGGTTGTTGAGCAGGGCAATGCGCACAGCCGCCTCGGCGGTGAGGGGCTTTTGCAGCAGTTGCGCCACTGCGGCGCGGGTGGCTGCACTGTCGGCCATGGCGATCTGGGCGCTGGTGCCTGCGGTTTTGCCGCTGGTGAGCTGGGCGATGTCGGCAGCGCCGCCATCGGGCGACAGGCTGGCGCAGCCTGCCAGCAGCAGGGCGGCAGATAGGACGGAGAGTGTGTACAGGGGTTTCATGCGTGGGCCCAGTCTTAGTGTTTGTGGGCGGGAGCGGGAGCCGCAGCGGGCTGGGGTGCCTTGCCCGGTTGCATTAATTCTTCTTTGCGCATGGGGGCGCGTTTGGCGTTCTCCTGCTCTTCCCATTTCAAGATATCCACATGGCCCCGCAAAAATTTGCCTACTTCGTTGTTGGCCTTGCGCCAATCTTCGTTGTCTTTTTCTACGCCCAGGCTGGTCTCTTTGAACACCGAGCGGTAGGCCACCGCCGGCACTGGGGCCGCAGGGTTGGCAGCCGTCTGGGCTGTGGGCGCGGGTGTAGGTGCTGGTGCAGTTTGCGCGCCAGCGCTGTGCCACACCCAGGCGCACAGTGGCACCAGGCAGGCGCGGGTGGCAACGCGCGCAACTGGTGGAAAAGTAGAAAGACGGAATTGCATAACAGGTGTCCTTGCGGGGATAAAGAGGAAGTTGCGCAGGTGCTGCGCGGTGGCTGGCGGCGTGCATGCCAAGTGCCATGCCAGTGCCATGTTGTGCGCCCGGCGTGGGTAGCGCTGGCACGTCTATCCGACGGCAGACGCACCACGGGCGTGATGGTTCAAAGAACGGGGGTTTTGGCGAGCAGGCGTGGCTCTGCACTGGCCCACAGTGCGGCGTGCTGCGCGGGCAGTGCCGCAGGAATGTGCAGCATGCTACTGGGCAACTGCAGGGGGATAGCGGCGCTTAAATGGCAAGCTTGGCAGGTGGTGCACTGGCTTGCACTGGCATCGGTACCATCCGCAGCAGCCGCACCCATGTGGCAGGGCGGATTGGAGTCGTTCTGCGCTGCGATTTTAGCATCAAAAGTGCTTGCAATGCCCAGGGAATGGGCGTAAGCAGCTCCTGTATTAGTAGCAACTTGCGGTGCAGTCTGCGCCGGTACAAGCCCGCCCGGCAGCATGCTGTAGGCCATGGCATCGCCCACCAAGCCGCGCAGGGGCAGCAAGAAGAGCATGAAGATGACTAAAAAGCGACGCATGGGTTTTATGATACCCCAGTTACGCGCAAAGTTCCCCAGCACCCCGGCAATAGACCCCT
>JAYVJV010000183.1:0-5308 GCA_043769005.1 Polaromonas sp. | reverse complement strand
CAGTAGCGCCGTCTTGCGCCGAAATGCGCGCACCACCCACGCCATAAAATGCGGCGCCAGGGTTGGTTAGCTCAATAAGCGTGGCAAAGCCAATGCCACGGTAAATGCCTTTGGCGCTCAGCGCGGCTTGCTCGGCCAAGAGCGCGGGGTAGTCCATCAGGGTTTCCATTTTGCGCAAGCAGGCTTCGTGCGAGAGCACCTCAAGCTTGATGCCAGACGCACCCGTGGCTGGGTAGCCATCGTCGGGCATGACATTGCGTTTGCGAAACTCCAGCGGATCCATGCCCAGCTTGGCCGCTGCCAAATCCACCAAACCTTCGGTTACCGCGCAGGCTATGGGGTGGCCCACGCCGCGGTATTGGCAGGTGGGTGTTTTGTTTAAAAACACCACGTCTAGCTTGGCGCGGTAGGCTTTGTGTTTGTAGGGGCCCCCAGTCAGGTTAACCACTTGGTTGCCTTCAATGCCGCTGGTGCGCGGAAACATCGAATACGGACCAATGCCCGTCAAATCGTCAATCTCAAAAGCCAAAATATCGCCCTGCTCATTGGCGGCAATGCGACCTTTGACTTGGTGCTCGCGGGCATGGATGTCGCTCACAAAAGACTCCAAGCGGTCGGCCACGAATTTAACTGGTCGCTTGAGCAAGATTGAAATGGCCACGGTGGCAAAGTCATCAGGATACGCATGCACCTTGATGCCGAACGAGCCGCCCACGTCTTTGCAGATCACCCGCACCGAGGCTTCGGGCAGGTCAAACTGGCGGGCATACAGGTCTTGCATCATGTGCGGTGCCTGCTGCGAGTGGTACACGGTGAGCTGGCCGCTGGAAGCGTTGTAGTCGGCTATCTGGCAGCGCGGCTCCAGCGTTACGCCAGTGTGGCGGCCAAAGTCAAAGGTGGCCTCGGCCACCACGTCGGCGCGTGCAAAGGCTTCGTCCACGCCGCCAGTGTCCAGGCTGCGGGTAAAGCACAGGTTGTCGCCCAGCTCGGGGTGGATGACCGGAGTGCTGGGGTGCAGCGCGGTTTTCATGTCCAGCGCGGCGGGCAGGTCTTCCCAGGTCACTTGCACATATTGCAAGGCATCTTCGGCCTCGGTGCGGGTTTTGGCCACCACCGCTACCACCGGCTCGCCTTGCCAGCAGGCACGCTCCAAGGCCATGGGGTACTGTGGGGCAGACTTGATGCCCGCCAAGTGGCTGAGCGTAGCCACCCAAGGTTTGCAAATTTTGGCCAGGTCTGCACCGTCATACACGGCTAGCACGCCGGGCATCATGCGAGCATAGTCGCGCTCGATGTGCGTGATGCGGCAGTGTGCTACGGGCGAGCGCCAAAACACCACATGCGCCATGCGCGGCAGCTCCAGGTCGTCAATGTACTGGCCGCGGCCTTCGGTCAGGCGCTCCAGATTGGGGCGGGGGATGGACTGGCCGATGTGGCTGGCGTTGTGCAAAGGTGCGGCCAAGGGCGCAGCGGTGGGCTGGTGCGGTGCCTCGGCCTGCACGCCTTGTGGTTGATCGGCGCGGGCCAGCAGTTCGCGCGTGAGGCGGTGTTCAGGTGCGTTCATGCTGCCACTCCTGCGACTGTTTTTACGGCCTTGGCACGGGTGGCCAGCACCTCGCAAATCGCGTCCACAATGGCCTGGTAGCCCGTGCAGCGGCAGTAGTTGCCCGAGATCCATTCGCGCACCTGCTCGCGGTTGGCCTGCGGTTGGTGCTCCACCAGTTCATGCGCGGCCAGCAGCATGCCCGAGGTGCAAAAACCGCATTGCAGTGAGTTGTGGCGGATGAAGGCTTGCTGTAGTTCGCGCAGTGCACCGCTCTCGCTCAGGCCTTCCACGGTGTTGATGCTGCGGCCATCGGCCTGCACCGCCAGCACCAGGCAGCCGCGCACAATCTGCCCGTCCATTTGCACGGTGCAGGCACCGCACACACCGTGTTCGCAGCCCAGGTGCGAGCCCTTCAGGCCGGCGCCTTCGCGCAAAAAGTCAACCAAGTGGGTGCGCGGCAACACGTTGTGCTGTACCTGCTGGCCATTGAGTGTGAAGTGGATGGCGTGCGTTTGCGTCGCATCAAGTTCGGGGAAATTCATGGGCATCCTTCTGGTAGGGCGTTTAGGCAGCAGCAGCCAGCGCGGCGGGCTGCATCCAGGCTTGCAGCGTGCGCTTGAGCAGTACGGCGGCAAGTTGCCGTTTGGCGGCTTCGCTGTGGGTCAGGTCGGGTAGCGGGCGCAGTTCGGCGCGCAAGGCGGCAACGGCTTGGCTGATGCTGCCTTCGTTGACGGCTTGGCCTCGCAAGGCTTGCTCTGCCGCTACGGAGCGCAGCGGTGTACTGCCTACGCCCAGCCATGCCAGACGCGCATCCTGCACCACACCATTGCGCAGCATTGCAGACGCGGCCAAACCGACTACCGCATAGTCGCCATGGCGGCGTGCCAGCTCGGTAAAGTGAAACACCTGACCTGTCTGCGCTATGGGGAATTCGCAGGCCACAATGATTTCATCAGTTTCTAAAGCCGTGGTGTACAGCGCGGTGAAAAAGTCGTCTGCGGCAACGCGCCTCTCGGCTTTCAGACTGCGCACTACCACCACACCATTCAATGCTAGCAAGCACGCAGGCCACTCTGCAGCCGGATCGCCATAGGCGATGGAGCCGCCCAGGGTGCCCAGGTTGCGGATGGCGCGGTGGGCAATGTGCGGTGCAGCGGCGCGCAAGAGCGGTGTGTGCTGGGCCACAAGTGGCGAGTTTTCGATCTCGGTATGCGTGACCAACGCACCGATGCGCAATTGGTTGCCTTGCAGGCTGATGCCTTTTAGTTCAGTGACGGATTGCAGATCAATCAAGAGCGCTGGCTCCGACAGGCGCATGTTCAGCGTCGCCAGCAGGGTCTGGCCGCCAGCCAGCACCCGCGCCTCGTCGCCATGCTCCTGTAGCAAGTGCAGCACCTCAGAGAGGCGTTTAGGCCGGGCGTAGGAAAAAGCAGCAGCTTTCATGGGTTGTGTCCTTGTGATCTATCAAGCATCCCTGGGCCGCTCAACGCAGCCAATGTGCACCCATCCATACACCGATACTGGTGGCCACTACGCCAGCAGCAAACCACAGCAGGCGCGGCACTTCGCGGTCTGTCCAGCTGCCAGAATCAGGCGATGAAAATGCTGCGCCTGCCCGGGGCTGCGCTGCGGTGCCGCCCGCTGCGGCCAAACCGCCTGCAACCGTGGCGGCCCCCACCTCGGGAGCAGCCGTAACTTCAGCCCCTTCACTGACATAGGCTTTGAAGTTATTAAAAAACTTGCCCGCCAGTTGCCCAGCCGAGGCATCCATCAGCCGCCCGCCAATCTGCCCCAGCTTGCCCGCCACCGAAGCCTGTGCGGTGTAGTTCAGTTGCGTGCCAGCACCCGAGGCGGCGAGTGTGACCACGGAGCTGCCGCGCGCAAAGCCCGCACTGCCGCCCGAGCCTTCAAAGTTCAGCGTATATCCTTGCAGCGGTCGTACGTCACTCATCTTGACTTTGCCCGCAAAGCGCGCCCGCACGGGGCCCATGCGCAGGAGCACGCGGGCGTGCATTTCTTCAGGGGAGATCTGCTGCACTTCTTCACAGCCGGGGATGCACTGGCGCAGCACCTGCGGGTCGTTCAGTGCCTGCCAGACTTGCGCGGGCGTGGCGGGGATGGTGACGCTGCCTTGGAGTTCCATGGATGAAGCCTTCGCTGATGTGGGTTACCTGAAGCGGGGTTGTGCTGGTGCGGGCTAGGGCCGGACACGCGGGATCGGGTTTCTCCGGATACCGCATTATTGACCAAGCGTTAAATTAGACTTTGAACTATTTATCATCTGCTCAATGCCTGCCATTCGGGAAAACCCTGTCAAGCCGATAGCTGCGCGACGCGTCCATCCGCACGCACGGGTGTCAGTTCCCGCGCGCCGCAGGCTCACTCCCGCAGACCGCGAGCGCCAGATTGTGGATGGCGCGGTGGAGTTTTTTTCGCAGCATGGGCTGGGTGGGCAACTGCGCGACTTGGCCAGGCAATTGGGCATCACACATACCCTGTTGTACCACTACTTTCCTACCAAGCAGGCCTTGATCGAGCGGGTGTACACCGAGCAGTTTGCCGGGCGCTGGAACCCCGCGTGGGAGGCCATGCTGGACGATGCCGGACTGGATGCCGAAACCAAGTTCACCCGCTTCTACAGCGAATACGCCAGCGTCATCCTCAAGTCCAACTGGGTGCGCATTTTTATCTTTTCGGGCCTGTCAGACCGCTACATCACCGACCAGTACTTTGCCATGCTGCATGACAAGCTGTTCCCGCGCCTGGTACGTGAAACTCGCAGGTTCAGGGGCAAACCCCTGGGCGGCAAATTAACCGAGCGCGAGCTGGAGTTGCTGCTGGGCTTGCACGGCAGTATTTTCTATATGGGCATGCGCCGCTGGATTTATGGGCAAAGCACATGCACCAGCAAAACCGATGCCCAGGATGAACGCTATATCCATGACCAGGTGCTGGCGTATCTGTTGTCTGTCAGTGCGGTCCTTGCAATCTAGGAGTTTTCACTATGGCCCTTTCATTGAACCATTTTTCCATCCGTACATTGGACATGCAGGCCACGCAGACCTTCTACAACAAGGTGCTGGGCCTCACCGTCGGGCCGCGTCCGCCGTTTCCCTTCCCCGGGGCCTGGATGTACGCTGGCAGCCACGATAACTACGCCAATGCGGTGGTGCACATCATCGGCATGGACAAAAACGACCCCGAGGGATTGAAGAAATACCTGGGTGAGCGGGATGTATCCAGCATGAAGGGCTCGGGCGCGGTAGACCACATCGCCTTTTTTGCGACGGGGCTGGAGACTATGCTGGGTCACCTTAAAGCCATTGGCATATCCTGCCGCGAGCGTACCGTGCCCTCCATTGGCCTGCACCAACTGTTTTTAGACGACCCCACGGGCATCGTGATTGAGCTCAATTACCCCCAGGCCGAAAGCATTGCACTCCAGGCCAAAACCCAGGGCGCACCGGCTTAATGGCACGCATCGTCATTATTGGGGGATCGCTGGGCGGCTTGATGGCCGGCAATATGCTGCTGCGCGCGGGGCACGATGTACAGGTGCTGGAGAAAGCCCCTTCGTCCCTGGCCGGGCGCGGTGCGGGTATCGTTACGCACCAGCCGTTGATGGCAGCCATCGAACGCTGTGGTTTGACGGTGGATGCGTCCTTGGGCGTGGCCGTCACCGAGCGTGTGGTGTTGGCGCGTGATGGCGCAGTGGTAGAGCATGCGCATATCTCGCAGGTGCTCACCTCCTGGAGCCGCCTG
>JAYVJV010000182.1:0-3157 GCA_043769005.1 Polaromonas sp. | reverse complement strand
ACATCCGCGACAAGCTGATGTTTGGCGAAGCCGCCATCAACAACAACATCGGCGACACGGGCCATGAAGGCCACACCAAAGCCGCCAGCATGCCCGACGAGGCGGAGGTGTGCGGCTGCAACGGCGTGAGCAAGGGCACCATCGTCAAAGCCATTCGCGAAAAAGGTTTGTTTACGGTGGATGAAGTGCGCAAACACACCAAGGCCAGCGGTGGCTGCGGCTCCTGCACCGGACTGGTAGAGCAGATTTTGATGTTCACTGCGGGTGGCGACTATTCCGCCGCGCCCAAGCTTAAACCTATGTGCGGCTGCACCGACCACGGTCACCAAGCCGTGCGTGACGCGATAGTCAACAACAAACTCATCACGATTGCCAGCGTGCAGCAGTTTATGGAATGGCGCACGCCCAACGGCTGCTCATCCTGCCGCCCAGCCCTGAACTACTACTTGATCTCCAGTTGGCCGAAAGAAGCCAAGGACGATCCGCAAAGCCGCTACATCAACGAGCGCAGCCACGCCAACATCCAAAAGGACGGCACCTACAGCGTCATCCCACGTATGTGGGGAGGCGAGACGACAGCCAGCGAATTGCGCCGCATTGCAGATGCCGTGGACAAATACAAAATACCTACCGTCAAAGTGACTGGCGGCCAGCGCATCGACCTGCTGGGCGTGAAAAAAGAAGACTTGGTGAATGTGTGGAAAGACATCGGCATGCCATCGGGCCACGCCTACGCCAAAGCCTTGCGCACCGTCAAAACCTGCGTAGGCAGCGAATGGTGCCGCATGGGCACGCAAGACAGCACTCAAATGGGCAAAGACCTGGAGCGCGCAATGTGGCGCATGTATGCACCGCACAAGGTGAAGTTTGCAGTGTCTGGCTGCCCGCGCAACTGTGCCGAAGCAGGCATTAAAGACGTGGGCATCATCGGCGTAGACAGCGGCTGGGAAATGTATATCGCAGGCAACGGCGGCATCAAAACCGAGGTAGCGCACTTCTTTGTCAAGCTCAAAACGGCTGAAGAAGTGCTGGAATATACGGGCGCATTTTGTGAGCTGTACCGCCAGGAGGGCTAGTACCTGGAGCGTACCGTGCATTACGTCTCACGTGTCGGTTTGGACTATGTGAAGAAGCGCATTCTCCAAGATCACGCCGGTCGCAAGGCACTGTGGGAACGCTTGCAGTTTGCACTGGACGGCGAGCCAGATCCTTGGTTTGAATTTAACAAGGCCTCTGTGGACAGGCGGCAGTTTGAGGCCATCCCTGCTTGAAAATTCAAATACGGGGAGTTTTTGAACGCAGAGGGCGCGAAGGTTTCGCAGAGGGCGCAGAAGGAATACAAAAATTTGACACCACCCGATTCGCCATCTCAACTAATTTTTGTTTGGGTTTTAGTTAGCATTTTCAATTTTTTATCTTTCTTTTTTTAAAACTTTGTCTTCATTTTCTCCCCCTTCTGCGCCCTCTGCGAAACCTTCGCGCCCTCTGCGTTCAAAAAAATCTTACATCCCGTTTGCACACTACCAACCCAAGACGCAAAATGATCACCTGGAAAAAAATCTGTTTCGTTAAAGACATCCCCGTCCTGGGCTCACGCCGCGTAGCGCGCGCCACCGGCATGGATGTGGCGGTTTTCCGCAATGCGCAAGACAAAGTCTTTGCCCTGCTCGACCGTTGCCCCCACAAGGGTGGGCCGCTGAGCCAGGGCATAGTGCATGGCGAGTATGTGGCTTGCCCTTTGCATAACTGGAACATTGGCCTGGATGACGGCTGCGCCAAGGCACCTGACGCGGGTTACACGCCGAAGTTTGCCGTACAGGTGCAAGATGGTGAAGTGTTTTTGGATGCGCGCGAGCTGGCCACCCATGCGCTTGACTTGCCCAAGCCGTTGGCGGGCCCGGAGTTAAAAGCGTCTTGGGCTGCATGAAAGAGACCAAATCCACCTGCCCTTACTGCGGCGTGGGCTGCGGGGTCATCATTGAAAGTGAAGGCGCGCAGATTACCGGCGTGCGCGGCGACCCCGACCACCCTGCCAACTATGGAAGGCTGTGCACCAAGGTGCTCGACCCTGCACCTCACGGCCAGTGCCCCCATCACGCGGCAAACCCGCCTGCTGCAACCTATGCGGCGCGAGCACCGGGGTGAGTTAGCCAAGGCAATTGGTTGGGATACCGCACTGAACTTTGCAGCCACCACCTTCAAGCAAATTATTCAAGAGCATGGCCCCGATGCGGTGGGTTTCTACATTAGCGGCCAGTTGCTCACCGAAGACTATTACGTCTTCAACAAACTCGCCAAGGGTTTGATAGGCACCAATAACATCGACACCAACTCGCGCCTGTGCATGAGCAGCGCGGTAGCGGGCTACAAGCTAACTCTGGGGGCCGATGCACCGCCCGCCTGCTATGACGACATCAACCACGCGGGGTGCATCTTCATCGTGGGCAGCAACACCGCCTACGCGCACCCGATACTGTTTCGGCGCATTGAAGATGCCAAAAAGAACAACCCAGCACTCAAGATCATTTTTTGCGACCCCAGGAAGACCGATACCGCCGAGATTGCCGACCTGTACCTGCCCATCCAGCCCGGCACCGACGTAGCGCTGTTTAACGGCATGCTGCACACCATGCTGTGGGAAGGCTGGACCGACAACGCCTACATTGCCGCACACACCAACGGCTTTGACGCGCTGAAAACCACGGTACGTGACTACACGCCCGAGCTGGTAGCGCAAACCTGCGGCATCAAAAAAGAAGACCTCTTTGCGGCGGCTAAACTGTTTGCGGGCATCGCAGACAGCGGCGGTGCGCAGCAGCGCAAAGCCACACTCAGCCTGTATTGCCAGGGCCTGAACCAGTCCAGCAGCGGCACGGCCAAAAACGCCGCGCTGATTAACCTGCACTTAGCCACCGCACAGATTGGCAAACCCGGTGCGGGCCCCTTCTCGCTCACCGGCCAACCCAATGCCATGGGCGGGCGCGAGGTGGGCGGCCTGGCCAACCTGCTCTCAGCCCACCGCGACCTGGCCAACCCGGCGCACCGTGCCGAGGTGGCTGCGCTTTGGGGCGTGGCGGACGTGCCGGCCAGCCCTGGCAAGACCGCCGTGGAGATGTTCCAGGCCGCCGCCGACGGCCAGATCAAGGCGCTGTGGATT
>JAYVJV010000181.1:0-13230 GCA_043769005.1 Polaromonas sp. | reverse complement strand
GCTGTTTGTGCTGCCCTCGCTGTTCATCATCATTGCGCTGAGTGCTTTGTATATCGCCTATGGCACCATCCCCTGGGTGGCGGCGCTGTTCTACGGCATCCAGTGTGCGGTGGCGGCGCTGGTGCTGCATGCACTGTGGCGGGTAGGTAGCAAAACGCTCAAAAATCCGATGCAGTCACCCATCCTATGGGCGGTGGCGGTGGCCAGTTTTGTGGCGATCGAGTTTTTTAACCTAGGTTTTCCATGGATCGTGCTGGCCGCTGGTATCGTCGGTTGGCTGGGCAGCAAATACGCACCCGCGCAATTTACAGGTGGGGGTCACGGCGGTTCTGGCAACGGTAAGGCCTTGCCTGCGTTGATTGATGACAGCACACCGACTCCAGCACACGCGTTGTTCAAACGTTCGCGTTTTTGGACGGTGTTGGTTATCGGCCTGGTGCTGTGGGCGTTGCCCATGCTGGCCTTGGTTGGCACTCTGGGCTGGCAAAACTCGCTCACGCAAATGGGTTGGTTTTTCAGCAAAGCGGCGATGGTCACCTTTGGCGGTGCCTACGCGGTGCTGCCTTATGTCAACCAGGCGGCGGTGGAGCACTATGGCTGGCTGTCGGCTAAACAGATGATGGACGGACTGGCGCTGGGCGAGACGACGCCTGGCCCGTTGATCATGATCGTGGCTTTCATCGGTTATGTCGGCCAGGCGCAGGAGGCCTTGCGCAGTGCTGCGGGTAGCGGCTTGCCGGGTGCCGGTGCCGTACTGCTGGGGGCCAGTGGTGCCTGCATTGCCACCTGGTTTACCTTTTTACCCAGCTTTATTTTCATTCTCATGGGGGGCCCCTTGATCGAGACCACCCACGGCAAGCTGGGCTTTACCGCGCCGCTCAAAGCCATCACCGCTGCGGTGGTGGGCGTGATTGCCACCTTGGCCCTGCTGTTTATGTTGAACGTAATCTGGCCTGCGGGCAACACCCACAGCGGTTGGGCGCGCCTGGACTGGGTGGCGCTGTGCATTGTCGGGGCAGCCGCGTTTGCGCTGTTTCGCCTGAAAACCAATGTCATGCTGGTGATAGCCGCCTGCGCCGTGGCGGGCTTGCTTTGGCGCACGCTAGCCTAAGCAGTAGCGGTGAAGTAGCGGTGAAGTAGCGGTGAAGTAGCGTTTTTTCCATCCGCAAGTAGCCTGTGGCGCTACTTTGCAAGGTGTTTGCAGGAAAAAGCAGGTTCAAGAAACAATCGGTGTGTGGTGAGAGCGAGGGCTTTCACCACCACATGTTCAACTCTTGAAAGGCCCAGGTGGTTCGCCACCGATCGTATGAACTCCAGTGTGTTGTTGCAAGCTGCAGGCGCTGTATTGTTGGCAGACTTTTTTTCGGGTGTGGTGCATTGGGCCGAAGATGCCTACGCCCGCAAGGACACGCCCATCGTAGGCAAATGGATCGGCGAGGCCAATATTGAACACCACATCAAGCCGCGCGCTTTCATCACACGCGGCTGGTGGGCCAGCTCGTGGGACTTGGCCTTGGCGGGCGTGCTGGTGCTCGCGGGTGCCTGGTGGCTCAAAGCGCTCACCTGGCAGGTGTGGCTGTTTGCCACCGTGAGCGCCAATGCCAACCAGATCCACAAATGGGCGCACAGCGCACCGCACGAGAATGGCCGCCTAATCACCTGGCTGCAAAAACTCAAGCTCTTGCAAACCCAGCGCCACCATGCGCGCCACCACAGCGGCAAGAAGAACACCCACTATTGCGCGGTGACCAACTTTTTAAACCCCGTACTCGAAGAGCTGGAGTTTTGGAGCCTGCTGGAGCGCTTTAACGCCCGAGTCTTCGGTCTGCACCGCCGCGCTGACCCCACGGTAGCGTAAATCCTGGCACCACAAAGCACGCGCATTCTACGCCGTGGTTTGTGGTGCGGTTTGTGATGCCCAAGAAGCAGTAAATTTCCCTTAAAATACGGGCTTAGCCATTTAAATATGAGCGCAAGCAGCTACTTAATTTGTAGCGTATAAGCCATTTACTTTTGCTCTTCTGCTTTGTCTCTCCCGCTTGCCATACTTCACGACGTTTTTGGATACTCTGCATTTCGTGGACACCAGGAAGCTGCCATTGAGCACTTGATTGGTGGCGGCGATGCTTTGGTGCTGATGCCCACGGGTAGCGGCAAGTCGCTGTGCTTTCAGATCCCCGCCATCGCGCGTCAGCAGTTGGGCAAAGGTATCGCGGTGGTGGTCTCGCCTCTGATAGCGCTGATGCACGACCAGGTGGGCGCGTTGCACGAGGCAGGTGTAGAGGCCGCGTTTTTGAATTCCACCCTGTCCGGGCAAGAGGCAGCAGAGGTAGAGCAAAAGCTGCTACGCGGTGAGATCACCCTGCTGTACGCTGCCCCTGAGCGGGTGACCAATGCCCGCTTTTTAGCCTTGATGGATTCGCTGTACGAGCGTGGCCAACTCAGCCTGTTTGCCATTGACGAGGCGCATTGCGTGAGCCAGTGGGGGCATGACTTCCGGCCCGAGTACCGCCATCTCACCGTGCTGCACGAGCGCTTTCCCACTACGCCGCGCGTAGCGCTTACCGCGACAGCCGATGCGCTGACACGCAGCGACATTGTGGAGCGGCTGCAACTGCAAGGTGCAGAGCAGTTTGTCAGTAGTTTTGATCGCCCCAACATCCGCTACAAAATTGTCGAGAAGAACGATCCGCGCAAACAACTGCTGCGCTTTATCGACACCGAGCATACGGGTGACGCGGGCATTGTCTACTGCCAGTCGCGCAAGCGGGTCGAAGAGGTGGCCGATATGCTGTGCGAACACGGCATTCGTGCCCTGCCCTACCATGCAGGCCTTGACCGCGCGGTGCGCCAAGCCAACCAGGACGCGTTTTTGCGCAGCGACGGCACTTTGGGCGAAGCGGTGGTGATGGTGGCCACCATTGCCTTTGGCATGGGCATCGATAAACCCGATGTGCGCTTTGTGGCCCATCTGGACATGCCCAAAAATATTGAGGGCTACTACCAGGAGACGGGTCGCGCGGGCCGCGACGGCGAACCCGCCAACGCCTGGATGTGCTACGGCCTGCAAGACGTGGTGAACCAGCGCCGCATGATTGATGAGAGCCCGGCGGACGAAACCTACAAACAGGTGATGCGCGGCAAGCTCGATGCATTGCTGGCTTTGTCGGAGGCCATGGACTGTAGGCGCGGCCGACTGCTGAACTACTTTGACCAACAAACCACCGGCGAGTTAGATAGCGATGGCAAGCGGCAGGGCTACCGGTGCAACAACTGCGACAACTGCCTGAGCCCGGCGGCAGTATGGGATGCGACCGAGGCTGCGCGCAAGGCGATTAGCTGCATTTTCAGGGTGCAACAGGCCAGCAGCATCAGCTTTGGTGCAGGGCATTTGATCGACATACTGCGCGGCAAAACCACTGACAAAATGGCGCAGTTCAACCACAGTACGATCAGCACCTTTGGCATTGGTGCAGATGTGGGCGAGCAGCAGTGGCGCAGCGTGTTTCGCCAGCTCATCGCGCTGGGCATGGTTAACGTGAACGCCGAAGCGTTTAACACCTTGCAGCTCACGCCTGCGGCCAAAGCGTTTTTGCGCAGCGACCAAAAACTCGAAGTGCGCGAAGCCGTGAACGAGCGAACCACCTCGTCATCACGCAAAGCAGGCAGTGAAAAATCGATCAAAGACAAAATCAACAAAGAAAAAGCCACCGCCGACATGAACCTGGGCGCGCGCGAGCGCTTTGCCGCCCTCAAGACCTGGCGCGCCGAAGTCGCCAAAGAGCACAACCTGCCTGCCTACGTGATCTTCCACGATGCTACATTGATCGCCATCGCCACACTTGCACCGCAGACGCTGGCAGATTTATCGGGCATCAGCGGTATGGGAGCCAAAAAACTGGAGGCCTATGGGCAAGAGGTACTGCGTCTGGTCGCAGCATAAAAAAAGCCCAGCGTTGATGCTGGGCTTGCCAACTTTCACCGTCGTCCGGTTGCGACGGGTTACGAACCTATACGTCTACCATCGTTCTTGGTAATGACGATCGTCGCTGAGCGTGGACGTTTGCCCACACCGTAGCCCGCGTTGCTGGGCCACTGGCTGGTGTATTTGGTGGGGTCGGCCAGGTTGGCTTGCGCTGTGTTCTCACCCGGATGCTGGATGTTGATGAACATGGCTTTGCCGTCGGGAGTCTCGCTTAGCCCTGTAATTTCACAGCCAGCAGGCCCCACCAAGAAGCGTTTGAGCTTGTCTGCGCCGGGCGCTTTGCCCACATAGGTGTCGATGTTCAATGTCGAACCATCCGCTTTGCTGTAGCTCAAGGTCTTTTTCGCGCCATCACCCACTTGGCCAGGCAATGCGGCCAACATCATGCAGTTAGTCACGTCGGTGTAGGCTCCATCATCCGTTTGAACCCACATAATGCCGGTAGATTGTGCAAACACCATGCCATCAGGACTGGAGAAGTCTTGCTCTGCGGTGAGGTTCGATAAATTCACCTTGTCCGTATCGGCATCAAACTGCGCGCCAAAACCATAGACATCCCAGCTGAACGTGGTTGCAGCAGAACCTGTGGTGCCTTCTTTGACTCGCAGGATATGGCCGTTCGGGTTACCGTTTTGCTGTGCACTGCCCCGCGCATCGGTGTAGGCGCGAGGGTTGGGCCCATCGGGCGCGAGTTGGCTGCCGCCCGCTGCCGGTTCCACGCGGCGGTTGCTGTTGTTGGTGAGAGTGAAATAAATCTCACCATTGAGCACATTCGTGGAGCACCACTCTGGGCGATCCATCTTGGTGGCACCTACAGCATCCGCGGCCAGGCGGGTATTTACGCAGATATCCGCTTGGTCGGCAAAGCTATAGGTTGCCAAAGACGCGACCAGCGTGTTCGTCAGTGCCAGCTCAATCCATTGACCCGTACCATCCGCACCAAATTTGGCAACATAGATTTTCCCGCTGTCCAGGTATTTGTCGCCGATAGCCAATTTGTCAGTAGCATTGGCATCGGCGGCATTCCAAGTTGCACTCGATACGAATTTGTAGATGTACTCGTTACGCGAGTCGTCACCCATATACACCGCCAGGGGTTGACCCGCAACGGGTTTGCCAAAAGCAGCGCTTTCATGGGCAAACCTGCCCAGAGCCGAGCGTTTTTTCGCGAGTTTAGTCTTGGTAAACGGGTCGATTTCTACGATGTAGCCCATGCCATTCATTTCGTTGCGGTAATCGTCAGTGCCGTCGGTGCTGATGCCGGTTTTGCTATTGTTCCAGCGCGCATATTTATCCGCCGTGCCCCCTGTTTCCCAGCCATGGCGCGAGGCAGCACCTTGTGCACGACCATAGCGCCTGAGCGCTGTCACGCTTTTGTCCGTTGTCCCGCGCGCAGCATCATCGGTAGCGCTACGGCTAAAGTAGCCAAACCAGTTTTCCTCGCCAGTCAAAAAGGAGTTCCAGGGTGTTTTGCCTGTGCCGCAGTTGTTCAGCGTGCCACGGGTTTTGGTGCCATCGGTCGAGTACTTGGTTTTAAGCAATGCGTTGCCGCGCGCCGGGCCGCTGATCTCGATGTCAGACAAAGCCGTCAAACGAAAATTCATCGCCGAGTCTTTGACATAAGCCCATTTATCAACGGTCTTTTTTACCTCCACCACGGAAATGCCGTGAATGGCGGTCTCTTTGTCTACTTCTGCTGCGGGGCGCGGCAAAGTGGTTTTGCCACCATCGGCGTGAATGAAGAACGAGGACAGCGCTTCATCCGTAGTGGCCTCGTGGTTGATGGCCAACAGGCCACGGTCTACACTGGTCAGCGATGGCCGACCATCGGCACCCAAACCATACCATTCCATGCCATCGTGGTGATCCCCCGCACGGGCCTCAAAGTCCGCATCGGTGCCATCATTTTTAAAACCTGTGGCGCTGGAGGTAATGGGGTCGCCTAGCGCATAAAGCACGCTGACGCTGTAGCCTGCGGGTACAGCAACAACGTCGGCTAAACTTTTGGGCACGGCGTTAAAACCCAGCAGTTTTTCTGATGGTGCTGGCGGTGTCGTAGCTATGGGTGCAGGGGCTGCGTCGCTGCCGCCTCCGCAGGCCACCAATGCCATACCGCCCATCATCGAGGCACCCACCGAGCCCACGCCACCGCGAAGAATATGACGGCGACTCAGCCGAGCCTGTAATACGGAGTCAAAATTCGGGCTGCTCGACGGGTTGGAGTTTTCATCGTTGAAATCAATACGTGCCACTGACGGATTGTTGAAGCGGTTCATTGCTGTTTCCTTTGCAAATTTCATGGATTAACATAAATCCAATCCGTATGCTAAGAAACGTGTGCGACAGTACAGTGACCGAAATTTGAAGTTTTTGTGACAGGTCTACTGCACAAAGCCCATCCCCCGTGTCTCGCGAACTTCGGGCTTGATGCGGTGCTCGGCTTCCAGCTGTTCGATGAATTCATCGGCTGAGAAGTCGGTAGCCAGAATATCCACCTGCCGCTTGACGGCGGCAAAGTCACCGGGGCATAACTGCTCCAGCTTGGCCAGGCGGGTGCGCAGGGCATCGTCAAACTTGGTCGCGTCACCCTTCAAGGCCTCGGTAATAAACATCTTCTCGCGCTGCTCTTTGGTCAAGGGCTTGAACTTAATTTTGAAAGTAAAGCGGCGCAGGGCGGCCTGGTCGATGCGGTCCAGCAGGTTGGTGGTGCAGACAAAGATGCCGTTGTAGCGCTCCATCTGCTGGAGCATTTCGTTCACCTCGGTCACCTCGTAAGTGCGCTGCGCCCCCCGGCGGTCTTGCAAAAAGCTGTCGGCTTCGTCCAGCAGCAGCACGGCTTTCTCGGCCTCGGCTTCTTTGAACATGGCGGCCATGTTTTGTTCGGTCTCGCCCACGTACTTGCTCACCAGGTCACTGGCCTGCTTGACGATCAGCGGCTTGCCCAGAGCGCGGCTGATGTGCTCGCCCAGTGCCGTTTTACCCGTACCAGGCGCGCCGTAGAAGCACAGCGTGCCGTGGCCGCGCGCTTTGAGCGCCTCGACAATGCGCGGGATGTCAAAACGCGTTTCCACGTTGAGCATGTCCAGGTCATACGTCGTCACCTGCTTGCGGGTTTTGTCGCTGGCGGCCTTGTTGCCCAGCGCTTCGTCCGAGTTTTTCAGTTGGCGCTCGATCAGGCCTTCAAACGCGGTAGTGTCGTCACTCGACTTGGCCAGCCCTGCAAAGCGAACGGCGGTGCGGATCTGCGCGGGCGTGAGGCCTTTGCGCTCGGTGAGTTTGGCGACAAAGCCGTCACTGATGGCCACGCCTTCCAGCGTCTTGCGCACCAGTTGCTCGCGTGCGCCGGGGGGCGGGGATTTGAGCTCCAGGTGGTAGGCAAAGCGGCGGCGAAAGGCCGGGTCGATCTGCTCGATGCGGTTGGTCACCCAAATGGTGGGCACGGCGTTGCCTTCCAGAATCTGGTTGACCCAGGCCTTGCCGTTGACGCTTTGGCTCACCGAGGGCGACAGCACCTGCTGCTCCTGGCGCGCCATCAGTTGCGCAGCGTCCACGCTGATCGGTGGGAAGACATCTTCTACTTCGTCAAACAGCAGCGTGGCCTGCTGCGCGCCCTTTAAAAACACCTGCGCAATTTGCAGCGAACGGTAGCGGTCGCGGCCACTGAGCGAGTTGCCATCACGGTCGGCGTATTCCACCTCGAACAGCTCCAGCCCGGCAGCCTGCGCCACCACTTTGGCCAGTTCGGTTTTGCCGGTGCCGGGGGGGCCGTAGAGCAGTACATTCACGCCCAGCTCCTTGCGCTCCACGGCATTGCGCATCAGGCTGATGAGCACGTCCACCTCTTCCTGCACAAAGTGAAAATCTTTGGTGGCCAGCTCGGTCTTACTGGCCGGGCGGGTGAACACAGCCATCAGCTCGCTTTGGTCGCGGTACTCGCGCATCAGCACGGGGGGGAGTTTTTCGCTCACCTTCATCAGGTCAGCCAGGTCGGTGATGTTGTGCTCGCTGATTAAATTCTCCACCATGCCAATGCGCTCCAGGCGCGAGCCCACGCGCAGCGCCTCGCCCACCTCGCTGGCCTTCACGCCAGCAATGTCGGCCAGCGCGGCATAGGCCTCGGGCGCGTTATTGACCTTGAACTCGACCAGCAGGCTGCGCAGGTCGCGCTGGTAACGGGCCAGCGTGCCGTACAGCAGCAGGGCGCGCTCGGCCTTGTTCAGTTGCAGCAGGCCCGCCAGTGCGTCGATGTTTTTCTCAACCAAAGTACTGTGTTTTTTCAGCGCGCGGGTCAGCCACTCGTGGGTAGAGGCCAGCAGGGTCAGCAGGTCTTTGGGCGCGTCTTTGGCGTATTCGTCCAGATAAAAGAACAGCGTGCCTTCTTCGTAGGGGCCGCGCCATACGCCGTGGCGTTCTAAAAATTCGGTGGGGCTCAGGGCCTCGTGGCCGCGCCAAAACTCATTGCCCACGCAGCGGCGTGCTAAAAATTCGCGCACTTTCTCCAGCACATGGGGCGGCCACACCATGTGGCGGCCTGCCAAGGCCAGCAGGCTGTTGAGGTCGCGGCGCACATTGAACTTGGCACCCTGCTTGGCCGCCAGGGCCAGGACGAAATGCGAGCACATCAGATCCAGCACGGGCGCGTCTTTCAGCCCCGGTGAGGTGAGCTGACCGTCCAATGCCACAACACTGATAGTTGCCAAGCGCTTGACCATAGATGCCTCCAACGGGTTGCCCCGTGTTTGTTGGTAGAACTACGATAACGCAGCTTTGAATGCTTGGGAAGACAGGAGGGGTATATTTACACCTAGCGCATGTGTGATATTCGCCACACATAGGCATGTGCTTACGTCTGCTGGCCTGCACAATAGGCCTATGGTGACTCTGCAAGACATCCAAGCTGCCGCCCAGCACATCAGCGGCCAGGTACTGAAAACGCCTTGCGTGCACAGCAAGACGCTTTCGCAAATCTGTGGCGCGCAGGTGTATTTGAAGTTTGAAAACCTGCAGTTCACCGCCAGCTTCAAAGAACGCGGCGCGTGCAATAAGCTGGCCCAGCTTGATCTGGCAACCTGCAAAGGCGTAGTGGCCATGAGCGCAGGCAACCACGCGCAAGGTGTAGCGCACCACGCCACCCGCCTGGGCCTGCGTGCGGTCATTGTCATGCCGCTGTTTACCCCCGGCGTCAAGGTAGAGAACACGCGCCGCCTGGGTGCCGAAGTGGTGCTGCATGGCGACACGCTGGACGAGGCACGCAGCCACGCGCTGCGCATCGCTGCCGAGCAAGGCCTAACGCTGGTGCACCCCTATGACGACCCCGCCGTGGTGGCAGGTCAGGGCACCGTGGGGCTGGAGATGCTGCAAGCCGTGCCCGAACTAGACACCCTGGTCGTCGCCGTGGGCGGTGGTGGGCTGATCGGCGGTATTGCCACAGCAGCCAAGGCGATCAAGCCGGGCATTCGCATCGTCGGCGTGCAGACCGAGCGTTTTGCCGCCATCTACGATGCCGTCAAGGGCACGCAACACCCGCAGGGTGCCAGCACCATTGCCGAGGGCATAGCCGTGGGTAGACCCGGAGTGCTGCCGCTACAGATTATTCGCAACCTGGTCGATGAGCTGCTGCTGGTGGACGAGGGCGATATTGAGCACGCCATCGTCATGCTGCTGGAGATCGAAAAAACCCTGGTCGAAGGCGCGGGGGCGGTGGGGCTGGCGGCCCTGCTGAAATACCCCGATTTATTCAAAGGCCAGAAAGTTGGCCTGGTGCTGTGCGGCGGCAATATCGACCCGCTGCTTCTGTCCATCATCATCGAGCGCGGCATGGTGCGCTCGGGGCGCCTGGCGCGCATCCGCGTGGGTGCGCGTGACGTGCCCGGTTCGCTGGCGCGCATTACCACCATCGTGGCGCAGACCGGGGCCAACATCAACGAGGTGCAGCACCAGCGCGCCTTCACATTGCGCGCCGCGCAAAATGTAGATATCGAACTGGTCGTCGAAGCGCGCGGGCATGAGCATGTGGCGCAAGTGCTGCAAGCCCTGCGGGAGCAGGGGTTTGAGGCGCTGGCGGTTTAAGTATGGGCAGGAGGCTGAGTGCTGCCAATTCACACCCAACGCAACACATCAGTTTCGCAAAGTTCTGTCAAATAAACTGAATAAGCGCTCCCAATGCCGCTCGGCCGCGCTAGGGTTATAAATGCCCGCCCGCTTTGGAAACACAAAACCATGCTCCACCGCCGAGTACCGCTCTACGCGGTGTGGCGTACCAGCAGTCTCCAAGGCCGCTTGCAGTTTTTGAATGTCCGCCGGGGGCGCCCAGCGGTCAATCTCGGCGCAGGCAAAATAGCTTTCACAGCGAACTTTGTCCACCACACGGTGCGGTGAATCGGGTGCATCGGTCGCCATGTTTGCGCCGTGAATGGACGCAATGCTGCGCAGCCGGTCTGCAAACTGCCCCGCCGCCCACACCACCAACGGCCCGCTCATGCAGTAGCCCACCGCACCGATCCGGCTGGGCTTGGCCGCTGCCTGCGCATCGACAAAGGCCAGGATGGCAGCGGTGTCCACGGCCGTGGTCTGCGCTGTTAACGAGTGCATATGCGCAAACATGGTGGCCATCATCGCTTCGCTGCGCTCGGTCAGCTGAAAGTCGCGCGAGCGGCGGTAATACAGGTTGGGCAACACCACGTAATACCCCACCGAGGCCAAGCGCCGCGCCATATCGTGCAGCTCCTCGCGTTTGCCGGGCGCATCCATATAGAACAACACCACCGGGTGCGGCCCACCCTCTTCGGGATAGACCACAAAGGTGTTCATCGCGCCGTCAGCGGTGGGGATGTCAATATTCTTTTCGATCATGTGGGTGCTCCAGTGCATGTGCAGCGCTAGCGCATGGGGCTATGCTATCCATGAAATTATGCGGCTTAAACGGGCGCTTGGGCGAAATGGCACTTGGGTAAAAGCCAAACCACTATTTTGGCAAGCCTTCGGAGGTGCACCTTGTGGGGTACGCCTTTTGGGCTGCATCCATCGTGCTTGCCAACTACCCGTTAAAATACGCTTTATCGCGCAAACCAGCGCAAACCTATTCGTTTTTGAGGAACCTGTCCATGTCCGCTCCCGCCCACCACACCACCGACAACCACGCCGCTGAGCCGGATGCGGTGGAGGCGATTGTGCCGCTCATGCCCATTGTGCTTCCGGTGGTGGGCGCGATTATGATGCTGTTGATTGCCTTCATTGCTGTTTTCATGGCCTAAAGCAGCCTTGGAGGTTCATTTGAACGCTATTTTTTCCAATAAAACTGGGCTGTAGCGTACTGAATATCAGCGTAAGCTGCTATGTTATCAATAGCGGGCAAATGGAGAGACAGGGTGCATTGCTGAAATACGAGCCACACCTACCGCGCCTGGGGTGCCAGCGTAATACCGCGCTGGCTGTCAACTTCAGCGCGTCTTGTGCCGCCGCATCGCCAGGCATTGCAGGTCTTGTAGTCTGGCTTTGTGCCACCATGGTCATTTGCGCTGCATGCGCAGTCAGTGCCCTTGCCCTTGCAAAGCAGGCGGTTGGTACAGCCCATCAATTTCCCCTAGCAGCGTAGATTTGTCGCCCAGACTCCTAGCTGCGAGGCACCAGGCGGTCACTGCGAAACTCGTCCACCAAAGTCATCAGCGTACATACGCATAAACTAGCAACCCATCCCAGTGCACTGCACTGCACGTCTCATCATCATGCGGGCGCATAAAAAAAGGGATAGTGCCCAAGCAGGCACTATCCCTTCCATGTTTACGCTCTGCTGAGAGCCTGCCGACGCGCAGTATTGCGCGGTCAGTAGGTTACCCAGCGGCGACTACGGGTTTATTGCCCGGTAGCCGTAACTCCGCAGACCACCACCAAGCTCACCGAGCTGTTGGCCGGGAAGGTGGTGATCGTCTCGCCGGTAGCGCCAAAGAAGCCGGTGCTGCCGCTGAGTATCACGCTGCCTTGCGGCAGCATGTTGCTTGGGCAAGACGCGCCGCCAGTGGTGGCTGCGCAGGTCACCGAGGTGCAGACCAAGCCTGCCGACGCAGCGTCTTTGACCAGCGCGCCGTTGGCGGCAGACGGGCCACCGTTGGCAAAGGTCACCGTGTAGCTGGTGGTGCTACCTGCAACCAAGCTGGTCACCGCGTTGGTCTTGGTCACCGATAGGGCAGCGAGCTGGCCGATAGTGACCGGGAAGACGCTGCTGTTGTTTCCAGGCACCAGTTCGGTAGTGCCCGCAGGGACGTTCACCGTAGCGGTGTTGGTCAGCACGCCGCTGGCGGTAGGTGCCACGCTGACCTGGAAGGTCACGGTAGCGACTTGGCCGTTAGCCAGCGTACTGGTACCACTGATGGTGGTTCCAGCTACTGCAGCGGTGATGCCGCTGCTGGTCACGACGTTGGTAATGGTGCCCAGGCCCGCTGGCAGGGTGTCTGTCCAGGGGGCATTGGTCACATCGCTCGGGCCTTTGTTGCCAACCACGATGGTGTAGCTGAAGGTGCCGCCCGCGTTAGGCGTGCTGGTGCTGGCCGTCTTGGTGATCACCAAATCCGCCACTGGCGTGACCGTCAGGGTGACTGTGCTGAAGTTGTTGGTAAGCACGGGGTCGTTAACAGTACCAGGCGCTGTCACGCTGGCGCTGTTGGTCAACACGCCGCTTGCGTTATTGGCCGCGCTGACCTGGAAGGTCAGGGTGGCCAATTGGCCATTCACCAAGGTCGTGGTTCCACTGATGACCGTACCCACAGCCGCACCGGTGATGCCGCTGCTGGCCACGATGTTGGTGATGGTGCCAAGGCCTGCAGGCAAGCTGTCGGTCCAGGTGGCGTTCACCACGTCGCTCGGGCCCTTGTTGCCAATCACGATGGTGTAAGTGAAGGTGCCGCCCGCATTGACGCTGGTGGTACTTACCGTCTTGGTGATGGCCAGGTCGGCAGAGGCGTTGACCGTCAGGGTAGCCGTGATCAAGCTGGGGTTGGCACCCACCGAGGTGGTGAGCGAACCGGCCGGAATGGTGTTAGCCGCCAAAGGTGAGGTCACCGAGGTCACAACCACAGAGATAGAGCAGCTTGCGCCAGGTGCAACGACCGTGCCTGCTGGAGACGATAGCTGTGTACCGCCCGGTGCAGCAATTGGTGCCGCGCCAGAGCAGGTGGTTGCAGCATTCGGCGTAGCAGCGTTGAACAAGCCTGTGGGGTACACGTCAACAAACGCAGTGCTGAAGGTGGATG
>JAYVJV010000180.1:0-13788 GCA_043769005.1 Polaromonas sp. | reverse complement strand
GTGGCTTGCTTCCAGATTTGCCAAGCATAGGAGGCTAAGTCCACCTCGTCGTCGGTGTCGTCCAGCACGCCAGACTGTTCGGTGTACAGGTTGCGCAGGGCTTTGGCCTCGGGGTCGTCTTTGGGCTTGGCTTGGTCGTCTTCAAAAAAAGCTTCGTCGGTGCCCACTACCTCGGCGTTTTCATGCAGGCGCTGTTTGATGCGGGCGCGCAAGTTAATTAAGCGCTCTACGCCGTCTGCAGGTAGAAAGGAATAGCAAAAAATCTCTTCAGCTTTTTGGCCAATGCGGTCAACCCGGCCTGCACGCTGGATGAGGCGGATGATGGCCCAGGGCAGGTCAAAGTTAACCACCACATGGCTGTCTTGCAGGTTTTGGCCTTCGGACAGTACGTCGGTACAAATCAGCACGCGCACTTCGTCGGCTTTGGCCACCGTCTTGTTGTTTGACTTGGGTGAGAAACGGCAGGCTAGGCTAAACGGGTCGCTATGCGCGCCCGTGGCTACCTCTAGGTGCGTAACGCCAAGTCGTTTTAGCTCGCGCCCTAGGTAGCGGGCTGTATCGGCAAACTGGGTAAATATCAGCAGCTTTTCTTTGGCATGGGTGCGGCTCACTAGCTCTTGCATGGCCTGCAACTTGTTATCGCGCACGGCTTGCCATGGGCCATGGGTTTGGAGCAAGGCTGTAAGCGTTTGCGTGTCCTCGGCCAGGTGTTCGGCGAGCGACTTTTTAAACAAACTGGAGCGCACCCATTTAAAGTTGCTTTTGTAGTCACTGGCGTAAAGCGCATACAGCGCTTTGGCGCGCGCCAGAGTGTTGGGTAGCATGTCTTCTTCATCGACTTGCTCGATGATGCCGTCTAGCAGGTCATCAGCATTGCCTTTGCTGGCATCGGGGTCTTCGTCGCCATGCTCTGCATCTAAAAAGTCTGCGTCCAGTACGCCGATGGGCAGGTTCAAACCATTTTCTATGGCGTACATGTAGAGCTGGTTACGCAGCACATGCCTGTCGATGGATTGCAAAAATGAGAAGCCGCTGGATTCCAAACGTTTAAACAAATTGGTACGACAAAACCCCATCAGGCGTTTGCCTGCACGGCCCAGATTCTCTATCAACTTTTTTTCTGGCTGTGTGGCGGTTTTTTCTTCTTTTGGTTCGATGTACAAGCCTAGGCCGTAGCGCGGCACATGCAATGCGTTGATATCGTCCACTACGCCATCCGAGTACAAGCGGGCGTAGCTGTCGTTGGGGTCGGTTTCGTCTGCCGTGAACGTGAGGGTTGTAGGTTTACGCACCGGGAAGTAGCGCTTTTCACCATCCGCGCCTGAAATATAGGGACGCCCTTTTTTGTCAAGCTGGGTGTAATGCGCGATGATAAAGCTGCGCGTGCGACGCACCATGTACAGCCGAATAAGCTCACGCCAATCGTCAAACTCATCGCTCTTTTCAATGGCCAAGATAGAGTTTACCTTGCACTGGTTTTTGCGTTCAAACTCTGCTTCACTGATACCCAGCTTGCGCATATAGCGCTCAGGGCGGATGCCAATGTTGGCTTTTTCGTCGATAAATAGACGCAGTTGGCTGGACAGGTCTGTCTTGGTTTTGTTGTACGGTGTGGCGGTAAGCAAAATTACTTTTGCGTCGCAGCTTTTGATGTAGTCTGCTATGGCTTTGTACCTGCGGCCATCGCGGTTGCGAAGGTTATGGCTTTCGTCAATCAAGACCAAACGGTAGCGACGTAAATTAGCCAGTTCTTTTGTCACCATGGAAATGGGCAATACCTCACCGCGCAGACCATATTCTGTGCGGTAGTTCTTCCACATGGGTTCCAAATTTTTGGGGCAAATGATAAGTGTTTCATAGCCCAGGTCGTCTTCAAACATGCGCGCCAAGGCGGTAGCCATGATGGTTTTACCCAAGCCCACCACGTCGCCAATCATCACGCCACCACGGCGGTGCAAATGGCGGGCCGCAATTTTGACTGCGCTTTTTTGAAACTCAAATAAATCTTGCTCAAACCTAGCAGGCAAGCGAAACTGGCTTAAACCCGCGCGCGCCTCTGTGCTGAGGTGGTAGGCCATGTTGAGGTAAATGTGGTGTGGCGGGATGGCTTCCTCGCGTGCCCAGCTAGTCTCGATAATATTGGCTAAATCAGCAGACACATCCAACGCCCAACGTTCGGCCCAGCGTGTATCAAACCAATGCGATAGCTTTTGCGTACCCAGATGGTCTAGCACGTCCACGTTTAGTTCGCCATTGCGCGTCAAGCCTGAAACTGTGAGATTACTGCTGCCGACGAAACCAGTGATGGGGTTGTTGACATCATCACGAAACAGCAGGTACAACTTGGCATGCAATGGATAAGGCAAAAAGAGCTTGACAACCACTTTCCTGGCCCGGAGTTGCTTGGCAAATTGGCGCAAACCCTCCTCGTCTTTCCCGGTAGGAATGCCCAAGGTGATTTGCTCACGTAAGTGCGCAGCAAACTGTAGCTTTAACCGCGTGGCCGTTGCGTTGTCAATCAATCCCGCTGTATCAACTTGGCGATACAGCTCCCGAATTTCCTCGTGTGGGGGGCGTTGCATACCGACAAGAACACGGCATACCTGCCCACGATCTGGGTTCCAACTCTCTATCAGGTCATCAATGGCTTGCCAACCACGCAGGTTGAGATACCCCACGCAAAAATCGGCACGGTTACTCACCTGCATAGTGCCTCTGAGGGCAGTTAGCAGGTCTTGGTCAATATTGTCAAAAATTCGAGACATAAGGCGCTACGTTACACTAACAATCGTCAGCTTTTCTCCTACTCTAAAAATATTGTGGATGACTCGATACATCGAACCAAGCGGCGTGCATTCTCTACATTTAGACCGCAGCCTCACACCTCTAAGTTAGTTGCAAATACGCCATTTGCATTCGCACCCCCATCGTCCTAGAATGGAGCATCACTCGCGTAACGCAACTAGGGTTTCACGGGTCACAACGGGTTAGATGGCGCTCTCGGAAGTCTGCTGTCTAAGTGGGTTGTGATGGGGTTGCGGTGTGTGGGCGATGGGTTGGTGGACTTCCGTCACTTAGCGTGTAGGAGGTTGCCATGTTCCAACATATCCTGATACCCACCGATGGTTCTGAGTTGTCCAAAATTGCCATCCAAAATGGGGTGCAGTTTGCCAAAGAGGCCCATGCCAAGATCACGGGCCTGACGGTGACCCCGCCCTTTCATTACCCGGGCCGCGATACCTTGCAATCTGTCGACTCTATTGAACGATTTACCTCCGAAATGTGTGCCATGGCAGAGCGCCATTTGGCGGTGCTGAAAGACGCGGCGAGTAAGGCGGGGGTGGACTGCGAGGTAGTGCAATGCGTGAGCGAGCACCCGTATGAAGAAATCGTCAAAATCGCCGAGAGCCGCCATTGCGACGTGATCTTTCAGGCCTCCCACGGCAGACGGGGCGTGAGCGCGTTGATTTGGGGGAGTGAGACCCAAAAGGTGCTCACCCACTCCAAAATTCCGGTGTTGGTGTTTCGCTAGGTGTTGAATTCCTAGGCACGACAATTTGGCTGCGGTGCTGGTGTCAACTAGCGTGGTTTGCCGTGATGCGTAGCATCAGCGTTAAGGGCGCAATAGGTGACGGGCTAAAACCGTGCTTACGATAAAAGGCTTTGGCCGCATCGTCGATGGCATGTACCAAGAGGGCGCGCACACCTACCTCCTGCGCTACGCGTTGTGCGCGAAGCACAGCATCTTTGAGTAGCGCCTTGCCAAGACCTTTGCCTTGATGGTGGACATCGATGGCCAGGCGTGCCAATACTAAAACGGGAATCGGGTCGGGCATATTGCGCCGGACGTTTCCGGTGGCTTGGCTAGCGGCCAATGCGCCTGCTGATAGCGCGTAGTAGGCTAGCACCTGGTTGGCTTCGCACACCACGTAGCAGCGCGAGGCAGCGCTGACGTGGTTGGCTAACGCTCGACGGCTTAGCCAGTCGTTCAAGACGGGGTTGCCGCAATCAAACGTGCTCAGGTCGTACGCTGGACTAATGGGTTCGGGCGCACGCACAGGCAAACGTACTTACGCGGTCGCCACAACACGGGCGGAGGGCATGCGTCGCTTAGATTGCGCAGATGGAGTTGGCCTTATTGTGCGGGGCGCTTTGGTCGTTGACTTGGTTGCCGTTTTGACGGATTCGTCCCAAGGACTAGCGCTAGCCAAGAGGCGTTCTAGCGCAGGGTTGGGCTTGGCAGGCGCATCACACAAGGCTGCAAATTGGGCAAAGGTTTTTTCATCCAGCGTAAAAAACGTCTGGTCTAGCAAAACGTTTTGCGCTTTCTCACATGCAGCTTCCAGCAAAAAGTCAGAGCGGTTACGCCCTAGCTGATGGGCCGCACGGTCGATCAAGTCGCGTTGCGATGCATGAGCACGCAAGTTGATGGCTATATCTCTCATAGTGGCTTGCCCACGGTAAGTTGGTTACTGTGGGCAAGACCCATTGTATAGCAGTTGTGTATACGCTGCTTGTCGTGCCGCTAAACCAACAACGCATTCACCCGCTTCACGTAGGCCGCCGGATCATCGGGCAAGCCGCCTTCGGCCAGCAAGGCTTGGTCGAAGACGATGTGGGCCAGGTCGTTAAAGTGCACTGCATCGGTGTTGAGTTTTTTAATCAACGCGTGCTCGGCGTTGATTTCTAAAATCGGCTTCACATCGGGCGCGGCTTGGCCAGCTTGTTTCAGCATGCGGGCCAGCTGGGTGCTCATGCCGTGGTCTTGCACGACCAGGCAGGCGGGGCTGTCTACCAAGCGGGTGGTGACGCGTACGTCTTGGGCTTTGTCTTTCAAGGCTTCTTTGAGTTTGGCGATGAGTTCTTTGCTGCCTTCGGCTGCGGCCTCTGCAGCTTTCTTTTCGGACTCGTCTTCCAGCTTGCCTAGATCGACCTCGCCTTTGGCAACGGACTGCATCGGTGTGCCGTCAAAGTCGTGCAGGTAGTTCAGACTCCACTCGTCTACCTTGTCGGTCATGCACAGCACTTCGATGCCTTTCTTTTTAAAGACTTCGATGTGTGGGCTGTTTTTGGCAGCGGCCAGCGTGTCGGCGGTGATGTAGTAGATGGCGGTTTGGCCCTCTTTCAAACGCGCTTTGTAGTCAGCCAGGCTGGTTAACCCATCCGTTCGCACTGAGCTTGTCGAAGTGCCCGCGAGGGCTTCGACAGGCTCAGCCCGAACGGGGGTATAGGTGGACGCGTAGCGCAGCAGCTTGGCCAGGCGGTCTTTGTTGGCGAAGTCTTCACCCAAGCCTTCTTTGAGCACCGCGCCAAACTCGGCGTAGAACTTGGTGTATTGGCCTTGCTTGGCTTTGTCTTCTTCGCTGAGGATGTCGGTGACGTTGTCTTTACCCGCCTCAGCTGCCTTGTCGTACTTGGCCAAGTCTTCCAGCATGCCCAGCACGCGCTTGGTGCAGCCTTCGCGGATGGCTTTGACATCGCGGCTTTCTTGCAGCAGCTCGCGGCTCACGTTCAGCGGCAAATCGGCGCTGTCCACAATGCCTTTGACAAAGCGAAGGTAGGTGGGCATGAGTGCCTCGGCATCGTCCATGATGAAGACGCGCTTGACGTATAGCTTGATGCCGGCTTTCTTGTCGCGGTTCCACAAATCAAACGGCGCGGTGCCTGGGATGTAGAGCAGCTGGGTGTATTCGGTGCTGCCCTCCACGCGGTTGTGGGTGTAGGCCAACGGGGCTTCCTGGTCGTGGCTGATCTGTTTGTAGAAGTCGTCGTAATGTTCTTTGGTGATGTCTTTCTTGGGGCGGCTCCACAGGGCGGCAGCGGCGTTGGCCTGCTCCCACTCGCCCGTCTTGTGCATGCCGCCGCCGGTGGTGCCCTTGCTGGGGTCTTTATCGTCTATCGATGCGCCCTCTTTCCACTCTTCTTTTTCCATCAAAATCGGCAGGCTGATATGGTCAGAGTATTTGCTGATGATGCCTTTGAGCTTGTAGGTGTTGGCATATTCCAGCGCGTCGTCACGCAGGTGCAGCGTGACGCTGGTGCCGCGCTCTTTGCGGGCGATGCTCTCTACCTCAAACTCGCCCGTGCCGCCACTGACCCAGCGCACGCCGTCTTTGGCATCGGTACCTGCGCGGCGCGACTCCACCGTGATCTTGTCGGCCACCATAAAGCCCGAATAAAAGCCCACACCAAACTGGCCTATCAAGGCACCTTGGTCTTTGGCATCGGCTTTTTGCGCATCTTGCAGCTTGCCCATAAAGTCTTTGGTGCCGCTCTTGGCAATGGTGCCCAGGTGGTCAATGGCTTCTTGCTGCGTCATGCCAATGCCATTGTCGGCGATGGTAAGCGTCTTGGCATCTTTGTCGTAGCTGATGCGCACTTCCAGGTTGGGCGCGTCTTCGTACAAAGCAGGGGTGTTAATCGCCTCAAAGCGCAGCTTGTCGCAAGCATCCGACGCGTTAGACACCAGCTCGCGCACAAAAATTTCTTTGTTGCTGTACAGGGAATGGGTGACGAGGTGCAGCAGTTGGGCCACTTCGGCCTGGAAGGAAAGGGTTTTTTTGGTCATGGCAGATACGAGGTAAAAAGATGCAAGAAAAAAACAACAACGCCCCAATAGATAGGGGCGTGGGGAAAGGTTTTCAAGGGGGATTTTAGCGGTGAAATATTTGTGACTCTAGTGGTTACTAGTTGGCTGGTGTGCCACGGGGGGGAGGGGAATTTTTGAACGCAGAGGGCGCGAAGGTTACGCGAAGGGCGCAAAAAAGAAATGCCAAAAGAAAACCAAAATTTATATATTGAGGAAACTCAGTTGCAGCTCCAATTGATTATAAAAATTTTTCTTCCCTTTGTCTTTTCTTTCGATCCCTTTTGCGCACTTTGCGAAACCTTTGCGCCCTCTGCGTTCAAAAAAATCCGGTTTCGCCCTCAGCCCCGAATCCACCTCTCCAAAAACCTATCGCGGCAGTGCCTCCACCTCGCGCGTCCAGCGCTCCAGCAGCCGCTTGCGCTCTGCCGCTTTGCCGTATTTTTCAAAGTCGTATTTGATCAAGCGCACGTTGTCGATGGATGGTATGCGTGGATCGGCCTTGAACGTTTTGTTGGCAGGCACTTGCAGGCTGTTGGCTTTGCCGCCGATGGACTGGCCTGCGGGCGACATCAGCCAGTCGTAGTAGGTGCGGGCGGCTTGCAGGTTGCGTGCGCCTTTGATTAAAGCTATGCCGCCCACCTCGTAGCTGGTGCCCTCGCAGGGGGCGGCGCTGACTACCGGGTATTTGTTGTGCGTCCAGCCGTCAAAGCCAAAGATAAAACTGATGCCGATGGCCACCTCGCCCTTGGCCACGTTGGGCGCTTGCGCGGTGCCGCTGCGGGTGTAGGACGTGACGTTTTTGTGCAGCGCCTTCATGTAGTCAAAGGCTTTTTCTTCACCCATCAGCTGCACCAACCCGGCCAGAATGGTGTAGGCCGTGCCGCTGCTGGCGGGGTGCGAGGTTTCGATCTCGCCTTTGTAGATGGGCTTGACCATATCGGCCCAGCAGCGCGGCTCGGGCAGTTTTTTCTTCTTTAAAAGCTCGCTGTTCCAGCCAAAGCCGATGGCGCTGGTGTAGAAGCCGCCCACCAGGTTTTGCGTCATGGCGTACTGGCGCACGCTCCAGCTGTGCAGGTCGTTCATGTACGCGGGGCGGTAGGGCTCCAGCAGGCCCACCTCGGCCGCCTGCAAAAACGGGTCGCCCGTGCCGCCCCACCAAATATCGGTCTTGGGGTTGTTGGCCTCGGCGCGCAGTTGCGCCAGCGCCTCGCCCGTGGCTTTGCGGGTTTGCAGTACCTTGGCACCCGTCGCGCGGGTGTACTCCTGCGCCGCCATCTCGCACCAGGCCTGGTCGGTGCTGCAAATGGCGTTGACCGTATTTTGCTGGGCAAATGCGGTTGCAGACCAATGAAATAGAGCGTAAGCAGCTAGTATTTTTGTAGCGTTTGAAAACATAATGAACCTCTTGTCTAACGGGTTTGAGTGTACTGGTGCGTCGATACCGTGTCAGCCGGGTTAACCTCAAGTGATGTGCGGTGGTTCGAGCTTGAGCGGTGCCTGACCCTGTTTTCCTCTTTTTTACTGGATGGGCAACAGCGCACAACGGGGCAGGTTAAAGCGTTCAAAGTCGCGGTCAAAGGTGACCAAGCGCATGCCACTGCTTTGCGCCAGCGCTGCCAAATACGCATCGGGCCATAGCCGGGCTGGCAATGCGCCTTGCACTGCCAGTAAAGTTTGGATTTGTGCATCGCAGTCCACAGGATCGGCCAACAGGTCGATGACAGGCAGCGCGCGGAAACTTTGGTACACCGCCCATGCGGCGGGAAGCGCCAGCGCGCCGTCACCCACTACCTTACGCTGACAGAGCAAACGCACCAAACCCAACATGGTGGTGCGGCAAAAGTAGATTTTTTGCGGTGCCACATGGGGCGTGGTGTGCATGTCTTGTTGTACACCCTCCCAATACCGTTTAGCAGCAGTATGGTGCGGATGCTCTTGCACGGCCAAGGCCAGCCATACGTTGATGTCGGGCAAATCGCCGTGCGGTTTGCCAAATGCGTTACCAAACTCGCCCAGTGCCGCGCTGTCACGCACAGCGATGGGTACAGTCGACGCAGGTGCCTGGGCTCTGGAGGGTGCAGCCCGCTTATTCATCCAGTAACGCGCTCAAGTTTGCGTTGCTCAATGCGCCCGCAGCCATGGCCATTGGCGCGCCCAGACGCACACTGGGCAAACTGCTGGCGGGTAGCGGGAGGGCTGGAGTCGCCAAGCCCCGCTCGATCAAAGCGAGCACCAAGTCACGCAGGCTGGTGCCCTCCATCGCGGCCCGCGTTTTGAGGTGCCGAAAGATAGGGTCTGGAAAGTCAATACTGGTACGCATATTTGCATTATTGCGCAAATATGCAAATATGTCAAATCCTCTGAAAATCGCGTCACTCAAAACCGCTCATGCGCCGCCAGGTAGCGCCACTGCCCCACCGGCAGCTGGCCCAGCGCCACGTTGCCTATGCGCACGCGTTTGAGGCCCGTTACATGCAAGCCCACCAATTCGCACATACGGCGGATCTGGCGCTTTTTGCCTTCTTTGAGCACAAAGCGCAGTTGCTCGGGGTTTTGCCAGTCCACCTGCGCGGGGCGCAGCGCCTGCCCGTCCAGCGACAGGCCGTGGCGCAGCCGCGCCAGCATGGCGGGCGGAAATACGGCGCGCACATCTTGCGAGATCGGCTCGGGCCGCCCGTGGGTGGCCGCGCCGGGCATCTCGGTGACGCGCTGGGGGGCGACCTGGTAGCTTACGCGCACCAGGTATTCTTTTTCCATGTCGGAGTCTTCGCCAATCAACTGGCGCGCAATGCGTCCATCTTGAGTAAGCACTAACAAGCCAGTAGAGTCAATATCCAGGCGGCCCGAGGGGGCCAGGCTTTTCAGATGCCCGCCCTGAAAGTGGATCTTGGTTGGGTCGCCAATCCAGTGAAAACGCGGGTTCACCAGCACGATGGCGGGCTCGTAGCCGTCCTCGGCCTGGCCGCTCACGTAGCCCACGGGTTTGTGCAGCAGCACGGTGACTAGTTGCGCCTGCGCGCCGGTGGCGCGTTTGTCCACCTCAATCTTGTCGCTGGGCAGCACCTTCACACCCATCACCGCTGGCGCGCCGTTGACCCGCACCCAGCCGCGCGCTATCCAGTCATCCGCCTCGCGGCGTGAGCACAGCGCCAGCTCGGCCATGCGTTTGTTCAGTCTTACGGGTTCGGTCATAGTGTGGTGATTCTAATTGCTATGCATTTAATAGCTGCTTACGCTTTATTTTAAAGGGCTAGAAGCCTATTTTGTATATGAAATGCATGCAATTATTTAAACTCGACCCTACGCAGCGCCGCTACATCCATTAGCTTCAGCCCGCCATACTCCTGCCGAGTCAGGCCACGCGCTAACTGGGTGATACTGCATCCGTCGGACAGGCGATTGCGTGAAACGATTTATGATTTGGTGGTGCCCATTCGTTTTATCTGGAATCGTTGTACAGTCTTACGAGGCCACCCATGCTTTTAATCACCAATGGACAGATTATTGACCCGAAAATTACCGCCAAGATCCAGCCACTGATTGAGAAAGGATCAATGCCTGCTGTTCATGGAATTATTGTGCACCAGACGGGTGGCGCCAACGCGGCCTCGGCTTTTTCGTCTTATGCCAATGGACAGTCTGGCGCGCATTTGCTGATCGATAAGGACGGCACCATGTACCAGACGGCTAGACTTAACAAGAGTACATGGCATATCGGCAAGCTACAGTCGCGCTGTGTTGCCGAACTCAAATGCGCCAAACCCAAAGTGTGGGATCCATCGGGCACCCATAAAGCCGAGCTGGCTAAAGCATGGCCCCTGCGCTATCCTAGCAATGCGGACTCCATAGGCATCGAGATCGTCGGGCTGTTCGATGCCGCAAAGAACCAGTATGAATCGGTGACTGCGCAGCAAAACGCCTCTCTGGCGTGGTTAGTCTCAGAGCTACAGATCGCGCTCCAGCTACAGACGAGCGAAGTATTCCGGCATCCGCAAGTGTCGTACAAACAGCCCTCGGAGGCATCTTCGGCAAAATGGTGAAAAATATTTTGCCGTCTGCCGGAAAACTGTATTTAAGCCTTGGGTGCTTGGTGGCCTGCCTGTGCCTACCCAGCGCGGTGCATGCGGCCGGCTCAACTGTGTATCGGGAAATCAGCAAGATTGAAATCACTGCGCAGGCCCGCAATGCGGTCAGTGATGACCCCAACGATCTGAAGATGTGCGCCGGATTCAAACTCTCTACGCGCAAAGTCAAACAGCTCTTGCAAAGCACGCGGGAGATCGATGTCCGCGCCTATGCACATGACGTGGATGTCTCGCCCTGCACCGTTGAGGGGCAAGTCACCCTGCGCAACGGCTTGACGGGTAAGTGGCAGGTGCAAATGGGCGGCGGTATTCGCGTTGAATTTGAAGACCAGCGTGTCATGCTGTTGCATTGCAAACGCTGCGGCAAGCCGTTTGCCCACTGAGGGGCCGCTCATTCCAGTCATCCGCCTCACGGCGCGAGCACAGCGCCAGCTCGGCCATGCGTTTGTTCAGTCTTACGGGTTCGAACATGCTTTGTTGCTATTTTTTTGCTAGCTGCTTACGCTTTATTTGTATGGGCTCAGTCTAATATTACGCTCCAAAAACACTGGGGCTTGCAACCCAAATGCAATGCCCGTTATGCACACATTCGTGCTAACGTTGCACTGAGGCATGAGGCAGCCTCGTCACCATTTCGCCCAGGAGAATGTCACCATGCAAATCCAAGTCAATACCAGCAACGGCATCGAAAACAATGAATCACTGGCCCGCTGGGCCGAGGCTGAGCTGAACGACACGCTAGCCTATTTCAAGGGCGATCTCACCCGCGTCGAAGTGCATCTGAGCAACGAGTCCGCCAGCAAGGCCGGCGGCGACACCCGCTGCGCACTGGAAGCGCGCCTGGCGCACCACCAGCCCATCGCTGTCAACCACCACGCCCCCACGCAAGATGCCGCCTTTCGCGGAGCCTGTGACAAGCTCAAAAGCGCGCTGGACAAAACCCTAGGCCGCCTGCGCAGCCACCGCAACCATGAGTCGCTGGCGCGCGATGGCGTGGTGGTGGAGGAATAAGTCGAGCAGAGGGCAAGTGCAGCAGCTTGAAGGCCATTCATCTGCTGCATATTTCATAGCTGCTTGCATCCTGTTGACAGGGACTACAAGTACTTTTTATGCCTAATTGGCGTAAATCCTACGCCAACATCACCTCCGGTAGCGCCACCCAGTTCGTCACCTTAAGCCCACCATACTCCAGCCGCACCAGCCCGCGCGCTTGCACACATAAAACACCTAGCACTATGCGCTAGCAGCGTATAATTCGCCATATGCTGTTCGTCGAGCTAACGCCCTTTATTGCATTTCGCGCTGAACATTGGACAGACGAGGATCTTCGGGCCTTGCAAAATCACTTGCTCGAAAACCCAGACGCAGGTGATGTGATTCGCGGTAGCGCTGGTTTACGCAAACTGCGGTGGATGGCCTCAGGTCGAGGCAAGCGTGGCGGGGCACGGGTGATTTACTACCACTACGTTAGCGCAGAACGCATTTACCTGATTTACGGCTACACCAAGAGCGAGCAAGAAGACCTGACGCGGGATCAATTAAAACTGCTTTCGCAACTTATGAAGGACATGACCCATGGATAAACAACACTTCGACCAACTCGTCAAAGGCGTGCAAGAAATGAAGCAGCACATGGCGGGCAAGCGCGTGCGCGGCGCAGCAGAGACCGAGCTACCCATCCCCGACGTGCGTCAGATCCGCGAGGCTGCGCAGATCAGCCAGAGCCAGTTTGCCAAACTCATTGGCGTGAACCTGCGCACGCTGCAAAACTGGGAGCAGCACCGCACCCGCCCCACCGGGCCTGCGCGGGCTTTGCTGAAAATTGTAGCGGTGAACCCAAAGTCTATTGAAGCGCTGCATGCGTGATCGTTCAAACCCAGAGTACGAAACGTACATTGATTTGAATCTATCGATACTTACTTTTTTAAAATGGAAAATGAATATGTGGTGCCCATCCTGCAATAAATCAATCGAAGCCCAGGCAGTGATGTGTACCAATTGCAAAGCCGATTTTTCTAATCCTGATGGTTGGAAGCCAATCTCAGACAAAGCAACAGGCGCAGCAAGATCAATAGTCCCGACTTCCGAAGTAATTAAAACCACAGCGAAGTTGGGGCTCGGATTAGTGTTCACCATATTGATAATATTTGGTGTACTTTTCGCTATAGTGATGTACACACTCATTACTCAAGGATTGGGTCATTGATATTATTCATTGGCAATGAATGATGAAGACTAGATGCAGTGAAGTGATGGCAAGAGCGTTTTAGACTAGTTCGCTATATTTACAATAGCTAGCTACGCCCTATCAACTGGGACTATGGGAACTATTAGCTCATGAACCGTCCCCGCTATTCAAACACCGCCCCGCGCAGCGCCACCAGGTCCAGCACCTTCAACCCGCCATACTCCAGCCGCACCAGGCCGCGCGTTTGCAGCGTCGCCAGTGCCTCATTCACCCGCTGGCGCGACAGGCCGACCAGGTAGGCCAGTTCTTGCTGGGTGATGCGCAGCACGTTGCCCACGCGGGGGTAGAGCACGGGGTTAAACAGCGCGGCCAGGCTGGCGGCTACGCGCGCGTCGGGGTTGGGGTTGCGGTCGCTCTCGCGGGCGGCGATGAACTGGCCCAGGCGTTCATTGAGCTGGTTCATCACGTAGCGGTTAAAGCCGATGCTGTGGTCTAGCAGCCAGTGGAAGGTCTCTACTGGAATGCCGGCCACCACGCTGGGGCGCAGGGCCTGGATGTTGTAGCGGTAGTTCTCCTGCTTGAGCACCGTGCCCTCGCCAAACCAGCCGCCGGGTGGTACGCCAGTGAGGGTGATGCTGCGGCCATCGGGCAGGTCGTTGCTCATTTTCAGCAGGCCGTCGATCAAACCAAACCAGTAGGTAACGGGCCTGCCCACGCGGCACACATAGTCGCCGGGCAAAGCCTCGCCCACTTGCAGGGCGGCGCAGGCGCGCAGGCGCTCGGCTTCGCCCAACAGCGCCAGCCAGGGGATGGCTTGCTGCTCAACTGCAGTGGGCGAGCGCCGACGCTGGTGCAAACTGAGTTCCACGGCGGTGTGCTTCGTCATATAAAGTCGATCATAGGCGTTAGGGCGACAGTAACTAGGG
>JAYVJV010000179.1:0-32410 GCA_043769005.1 Polaromonas sp. | reverse complement strand
TGCTGTTGGAGCGGGATGCGCAGCCTTCGGGGTCTACGGCGTTATCGTCGGGGTTTATTCCAGCTGCGGGGTCGGCTGTGCAGCGGGCAGCGGGAATTGCCGACAGCGCGGCGCTGTTTGCACAAGACATTCAAGCCAAGGCGCATGGCACAGCGGCGGCGCATTTGGTGGCGGCGTTTTCTGAGCGTATTGGGGCGGTGCTGGACAACCTGTCTGCGCGGCACGCTATCGACTTTATAGTGCTGGATGGTTTCCTGTACCCTGGCCACAGCGTGCGGCGCATGCATGCGGTGCCGCAAAAGACGGGGACGGCGTTGGTGGCGCAACTGGAGCGGGCGGCGCTGAGTGCCGGGGCAGACATCGTGACCCAGGCTACGGTGCGGCAGATCTTTGTAGACAACGACCAGCGCGTGACGGGTGTGGGCTACCAGCGGCCGGATGGCAGCATGGAGCATTTGCGCTGTGACGCGCTGATCTTGGCTTGCAACGGTTTTGGTGGCAACCCACAGATGGTGCGCGAGCTGTTGCCTGAGATGCGTGACGCGCTGTTTGCCGGGCATACGGGTAACGACGGTAGTGCCATTTGCTGGGGCAGGGCGCTGGGTGCGCGGCTGGCGGACCTGGGCGGCTACCAGGGCCACGGCTCGTGGGCGGTGCCCCAGGGCGCGCTGATCAGCTGGGCGCTGATGATGGAGGGCGGCATTCAGCTGAACGCACGGGGCGAGCGCTTTCACGACGAGACGCAGGGCTACTCGGAGGCGGCGGTGCATGTGCTGGCGCAGCCGGGCGGCGTGGCGTGGAATGTGTTTGATAGGCCTATTTTGGAACTGGCGCGTGGGTTTCCGGATTTTTGCGCGGCGGAAGAAGCTGGGGCGTTGAAGACTTGTGCGGATGCGCAGGCGCTGGCGGCGTTGATCGGTTGTAATGCTACTAATGTAATAGCTGCTTGCACAAGTTCTACAAGGGCTATAGGCTTAAATAGCTTTAGAAATGCAAGTTCTGACGTAATCCAGGGTGAAGCCAGCGTCAAGCGCGCGCTACAAGGCCCGTTTTACGCCGTAAAGGTAACTGGCGCACTGTTTCACACCCAGGGCGGTCTGGACATCGACGCACAATGCCGCGTGTTGCGGGTTGACGAATCACCGTTCCCCAATCTGCTGGCGGCAGGTGGCGCGGCGCGCGGAGTGTCTGGCAACGCGGTGTGGGGCTATTTGTCAGGCAACGGCCTGCTGAGCGCCGTGGCGGGTGGCTCAATAGCGGCGGACAGTGCAGCCAAAATAGTGATCCAACCCGCAAACACTGATCCGCAGTAAATGATTGCGTAGGAGTGACGGCACTTAGGTAATGGGTTCTAGCTTGAGGCTACCGAAGCATCAGTTGGAATCCGCCAATTCAGGTGTTCAGGGCGAGCCCCCACCTGTTGATTTCTTACCGAGTATTTAGGCGCTGGTTACTTGCAAATTGTGCCGGCGTGTTGCCCATAACTTTCTTGAAAGCAGCGACAAAAGTAGACGCGCTGTGAAAACCAGATACTGATGCCACCGCTTTTATAGATTCTTTTGCGACAACCCGGTCAAGACTGGTAATGATCCGCGCCCGCTGCCGCCACGTACGAAAACTCATTCCTACTTCCGTGCTGAAATGACGTGAAAAGCTACGCTCGGTCGTATGCAATGCAACGGCAATACTTGCTATTGGAGTATTCCATTGACGATTTGCCAACACTGCTCGTGCGACCCGTAACATAGCCGGACTGTTGGGCATTGCCAAATAGCTGGAAAGTTCTTGTGACGTGGGAATAAGGCTGAGCAGCAATGCGACCACGTGTTCGTGGACTGGAGCACTATATTCGGCTTCAAACAGAGCCAGAATCAATTCGCACATCAACCTATCGGTAACCACCGCATGTATTCCCTGGTATGAAGTCCTGCAAATAGACGGGGGAAAATAGAGTGTCCGCATTTCTGTGTCCGACAGCATGGTTACTTGATGTGCTGTGGCCGCAGGTATCCATAGGGCGCGTTGTGGTGGCACGATCCATTGACCTTGATGGGTTTGCACCTGCATAACACCGCGTACTGCGTAGAGCAGTTGCGCATCACGATGCTGATGCCACTTCAAAACACGGCCACGTAAATGCGACTTCGCAAGTGTTCGCCAATGAGGCGAGTGTTGGCTGTTCAGCGACATAAGTTGGCTATTGAGCTGTAATTTGCCTTCTATCATACAAGTATGCTTATCAAGGAAAACTCTCAATGTCAAAACATATAGCAGTATTTTTTTACGGTAGCTTTATGCGCCCAGAAGTAATGGCTCAGGCTGAATTTAGCCCTACCAGTGTTGACGTAGCCCAACTGAACGGGTATGACATTTGCCTCGACCCTCATGCGAATGTTTTTCCCAGTCCCATGCATAGCATCCATGGAATCGTTGTCCAAATCAATCACGCAGCGTTAGATCGCATGTACGGTGCGAGTGGTGTTGGGAGCTTCTTGCCCGAGGCCGTATTGGTCACAACAGCTGACGGACGTTGGCTACCAGTCATTTGCTATATGCCACCTACCCGCAGCACACATCTGCCTGATCAACCCTATTTGGCGCGTCTTATCGAGGCAGCAAAGTTTCGTGGTTTACCAAGCCACTACATTGCTCGGCTTCAGTCCTTTGCGCGGTGACACTTGAGTCACAAACAACTTGATCGATTATTCGCAATTTTTCGTTCACGGGAGCATGCCGACTCTGATCTCCGCCAGGGCGTACAAACCCAGCAAACCGCCTCTTTGTTGTCAAACCAAAGCAGACCGCAGGTAGACTCCATCCCTGTGGCTGCCTAAATTTCGCAGCATTCAATAGATTGAGGTAGCGAATCCATGACCACTTTAAAACACCGACTCACCCAAAGCGGCGCAGTGCTCGCCCCCGGCGTGTACGACGCGCTCACGGCCCTGGTCGCCGAGCAGGCTGGCTTTGAGGCGCTGTACCTCTCGGGCGCGTCCATCGCCTACACGCGCCTGGCCCGCTCCGACATTGGCCTGACTACCTTTACCGAGGTGCAAGACACGCTGGCGCGCATTACTGAGCGGGTGGCCACGCCCGTTATTGTCGATGCCGACACCGGCTTTGGCAACGCGCTGAACGTGCAGCGCACCGTGCGCGGTTTTGAGCGTGCGGGCGCGGCCATGATTCAGCTGGAAGACCAGGGCTTTCCCAAGCGCTGCGGGCATCTGGACGGTAAAACCGTGGTGCCCACGCAAGAGATGTGCGGCAAACTCAAAGCCGCGCTGGACGCGCGCCACAGCGCAGACACGCTCATTCTCGCCCGCACCGATGCCCTAGCCGTAGAAGGGCTGGATGCCGCGCTGGAGCGGGCCGAGGCCTACCTGGCCTGCGGCGTAGACGCGCTGTTCATCGAAGCCCTGCGCAGCCCCGAGCAAATGCAAGCGGCCTGCCAGCGCTTCGCCCAGCGCACGCCGCTCTTGGCCAATATGGTGGAAGGCGGCAAAACCCCCGTGCAAAGCGCCGCCGAGCTGGGCGCGCGCGGTTTTAAAATCGTCATCTTCCCCGGCGGCACCGCCCGCGCTGTGGCCCACACCCTACAGCGCTACTACCAAAGCCTGCACACGCATGGCACCACCGCGCCTGTGCAAGAATCCATGCTGGACTTTGACCAACTCAATGCGTTGATTGGCACGCCCGAGCTGCTGGCGCTGGGCAAACGCTATGAAACATTATGAGAGTGAGCGCTACGAAAGTAATAGCTGCTTACGCTATATTTTAAAGGGCTACCCATGGAAAACACTGCAAAAACCCTGCAAACCATCACCCTGGGCGGTGGCTGCTTCTGGTGCACCGAATCCGTCTACGTCGCCGTCAAAGGCGTGGAAGATGTTCAGAGCGGCTACAGCAACGGCGAAGCCATCAACCCCACCTACGAGCAGGTGTGCACCGGGCGAACCGGGCACAACGAGGTCGTCAAGCTGGTGTATGACCCAGCGGTTATCTCCACCCGCGAGCTGCTGGAAGTTTTCTTCGTCATCCACGACCCCACCACGCTCAACCGCCAAGGCAACGACCAAGGCACCCAGTATCGCAGCGGCATTTACTACCATACGCCTGAGCAAAAGCAGATCGCCGACGACATCATCGCCGAGCTGACCGCCAGCAAACACTACAGCTCAAACATAGTCACCGAAGTAGTGCCCGTCGCCAACTACAGCGCCGCAGAAGAGTACCACCAAGACTTCTTCGAGCGCAACCCCGGCCAGGGCTACTGCGTCGCCGTGGCTGCGCCCAAGGTAGCCAAATTTCGCAAGACCTTTGCGCGGCTGGCGAAAGTTTGATGGCGTAGCGACTTGGTAGCACGCACAAGCATGATTCGTTCCCAACAACTGGCCTTTCGTTACCCCGGTGGCATTGCGCTAGCGTTTGCCGATATGGACTTGCCCCAGGGCGGCGCGCTCGTGCTGCGGGGCAATTCGGGAAGTGGTAAATCAACCTTTCTGGCCCTGGCGGCCGGGCTGTTGACCGCAACGCAGGGGCACATCGAAGTCGCAGGCCAAGACCCAACTCAACTCAGCCGCGCGCAGCGCGATGCCTGGCGCGGCCTTACCCTGGGCTTTTTGCCGCAGCGCCTGCATTTGAGTGACGCGCTCACGGTGTTTGACAATCTGGCGCTGGCCTACTTTGCCATTGGTCAACTGACGGACAAGGCGCAAATCCTGCGCAGCCTGGACGCGCTGGGCGTGGCCGATTTGGCGCAGCGCAAGCCGCATGCGCTGTCGGGCGGGCAGGCGCAGCGGGTGGCGCTGGCGCGCTCGGTGCTGATGCAGCCGCGCGTGATATTGGCCGACGAGCCGACGGCCAGTCTGGACGATGCGGCGGCGATTGATGCGGTCACGCTGCTGGCACAGGTCGCCCAGCGCTGCCAGGCCACGCTGGTGGTGGCTACGCATGATGCGCGGGTACAAGCCTGGTTAGAACCATATTTTTCCAATAAAAACAGCCTGCAGACCATTAAAATAGGGCGTAAGCAGCTATGAAATCAGTAGCTTTAGCCTGGCACTACCTAGCCGCCCGCCCGCTGGCAGCGGCGCTCAACGTGCTGCTGCTGGCGCTGGGTTTGGCATTGATGTGCTTTTTGCTGTTGGTGCAGCACCAAGTGCAAACCGCGTTTGAGCGCGATCTGCAAGGCATTGACGTGGTGGTGGGGGCCAAGGGTAGCCCGCTGCAATTGATTTTGGCAGGGGTGTTCCATATCGACGTGCCGTCCGGCAACATCCCACTGCAAGCTGTTCAGGCGCTGGCCTCCAATCCGCAGGTAAAAAAGCTCATCCCCTTAAGCCTGGGCGACAGCGTGGGCGGCTTTCGCATTGCGGGCACCACGCCCGACTACATCGCGCACTACGGTGCAACGCTGGGCCATGGCCAGTTGTGGGCAGCCCCCATGCAGGCGGTAGCGGGGCATGACGCAGCCCAGGCGCTGGCTAAACTCGGGCTGCATATTGGCAAAAGCTTTGCGGGCAACCACGGCATGGGTGCCACGGGCCATGCCCATGGTGAGAGCGCTTACACCCTGGTAGGCGTACTCACGCCCTGTGGCTGCGTGCTGGATCGATTGGTGCTGACGGCGACCGAGTCGGTCTGGCAGGTGCATGAGAAAACCACCGCACTGGATGACGATGACCGCCTGGCCCTCATTGAGGCACGAGAGGTGACGCTGGCCCTCATCCAATATGCCTCGCCCTTGGCGGCAGTGAGTTTTCCGCGCTTTGTCAACACCACTACCGAGATGCAGGCCGCCGCGCCCGCGCTGGAGATTACCCGGCTGTTTCGCATGATGGGCGTGGGCACCGACGTGCTGCGCGGCTTTGCGGCGGTGCTGCTGCTGATAGCTGCGGTGAGTCTTTTAATCGCCCTGTGGAATGCGTTAAGAGAGCGCCAGGCCGACTGGGCCATGCTGCGCATGCTGGGCGCCTCGCCAGCCCGTGTGGCTAGCGTGCTGGTGTGGCAGGCGCTGATCTTGACGCTGGTTGCTAGTTTGCTAGGATTGGCACTGGGTCACGGACTCACCGGCTTGGTTGGGCAGCAGTTGGCGGCGGATCGCTCGCTGCCCATCACGGGTTGGCTGTGGTTGCCACAGGAGCTGTGGTTGTTGGGCGGCGCAGTCGTTTTGGCTTTGGTAGCAGCCCTGCTGCCTGTGTGGGCGGCGTATAGGCTGGATGTTTTGAAAATTTTGCAATCGAGGTGATGTATGCGATCTGTACGTGGTTTTTGTAAGTTAAATCGGCTGTTAGCCCTATTGATATGCGCGCAAGCAGCTACTGTAGTAATAGCACAGCACAGTGCAGACGATACCAAAAAAGACATCGCGCGCCACCGCGCCATGGCTGCTGCGCACACGCAGGCGGCCAAGTGCCTAGAATCAGGTAAAACCGAAGAGGTCTGCTTGAAAGAACTCCAGGCCGCCTGCAAAGGTCTGGGTATTGGTAAGTACTGCGGAATGAAACATGAACACTAAATTGGCACTTTCCCTCGGCGCATCGCTTGTCCTGCTATGGGCAGGCGCTGCCAGCGCGCAACTGAGCCCACCCATCAAAGGCGGCACGCCGCTGACGGGGTCGTCTGCTACAGCAGCGGCATCGCCTGCTACGACAGCGGGAGCAAGCTCAGCAGCGCCTGCGGGCCTTGCAACGGGCACTGGCGCTGGCGTGCACAGCCCCAACAGCCCCATCGCCCCCTTGCCCATGCGCGCCGACGTGGTGCCCTGGGCGGTGCTGACCGACATCACAACCAAGACCGAAAAAAACAAAATCACGCCCGTCTTCACCAGAAGCCAGATGGCGCTCAACCAAAAGTCCCAGCGCCTGCAAGGCTTCATGATGCCGCTGGAGCCGGGCGAAAAGCAGCGCCACTTTTTGCTTACCTCGGTACCCATGAGCTGCGGCTTTTGCACCCCTGGTGGCCCTGAGAGTATGGTGGAAGTGCGCACCAAAACCCCGGTGAAGTACACGCTGGAGCCTGTGGTGGTTGAGGGCAAATTTGCGGTGCTCAGTGACGACCCGTACGGCCTGTACTACCGCATCACCGACGCGGCTTCGGTGAAGTGATACAGGCTTTGGTTTAAGCTTGCCGCATGCACAACGCCTCTGATTTAGTCCCACCGTATACCCATCCCGCAACTTTGTTGCCTGCGCTGGCCCAGCAAGGGTTTGCTTTGCTGCCTGCGGCTGATGTGGCGCTGCTGGCGGGCTGCCCTTTGTCCGGGCTGGCCGCGTTGAGGGACAGTTGGCAGCGCTTGGCCCCCGATGCGTACTTGAAAGATGGTGGCAAGTACCGCAAGCGCCGCCATGCCAGCTATGTCATCCAGGGCGATGCGGTGCAACCAGTGCCGCACCGTGCCCATTGGCAGCCACTGGAATACAACGCCTTGCACGGTGGCATGCAGCGTTGGTTTGAGCCCATCGAGCCGGCCACCCATACACCCGCGTGGAACGCCTTGCTGCTATGGATGGCGGGTCTGGCCAATCAATTGCGTGGCCCGCAGACTTGGTATGCCGAGGCGCACCAGTTTCGCATTGACACCGAAGGCGGCATAGGCCGCCCCACGCCCGAGGGTGCCCACCGCGACGGGGTGGATTTGGTGGCAGTATTTTTAGTCGCGCGCGAAGGCGTGAAGGGCGGTGAGACCCGCGTGTTTGAAGCCGACGGCCCCAGCGGCCAGCGCTTTACCCTGACGGAGCCCTGGAGCGTGCTGCTGCTGGACGATGCGCGGGTGGTGCACGAAACCACGCCGATCCAACCCACCTGCGGGAACGCCTACCGTGACACACTGGTGATTACTCTGCGGGCCAAGGCGTTTCAAGACGCAGCTCTATAGCGTATACACAGGACACAGCAAGCCATGAGCACGACCCAACTCCCGATCAACTTTGCCGACATCAGCGCCGCAGCAGCGCGCCTGAAAGGCATAGCGCACCGCACGCCTGTGCACACCAGTACTACGGCCAATGCACGTACAGGGGCCGAGCTGTTTTTCAAGTGCGAGAACTTCCAGCGCATGGGGGCCTTCAAATTTCGTGGTGGTTACAACGCGCTGGCGCAGTTCACGCCAGCGCAGCGCAAGGCCGGTGCATTGGCCTTCTCGTCGGGCAACCACGCGCAGGCCGTCGCGCTGTCGGCCAAGCTGCTGGGTATGCAAGCGGTTATCGTCATGCCCGAAGACGCGCCCGCTGCCAAGATCCGCGCCACCCGCGAATATGGTGCTGAAGTGGTTTTGTATGACCGCTACACCCAAGACCGCGAAGCCTTGAGCCAACAGATCGCCACTGAGCGCGGCCTGACCATGGTGCCACCCTATAACCACGCCCACGTCATGGCCGGGCAGGGCACCACCGCGCTGGAGCTGATTGAAGAGGTGGGTACGCTGGATGTGTTGCTGGTGTGTATGGGTGGAGGCGGCCTCACCTCAGGCTGCGCCGTGGTTGCCAAACACCTGCTGCCCCCATGCGATGTATACGGTGTGGAACCTTTGGCGGGAAATGATTTTCAGCAGAGTTTTCGTAGCGGCCAGATCGTCAAAATCGACGTACCCGTAACGATTGCCGATGGTGCGCAAACCCAGGCCCCTGGCGCGCTGACTTTTGCTGTGTGCAAGGCTTTGCTTAAAGACGTGCTCACGGTCGACGATGCCGCCTTGGTCAAAACCATGCGCTTTGTCGCCGAGCGCATGAAGATGGTGATCGAGCCCACGGGGGGGCTGGCCGCCGCTGCTGCACTGCTGGGTGACAGCGAAGGCAAGCTGGACGTGCGCGGCAAGCGTGTTGGTGTTATCGTCAGTGGCGGCAATGTAGACCCGGCGTACTACGCCAAGTTGCTGCGCGACGGAGTGTGATGTGATCTGGTATCAAACCAGCTTGTCAAATCGCCTGGTTGGAGCGCCTGTAAGGGCTATGGCGGTCAGCCGAAAGTGGTTTTTGCGGCTGAAGACGCTTGTTAAGCCTTCGCTACCTGCAACACCAGCTTGCCAAAGTTCTCGCCGTTAAACAGCTTTTGCAAGGTCTCTGGGAAGGTGCCGAGACCCTCCACCACATCTTCCTTGCTTTTCATGCGGCCATCTTTCAAATAACCAGCCATCTCGGCCACGGCCAGGTGGTAGCGTGGGGCGTAGTCGAACACCACGATGCCTTCCATGCGGGCGCGGTTGACCAGCAGGCTGAGGTAGTTTTTCGGGCCCTGGATGGCCGTGGTGTTGTTGTACTGGCTGATTGCACCGCAGATGATGATGCGCGCCTTGGGGTTGATGCGGGTGAGCACGGTGTCCAAAATCTCGCCACCGACGTTGTCAAAGTAAATGTCTACGCCTTTGGGGCAGTGCTGCTTGAGGCCGTCTTTGACTGCTGCTGGCGAGGCCTTGTAGTCGATACAGGCATCAAAGCCCAGCTCTTTCACCACCCAGTCGCACTTGGCCGCGCCGCCTGCAATGCCCACCACGCGGCAGCCTTTGAGCTTGGCCATTTGCCCCACGGTTTGCCCCACGGCCCCGGCAGCGCCGCTGACCACCACCGTCTCGCCTGCCTGGGGTTGGCCTACGTCCATCAGGCCAAAATAGCCCGTCATGCCGGGCATGCCCAGCACGTTGAGCCACTGGGTGATGCTGCCTGCGCGCAGGTCAATTTTGAAGAGGCCGCTGCGCTTGATCTGGTCTTCGGGGATCAGGCAATACTCCTGTACGCCCAGGCCTGCGTTCACATAGTCGCCCACCGCAAAGGCGGGGTTTTTGGACGCGACGACCATGCCCACGCCACCAGCGCGCATCACCTCACCAATGGCTACCGGCGGGATGTAGCTTTTGCCTTCGTTCATCCAGCCGCGCATGGCGGGGTCGAGCGACAGCGCCAGGGTTTTGACCAGCACGCCGCCCTCGTCGGGCTGTTGCACCGGCTCACTGGTATTGCTCCAGCACTCGCGGCCGGGTAGGCCTACTGGGCGCTGGGCCAGGCGAATTTGGTGGTTGGTGGTGGCGATGGTCTGGGTGGTCATGGTAGTGTCTCTCGGTACATGTTGTAGGTAACAAATAGGCCTCTAGGCCAATAAAATATAGTGTAAGCAGCTATTTAAATTATAGCAATTAGAATGCGGTTAACTTGCGCTCAGGGTCAGGATACACCAAATTCTGCAAGCCGCTGAGCGCAGGTTTTTGAAACGCTTGCCAGCGCCCCAGTGGCTGCGCCAGGCGGTCAGCCACGGCCCACCAGGCGCTGGGGTTGATGCCAATGCCGCAGTGGCTGGCGCGCACCTCGATGTTTTCGGTGTGGGGGTTATGCGCCTGCGCCGTTTGCACGCTGGCCTGCCAGGCCACCACGCCGTCGCTGCGGCTGTAGATGCTGCTGGTGGGCACGCTGGGGGCGTGGCCTAGCTGGTACTTGGCTCCCTCGCGCTGCGCCTCGCGCCCGCTGGTCAGCTCGTACAGCCACCAGGCGTTGGTGCTGCGTGGCCCGCCCGCAAAGGGCGTGCCCAGGGTGATGATGCTGCGAATGGGTACGACAATTTTGCTGCGCTGTGCAGCGTGCTCCTGTAGCAGCTCTTTGGCCAGCTCGCGCGCGTAGATGCCGCCCAGGCTCCAGCCCACCAGGCTCAGGGGTGCGTCACTCTGTGCTAACAGGTCGAGTAACTGCGCTTTACCCGCAGCCATCACACCCCTGCGCGGCCCCAGGTTCAGGCCTTGGCTCCAGCCGTGTGTTGTGTAGCCTAGGCTGTCCAGGTATTTGCGCAGCGGCAGCGTGGTGACATCGCCCGCAGTCAAACCTGGGTACACCACCACCCGGTGCCCATCGCCACGCGGCGCGCGTTGCAGCGCAGGCCAGGCGGGCAGCAGAGTGCCAAACTCCCAAGGTGCCCGCAGCTCCAGCGCCATGCGGCCCCAGCCGGGCGGGGCAATGTGCAGATCTGGTTGCTGTGCGGCAGCAGTTGTCGCAAATGCGGGCATAGGCGAGAAAAGTAGTTAAACCAAGGCTAGGTTAGCTGTTTTCGGGTGGGGCGGGGTAGAGAGCGCGGTCTATTGATAAATTTTCGAATCACAAAAAGACTAAAAACCCTCTAATAAGCCTGTAGACCCACAAAATATTGCGTAAACAGCTACTTAATTAATAGCGATGAGTTGATGCTTAGCGGCACAGGTGCCAGGCCAAACAGCTCGGCCAGGGCTGCCTTGTAGGCAGACTGCCCAACGGCGTTGGTGCTGTGGTGCGAGCCGCCGTCTACCAGCACGAAGCGCTTGGGCTCGGCGGCGGCTTCAAAGAGTTTGCGGCCCAAGTGGGGTTTGATGACGTTGTCGCTTGCGCCGTGCACCACCAGCAGGGGCGAGCCGATAGAGGCTACCTTTTTCACCGACTCAAAGCGCTGCGTTATCAGCAGGCTGGTGGGCAGCCAGCCCCAGGCCATGGTGCTGGCTACGTCGGGGATAGAGGTAAAGGTGCCTTCGACAATCGTGCCTTGCTCGTCATTGACGCTGCGGGCCAGCTCGATGGCAATGGCACCGCCCAACGAGTGGCCAAAGATGTAGCGGGGCTGCTGGGGGTAGGTTTTGGCTATCCACTGCCAGGTAGCCAATGCGTCTTCGTAGGCCATTTTTTCGGATGGCGTTTCTTTGGAGGTTTTGCCAAAGCCCCGGTAGTCCACCGCTACCACGGTAAAGCCCAGCTCTTGCATGCGGGCGATGCGGTGGGCGCTGCCGGTGATGTCCCAGCGTGCGCCGTGTAAATACAAAAGCACGGGGGCATTGGCTTGTTCGCCCGCATGCACCAGGGCATGCAGCTTGACCGGCTGTCCCGTCAGGGCAGAGTCGAAGCTGATCCAAGCCTCTTGCATGTGGCTGGCGGCTTGGCCCCGGCCACCCCAAGTGCGCTCGCTGGGGTTAAAAATCCATTGGCCTTGCTTGACATCCAGCGAGGCGCAGCCTGCCAGCACCGTCATGCCAAGTAGCGCGCTGCACAGCAGCAGCCGGGTGTTGAGCTTGCGCCAGAGAGTTGAAATTGCCATGCGGTTGAAAAAAAGCTGCATTGTAGGGTTAAGGGGATAGGACGGCGATGGCCAGGCCATAGTTCCCGTAAAGTCAACAGATGAAGTACTTTAGCATTGCCGCCCGCTTGGGAGCCACCCTGTTTGCCCTGTCAACCTTGTCAGCGTGTAACACTGCCAACCGCACACCCGGCCTGCCCCTGCCCACGGTGGCCAGCGTAGATGTGCAGCGCTACCTGGGCAGCTGGACGCAGCAGGCCTTGATACCCAACCGCTTTCAGGCCATGTGCGTGAGCGACACCCGCGCTATCTATGCCCGTGATGGCGATGGCCTGAGTGTGCTGAACCAGTGCCGCACCCAGAGCGGCCAGATGGAAGAGGCCAAGGGTGTCGCCAAAATAGTGCAGGGCAGCAACAACGCCAAACTGCGCGTGAGCTTTTTTCGCCCGTTTTATGGCGACTACTGGGTGCTGGCGCTGGAGCCCAATTACCAATGGGTGCTGGTGGGCGAGCCCAGCCGTCAATTTGGCTGGATATTGTCGCGTCAGACCCAGCTGGATGACGCTACTTTGAGCCAGATATTGGAGCGTGCTGTGGCGCTGGGTTACGATAAAACCCAGTTTGTGCGCAGTGCCAATGCAGTGAGTAAGTAGCTATATATTTCGTAGCTGCTTACGCCCGTTTTATATGGGCTATAGGCGTATTTCTTTGTATTTACGCTGCTACCTATGGCCGTTGCGTATGGCGCTAGCGACCACGTAAAAACAGCGCGTCCAGTTCTTTGATGCTCACTTGCCGCCAGGTGGGGCGGCCGTGGTTGCATTGGTCAGAGCGTTCGGTGTTTTCCATCTGTCGTAGCAGGGCATTCATCTCGTCGATGGTGAGCTTGCGGTTGGCGCGCACTGCGCCGTGGCAGGCCATGGTGCTCAAAATTTCGTGCTGGGCGCGCTGTATCACCGTGCTGGCCTCGTGCTGACCCAGCTCGGCCAGCACGCTGCGCGCCAGCTCGACCGGGTCGCCCTGCGCCAGACTGGTGGGCACGGCGCGCACGGCCAGGGTTTTGGGCGAGAAGGGCGTGACCTCCAGGCCCAGCTGGAGCAGGGTGTCCACGCAGGCCTCGGCGGTAGCTACCTCGGTGGGGGTGGCGGCAAAGGTGGCGGGGATCAAGAGGGGCTGCGAGGCAATGCGCGCCTGGCCTGCTGCTTCGTCTGCACCAGCGGCCTGCGCTGCGTCCATCTGCGCCTTGAGCCGCTCGTAGACGATGCGCTCGTGCGCGGCGTGCATGTCCACAATCACCAAGCCTTGCGTGTTCTCAGCCAGGATGTAGATGCCTTGCAACTGCGCGATGGCTTTGCCCAGCGGCCAGGTGTTTGGTGTGTCATAGGTGTCTGTGTGGGCTGGGTTGGTCCCAGCTTGGGTGAACCCGCTGGCAGGCTGTGCGCCACCTGCTGATGCCGCGCCACTGCGCGCGCTAGGGTCGCTGTGTGCAGCAGGGTCACTGCGCGCAGCCGGGTCGCTACGCGGCGCGCCCCACAGCAGCGACAGGTCAGAGACATGGTTGCCCATTGCGAGTGGGCTGTCATATGCTTTGAAATTTATAGCTGCTTGCGCACTATTTGATTGGGCTGCAGCCTGATTTGATGGGTAAAACGGATTGCCGGAAGCGTTGGAAATATCATCCCTAGAGTGATGCGCTTGCACCGTGGCACCCAGTGCATCAAGTCCGCCGGGCGCGGCCTTGTCCAGCGCCACTCCCGCGCCCGACCTAGGCACTGCCAGCGCATTGCCCACCGCGTGGCGCACGGCCTGGTGCACCTCGCGGCTGTCTCTGAAGCGCACCTCGATCTTGGTGGGGTGCACGTTCACGTCCACCCGCGTCGGGTCGATCTGCATGAACAGCACATACACCGGCTGCCTGCCGCCGTGCAGCACGTCTTCGTAGGCACTGCGCGCGGCGTGGGTGAGCACCTTATCGCGCACGTAGCGGCCATTCACATAGGCAAACTGCTGGTCGGCCCGGCTGCGCGCGGCATCGGGGATGCCCGCATAGCCGTGCACGGTCACGCCGCCGCTGCCTTGGTATTGCACCTTGATGGCCTGGCTGATGAAGTCGTCGCCCAGCACGTCGTTAATACGCTGCTCGGTGCTGCCTGCGCGCCACTGCTCCAGCAGCTTGCCTTCGTGCCACACCGAAAAGCCCACGTCAGGCCGGGCCAGCGCGTGGCGGCGCACCGACTCTAAACAATGCGCCAGCTCGGTGGCATCGGTTTTCAGGAACTTGCGCCGCGCAGGCGTGGCAAAAAACAGCTCTTTTACCTCCACCGTGGTGCCCTGCGCGCGCGCAGCGGGGCTCAATTCTCCGGTTTGGCCATGCAGCATCCAGGCCGATGCATATTGCGAACCATTTGGGCCGCCAGCCCTTGAAAGAATTGCGCAATCAGCTATCGAGTTAATAGCAGCCAGTGCCTCGCCCCGAAAGCCCATGGTACCCACCGACTCTAAATCTGATAGCGAGGCAATCTTGCTGGTGGCATGGCGTTTGAGCGCCATCGGCAGTTGGTCGCGCGGTATGCCCAGGCCATCGTCTTCCACCACAATGGCGCGCACCCCGCCCGCCAGCAAGCGCAGGGTAATCTGCCTGGCCCCCGCGTCCAGCGCATTGTCCAGCAGCTCACGCACCACCGAGGCGGGCCGCTCCACCACCTCGCCAGCGGCAATCTGGCTGATCAGCTCATCAGGCAGTTCGCGGATGGTGCGGGGGGTGGGGGAGGGTAGGGCGGCGTTCACAGGGGGATTGTAGGTGGGCGCTGGTTGTCTGGGTAACATCGTCGTATGCGAGCCAAGTCAAGCGCATTCGCCTACAATGAAAACGCTTTTACAAGCGAGTAAATACGGCGCAACCTTATTTGAACAGCTTATGACCATGGTGAAAATCAGTTTGGATAATATAACTATGACAAAACCTGTTTTAAAAATTTTAGTGTTGGCGGCGCTTGCTGGCTTGGTTTTGCTTGCTAGCGGTGCCCATGCGGTGACCGTACGGGTTGCGAATCAGGGCGATGTGCTGTCGATGGATCCGCATTCTTTCAACGAAGCGACCCAACTCTCGTTTTTGAACAACGTGTTTGAGTCCTTGGCCACACGCGGCAAAGACCTGAAAATCGGTCCGTCACTCGCTACAAGTTGGAGTGCAGTGTCGCCCACGCTATGGCGTTTTGAGCTACGGCGTGATGTGCGCTTTCACGACGGTGCCCCTTTCACGGCCGATGACGTGGTGTTTTCGCTAGAGCGCGCGCGTGGCGAAGGATCGGATGTCAAGCCGCAGCTCGCCTCTGTTAAAACCGTGCGCAAAGTGTCTGAGTTTGTAGTGGAGCTCGACACCGCGGCTCCCAACCCCATCTTGCCTGAGCTCTTGTCCAACATCTTGATGATGAGCAAGGCCTGGTGCGAGACCAATCAGGCCACCAAGCCGGTAGACCGCCGCAAGGGCATTGAAAACGCGGCATCGTTCAAAGCCAATGGTACAGGGCCTTTTCGCTTGCGCGAGCGGCAACCCAGCGCGCGTACTGTGCTGGCGCGCAACACGCAGTGGTGGAGTAAACACGAGAGCAATGTAGAAGAAGTTATTTTTTTACCGATTGAAAATAACTCTACCCGCGTCGCCGCACTGCTGTCGGGCGAGGTCGATGTGATTGACCCTGTGCCGCTGCCCGACATGCCGCGCATTGCCGCGTCAAGCAACTTGCAAGTGGTAGAAAATCCCGAACTGCGGGTGGTATTTTTAGGCTTTGATCAAAAGCGCGACCAGCTTTTGAACTCCAGCGTCAAAGGTAAAAACCCGTTTAAAGATAAGCGGGTGCGCCAGGCGTTTTATCAAGCTATCGACATCAACACCATCAAAACCCGCATCATGCGTAATTCGGCCTTTCCCACAGGTGGCATGGTGGCCGATGGCATCCGTGGCTATACACCCGACATGAAAAACCGGCTGGCTTACGACCCAGAAGCGGCCAAAAAGCTGCTGGCAGAAGCAGACTACCCCAACGGCTTTGAAGTGGGTATGAACTGCCCTAACGACCGCTATGTGAACGACGCTGAGGTATGCCAAGCCGTGGCCAGCTACTTGGCACGCGTCGGTATCAAAATACAGCTTCAGGTAGAAAGCAAAGCCACCTACTTTCCCAAAGCACTCAAGCGGGAAGTGAGCTTTTTTATGCTGGGCTGGACACCGGCGGCGTATGACGCACATAACCTGCTGTTTACGGTGCTGGCCACCCCCGCAGGCAACCAGGGCACCTGGAATTTTGGTGCCTACAGCAACTCGAAGTTGGACGAACTGACCAGCAAAATCCAGTCCGAGATCAACCCTGACCTGCGTAGCGCGATGGTGAAGGAGGCGCTGGACATCCACAGCCAGGATGTAGGTCACATCCCTCTACACCAGCAAACGCTGGTGTGGGCGATGAAGAAAAATATCAGCGCGTACCAGCGTGCCGATGGCTTTATGCTGTTTAAGTGGATGAATGTGAAATAGATATGATTGAACGCAGCCTCTACACCCCCGACCACGAAACTTTTCGCAGCAGTTTTCGCCGCTTTATCGACAAAGAAATTGCCCCCTTTCACGCCGACTGGGAGGAGCAGGGCTATGTCGATCGTGAGGTGTGGCGCAAGGCGGGGGCGAATGGCTTTTTGTGTATGACCATGCCAGAAGAATTCGGTGGCAGCGATGCGGACAAGCTGTATTCGGTGATCCAGATGGAAGAGCTCAGCCGCGCAGGCACTAGCGGCATTGGCTACACGCTGCACAGCGAAATTGTGGCACCCTACCTTTTGCACTATGGTACGCCCGAGCAAAAAGCCAAGTACCTGCCGCGCCTGGCCAGCGGTGAGATGGTGGGGGCGATTGCCATGAGCGAGCCCGCAGCGGGCAGCGACCTACAGGGTGTGAAGACTACCGCCTTGCAGCAAAGCGATGGCTCGTATGTGCTGAACGGCAGCAAAACCTTTATCACCAATGGCTGGCATGCTGACCTGGTGATTGTGGTGGCCAAGACAGACCCCGCAGCCGGTGCCAAGGGCACCAGCCTGCTGCTGGTAGAGCGTGGTATGCCAGGTTTTGAGGTTGGCAAACGCCTGAAAAAACTCGGCCTGAAAGCGCAGGATACGAGTGAGCTGTTTTTCAGCAACGTGCGCGTGCAAGCAGACCATCTATTGGGTGGTGAGGCACATAAAAACCGGGGCTTCATCTGCCTGATGGAGCAACTGCCTTGGGAGCGGCTGCAAATCGCCATTGGCGGCATTGCAGCGGCGCAGGCGGCGATTGACTGGACTGTGGCGTATGTGAAAGAGCGCAAAGTATTTGGCCAGGTCGTGGCCAGCTACCAAAACACCCGATACACCCTGGCTGAGTTGCAAACCCAGGTGCAAATTGCCCAGGTGTTTGTGGACAAATGCACCGAGCTGCTACTGCAAGACAAGCTGGATACTGCAACGGCCAGCATGGCCAAGTATTGGTGCAGCGACCTGCAATGCAAGGTGATGGACGAATGCGTGCAGTTATTTGGCGGCTACGGCTATATGTGGGAATACCCCATTACCCGCGCCTATGCAGATGCTCGGGTGCAGCGCATTTATGGCGGCACCAATGAGATCATGAAAGAAGTGATAGCGCGCGGCATGGGACTGACCGCGCGCTAATTGTGCAAACGATGCGCTTACTTGGACAGGCGCTGCTTGACCTTGTTAAACGTGGGAGTCCAGAGTGGGTTCTTGCGCTCCACCGCATTGAGTTTGAATGACGGGTCGAGCTTTAAAGCCTCTTCAAACGACTTTTCGCACTGCGCAGGGCGGTTGGTGCCGCACTGGATAAATGCCAAAGTCTTGTGAGCTTGCTGCACTTCCTCCAAACGGGTAAAGCCCAATTTATTAGCCTTGTTGACCATTTTTTCCGCCTTGCCCAACAAGCCTTTGTCGAACAAAGCCATGCCTTGTTTGAGGGCTGCAGCGCCGGGGGATGCATCAGCAGCCTGTGCTTGCACAGAAATAGCCAGCAACAAGGCCGCGAGCAAACCACCGACTGGTTTGCATGGAATGGATAGGTGATGAAAATACACTATGAATAACTCCTTTTTAAATGGAACAAAAAGTATTATGCCTTTTGGATGTCCGGAAGCATTCTAAATGAATAGTACGGTAAAAATTTGTTGTGCAGTCAGTTGCGCAGTCAAGGGCTGACGGCGCAAGCACGATACGGGTCAGCGTTTATTTACGCATACGCTGCTTGACCTTGGCAAAAGTGCTGGCCCAGGCTGGGTTGCGTCGCTCACTGCTGCTCAGCTCAAAAGTACGGTCCAAGCTGAGCAACTCGGTAAATGCCTCTTCGCACTTGACGGTGCGCTTGCTCTGGCAATAAACAAAAGCCTGGGTTTTGTAGGCTTGCTGGACTTCGTTGAGCTGACTCAGCCCTTGCTCTTGGCTTTGTGCCAGTTTGGCCTCGGCGGTGCGGTAGTCGCGCTTTTGAAATGCGGCCAGACCTTCGCGCAACGCATCGGCACCCGGCGACGAAATAGGCGCAGCCTGCACAGAGCTAGATGGCTGCATGCTGACCACAGGCGCTGGTGCTGGTGCGTAGACCACAACTGGAGGCGGGGCAGACTGCGGAGTTACGTACACCGGGGCAGCGGCTGGTGCGGGCGCTGCGGCTCGGGCTACAGGGGCCACAGGTGTAGCGGTGGGGGCACTGCTGCAAGCGGCTAAAAATACAGCAGAAAATGCGGTGGCTAGCACAGGCAAACGCTGGGTGGCGATGGCGAACATGGGTGAAGGTCTCCAATAGAATTTTGTGAACTAAGACGCGTATAGACAAAAAGTCTGAGTGGACTCTAAAGCCAAAGTATTACCCTGTAAAGCTATATCTTTGTCGTGGTTTGATCGATGGGCCCCGCCCATGATTAGGGTTAATGTGGATACGCCCGTAAAATGCAGGGTTATACCCACTCCCTTGCCATGACCGCACGCCCCGCCATATTTAAAGATGTCTCGTTATTCCCGCGAGATGCCAAACCGCTAGCCAGCTACCGCAAGTACTGGGCGGCGCGCTTTGGCGTGGCCAAATTCTTGCCCACCACCCGGGGTGAAATGCAGGCGCTGGGCTGGGACAGTTGCGACATTGTCATTGTGTGTGGCGACGCGTATGTAGACCACCCCAGCTTTGGCATGGCCGTGATTGGCCGCGTGCTGGAGAACCAGGGCTTTCGCGTCGGGATTATTTCCCAGCCCGACTGGCAAAGCGCCGAGCCGTTCAAGGCGCTGGGCAAACCCAACCTGTTCTACGGCGTGTCCGCTGGCAATATGGACAGCATGATCAACCGCTACACGGCTGACCGCAAAATCCGCAGTGATGATGCCTACACCCCCGGCGGGCAGGGCGGCAGCCGGCCCGACCGCGCGGCCCTGGTGTACAGCCAGCGCTGCAAGGAGGCCTACAGCGACGTGCCAATCGTCCTGGGCGGAATCGAAGGCTCGCTGCGCCGCATAGCGCACTACGACTATTGGCAAGACAAGGTGCGCCGCTCGATCGTGGTGGACGCTAAATGTGATTTGCTGCTGTACGGCAACGCCGAGCGCGCTATCGTAGAGATAGCTCACCGCCTGGGTGCCAAAGAGCCCATGGCAAATTTGACCGACATTCGCGGCACGGCTTTTGTGCAACGTACCAATGCCCAGGGCTGGTTTGAGATCGACTCGACCGACATCGACACGCCAGGCCGCACCGAACAGCATGTCAACCCCTACATGATGAGCGCAGATTTAGCGCGTGAGCAGGGTGGCTCGTGCGCTAAAGAGGATGCGGTGATTTCGGTGCAGTCGGGTATGCCTGCTGAGCCCGGCAGTGCGCCAACTTTGCGCGGCCAGATGGATGCGCCTACCGATGCTGCCAAGCCAGATTCGGGCTTCACGATCAAACCCCTCACCTTCTTGCCCAACCCGCTGCTTACCAAAAACAAGCTGCAAACGCCCCCGCGCGACCACAGCGTCATCCGCCTGCCCAGCTACGAGCAGGTCAAGGCCGACCCGGTGCTGTACGCCCATGCCAACCGCGTGCTGCACCTGGAGACCAACCCCGGCAACGCCCGTGCCCTGGTGCAAAAACACGGCGAGGGCACCACTGCACGCGACGTGTGGATCACGCCACCCCCCATCCCGCTGACCACCGCCGAGATGGATTTGGTGTTTGATTTGCCCTATGCGCGCAGCCCGCACCCATCGTATGCAGACGCGAACGGTAGCCACGATGGCGAAACCAAAATTCCCGCCTGGGAAATGATCCGCTTCAGCGTCAACATCATGCGCGGTTGCTTTGGCGGCTGCACTTTCTGCTCCATCACCGAGCACGAAGGCCGCATCATCCAAAGCCGCTCCGAAGATTCGGTGATCCGTGAAGTCGAAGCGATACGAGACAGCGTGAAAGGCTTTACCGGTGTCATCAGCGACCTGGGTGGCCCCACGGCCAATATGTACCGCATTGGCTGCAAAAGCCCTGAGATTGAATCGGCCTGCCGCAAGCCCAGCTGCGTGTACCCCGGCATTTGCCCCAACCTCAACACCGACCACAGCGCCCTCATCAGCATGTACCGCCGCGCGCGGGCCTTGAAGGGTGTGAAGAAGATTTTGATCGGCTCCGGTCTGCGCTACGACCTGGCGGTGCAATCGCCGGAATATGTGAAAGAACTGGTGACGCACCACGTCGGCGGCTACCTCAAAATCGCGCCCGAGCACACCGAGGGTGGGCCGCTGTCCAAGATGATGAAGCCCGGCATCGGCAGCTACGACAAGTTCAAGCAGATGTTTGAAAAGTACAGCGCCGAGGCAGGCAAAAAGCAGTACCTCATCCCCTACTTCATCGCCGCCCACCCCGGCACCAGCGACGAAGACATGATGAACCTGGCCATCTGGCTGAAGAAAAACGGCTTTCGCGCCGACCAGGTGCAAACCTTCTACCCCAGCCCCATGGCGACCGCCACGGCCATGTACCACAGCAACCGCAACCCGTTGCGCAAGGTTACGCGGGACGCAGAGACGGTGGACATCGTGCGCGGCGACAAACGCCGCCGCCTGCACAAAGCCTTTTTGCGCTACCACGATGCCAACCACTGGCCGCTGCTGCGCGAAGCGCTCAAAGCCATGGGCCGTGCCGATTTGATCGGCAACGGCAAGCACCATCTCATCCCAAGTTTCCAGCCCATGACCGACGGCAGCTACGTGGGCGCGCGGCGTAAAAATTCCAGCAGCGTGGGAGAGAAGGTCAAGGGCCGCACCGGTGGAACCACAACCACCGCCACGCCCGCAGCGCCCCTGCGCGTAGCGGCCAAACCCGGTCGCATCCTCACGCAGCACACTGGCCTGCCACCGCGAAAGCAGAAGTAGTTGCTATTTTTTTCGTAGCTGCTTACGCTTGTTTTTATTGGGCTAGAGCCATATTTTCTACTTGCCTACCAGGCAGCAGATGCGCACTACAGCCAGCGCTGCGCGGCGCGTTGCAAACTGTCGTCCAAGGCGCTGCTGCGCAGTACCAACGCGGCTTCTGGCGGCTGTGCGGCAGTAAGCGGGGCCAGCAATTGCACCGTGCGCCGCGCCACGGCCTGGCCGTTGTCAACAATATGCACTGCATCCCCCACCGCCTGGCGAAAGCAGGGCCGCACCAGGGGGTAATGGGTGCAGCCTAGTACCAGTGTGTCTATCTCGCCTTTTTTAGTGCCAAATTGGCCTGTAGCCGAACAAAAACGGGCGCAAGCAGCTATTAAATCCGTAGCGTTTCCTGGGTCAATACTGTGCTCGATCAGCTCGGCCAGACCGTCGCAGGGGGTGCAAATGAACTCGGCTTGCCCGTCTAGCGACTGCAGCAGTGCCTGGAACTTGGTGCTGTGCAGGGTGCCGCGCGTGGCCAGCACGGCGATGCGTTTGGTTTTACTGATGGCGACGGCGGGTTTAAGGGCAGGCTCCACGCCGATGATGGGCAGGCCAGGGTGCTGGGCGCGCAGCAGGTGAATGGCGGCGGCAGTGGCGGTGTTGCAGGCCACTACCAGGGCCTTGATGTGGTGTTCGTCGATCAACTGCTGGGCAATGGCACGCGAGCGTTCGATGACAAAGGCCTCGGGCTTTTCGCCATAGGGGTTGTGTGCGCTGTCGGCAAAATAGACAAAGCTTTCGTGCGTTAGCTCGGCGCGCAAGGCTTTTAGGATGCTCAGGCCACCGATGCCGGAGTCGAAGACCCCGATGGGGGAGTTGGGGTTTATAAGTGGCACGGTATCCGATTCATGGTTGCGGCACATGCCCTGACTCTGCGCACCACTGGTTGAATAGTGGTTGCAATTCAAGCGGTAGTTCAAATACAAAATCTACATTCATCGGGTGTGAAGTAGGTAAGAAAAAACGCACCGCATCCAACAGCACATTACCTTGTCTGCGGTCTTTGTCTTTTTTAAGCGGATTGCGTTCTGGCTTATTGGCTAGCCAGAGCTTGTGCAGCGCCATCCAGCGTGGATCGGGCACCACCATGGGGCAGGCATACCCGCGTGTGGTGGCGACGACGACGCTGACCGGGCGACCTAGCAGGAGCCATTCTTGCTCCACCAGTGTTGCCATGGGGTCAAAGCCTTGCTCTCTAGGTAGCGGGTGGGTGCTGGGCGCGGCCAGCAGCTCTACGTCGTAGTTGTCGCTGTTGATGGCCTGGTAAGGTTTGCGCGGGTTGATGCGGTAGGTTTTGTCTATGCCGCGAATGACTTTTAGCAAAGACTTGCGCTTGGGGCGTGGTGTTGTCGCTGGCATGGTGGCCAGCGATGCCTTGGTGTCTCTGCACCAGGCTAAATCAAAATCTTCGGTGGCTTCGCTGCCCGTAGGAAAGCGCACACCACAGACTAACTCGTAGGCCACAAAAGCGTTGGTGCCTACCAAGAGAACATCCACGCCCAGCAGATCTTCCAAATCCAGGGCGCGCAAAATATCGCCCGGCTGATCGGCTAATACGGGTAGGCGCAAGCCGCGAGTTTTGTATAAGGTGGCCCGCTCGTTGAGTTGTAATTGCAGCTTTTCGGTACGCTCTTTTTGGCTTGATTTGTCTTCTATGTAGGCCGCGTAGCGTGCCTCAGTCTCTGGACTGCGCGCGCCAAAGCTGTGGCCTTTGTCTGCGCTGTCGGTTTTGTAGGTCAGGTATTCAGTATCTGCCTTGGCCGCCCAATACATTGTGGCGGGCAGGGCGTTAAGCTCTCTTTGTGCATCCAGCCATGCTGTATAGGTTTGCTCTAGGTTAGCGGCTATACGCTGTGCGTCTACAGAAAAGGGTATGAAGTCGTGCTGTTTGAAGGTCATAAGTCTATGATTCTATTGAGTTTCTACCAATGCCACCGATTTGGTGGCATTTTTGGTAGAAATCTATAAATATCAACAACTTACGGTGATTTATCGCGCCGCCACCGCAATCCCCTTAAATTCCCCCGTCGCAATGCGCTTTTGCCACTCAGCGGGCCCGGTGTTGTGCACGCTGGTGCCGCCGGAATCTACCGCTACCGTCACGGGCATGTCGGTCACGTCAAACTCGTAGATGGCTTCCATCCCTAAGTCGGCAAAACCCACCACCTTGGCGGTTTGGATGGCCTTGCTGACCAGGTAGGCCGCTCCGCCCACGGCCATGAGGTAGGCGCTTTTGTGCTTTTTGATGGCTTCAATCGCGGTGGGGCCGCGCTCGGCCTTGCCGATCATGCTGAGCAGGCCGGTTTGCGCCAGCATCATCTCGGTGAACTTGTCCATGCGGGTGGCCGTGGTGGGGCCTGCGGGGCCTACCGCTTCGCCTTTGACGGGATCGACCGGGCCCACGTAGTAAATGATGCGGTTGGTAAAGTCTACGGGCAGCTTCTCGCCCTTGGCCAGCATGTCTTTGATGCGCTGGTGCGCAGCGTCGCGGCCTGTGAGGATTTTGCCGTTCAAAAGCAAGGTGTCGCCGGGCTTCCAGCTTGCTACTTCGGCGGGAGTCAGGGTGTTGACATCGATACGCTTACTCTTTTTGGTGTCGGGTGCCCAGTGCACGTTAGGCCACAGGTCCAGGGAGGGTGGGGTGAGGTATACCGGCCCGCTGCCGTCCATCACCACATGCGCGTGGCGGGTGGCGGCGCAGTTGGGGATCATGGCCACGGGCTTGCCAGCGGCGTGTGTGGGGTACATATTGATCTTGACATCCAGCACGGTGGTCAGGCCGCCCAGGCCTTGAGCGCCGATGCCCAAAGCGTTGACTTTTTCAAACAGCTCCAGGCGCAGGTTTTCAACTTTGGTCAATACCGCGCCACTGGACGATTTGGCTTGCAGCTCGTACATGTCGATGTCTTCCATCAGGCTTTGCTTGGCCAGCAGCATGGCTTTTTCTGCCGTGCCGCCAATGCCAATGCCCAGCATGCCCGGTGGGCACCAGCCCGCGCCCATGGTGGGCACGGTTTTGAGCACCCAATCGACAATGCTGTCCGAAGGGTTGAGCATCACCAGCTTGGATTTGTTTTCCGAACCGCCGCCCTTGGCCGCTACGCCGATGTCCAGTTTGTTGCCGGGCACCAGTTCAATGTTAATCACGGCGGGCGTGTTGTCCTTGGTGTTTTTGCGGTCAAACTGCGGGTCGGCCACTATGGAAGCACGCAGGGTGTTGTCGGGGTGGTTGTAGCCCCTGCGCACGCCTTCGTTGATTACGTCGTCCAGCGCGCCATCGCCAAAGGCCGCGCAGCCTTCAAAGCGCACGTCCATGCCGATTTTTAAAAACACGTTGACGATACCGGTGTCCTGGCACATCGGGCGGTGGCCCTCGGCGCTCATGCGGCTGTTGGTCAGTATCTGCGCAATCGCGTCTTTGGCCGCAGGGCCTTGCTCGCGCTCATAGGCGCGCGCCAGGTGGGCAATGTAGTCCGCCGGGTGGTAGTAGCTGATGTACTGCAGGGCGGCAGAGATGGTTTCGACGAGGTCGGAGGCTTTGATGGTGGTCATGGTGGAAAAAGCTTAAATAGAGGTGAATGGTTTTGAGGATAAAAAAATTGCATTCGAAGCAGACCGACTCCAGGTGTGTAATGCGTTAGTGGTTGACGTTTTGCCTAGTGTGCAAACAACTCAAAACCACCAAATTATCGCCTTCAGCGGTGTAGAAAACGGAGTACGGAAAACGTTTGAGCAGCACGCGCCGCACCTCCTGGTGTACTGCAGGTGCGGCAAAAGGATTGCGCGCAACGCGCGTAATAGCTGATTCCAGGCTGCGTGCAAACTCTGCACCTAAACCGGGCCGCTGCTGGTCATACCAAGTCTGGGCATCGACCACTTGCGCATTGGCACTGGCACGAAAAACAACTTGCCGCATTTACACCAAACCTAAGTTGGCCTTGACGGTATTCCAGGGCACCACATGTTGTGGGGCAGCGCGATGCTCTGTTAAACGGGTTTCTATTTCGGCAATCTCGTACGGTGTCAGTGGCTTGCCCGCTGCCTCTTGCGCAACGCTGTCCCAAAGCTCCTCGGCCAATTCAATGCGTTCTGCGGGGCTCAGGGCAAATAATGCTTGCAGATCTGATGTGCCCATAAAATTCTCCTGAATCAAGGTGACAACTTACATTGTAGGGTGGTAGGGCGCAGGCCGCTTTCAATCGTTATTTGCCCGGCCATCAATCTTCTTGGCCTCCTGGTCGCTATGCGACATCAATTTATCGGTATACGCAATGGCCATGGCGCTGAGCAAGAACACGATGTGGATGACGGTTTGGTACAGCAGCACTTTTTCTGTGTAGTTGTTGGCGTTGATAAAGGTTTTGAGCAGGTGGATGGACGAGATACCGATAATCGCGGTGGCCAGCTTGACCTTGAGCACACTGGCGTTCACATGGCTGAGCCACTCGGGCTGGTCGGGGTGGTCTTCCAGGTTCATGCGTGACACAAAAGTCTCATAGCCGCCCACAATCACCATGATGAGCAGGTTGGAGATCATCACCACGTCAATCAAGGCCAGCACCACCAGCATGATGACGGTTTCGTTCAAGCCGGTAATTTTGGCCTCTGACACATAGCCGCTGCTTTTGACCAGCACGTCAATATCTGCCTGGCTGCCAAACGCTGCGCCGACCAAGTGGTACAGCTCCACCCCAAAGTGAAACACATAGACCGCCTGCGCCACGATCAGGCCCAGGTACAGCGGCATTTGCAGCCAGCGGCTGGCAAAAATAAAGTTGGATAAAAGGGGCATGCCGCCTTTGGGTCGGTTGGGGTTTTTGTGTGGGGAGGACATGGTGTGTAGGGCAAGGATGATGTCGGCGGGTTGCCGTTACTTTGATTGTAATAGCCTGATGTGTCAGCCCGGTGGCCGGGTGAGTAGCTTGATAAATCGCCAAGTGCGGCATCAGTCAGACCCTCGTAAGAGCAAACCGCGATAGTATGTGCGACTAAAATCCGCTCACAAGGAGACAAAACCAATGAGTACCGCTATCGAATCCGTCTTGGTAGAAAACCGCGTTTTTCCGCCTTCCGCTGCTGCCTCCGCAGGCGCACGCATTGCCAGCATGGCGCAGTACGATGCCATGTGCAAAGAAGCAGAAACCGATTTTGAAGGCTACTGGGCCAAATTAGCCCGCGCCAATCTGGTGTGGAGCAAGCTCTTTACCAAAACCCTGGACGAGTCCAAAGCCCCGTTCTACAAATGGTTTGACGACGGCCAGCTCAATGCCTCGGCCAACTGCCTGGACAAGCACATCGGCACGGCCACCGAGAACAAAACCGCCATCATCTTTGAAGCCGACGACGGCGCGGTAACCAAGATCACCTACAAGGAATTGCTGGCCAAAGTGAGCCAGTTTGCCAATGCCCTCAAAGCGCGCGGCATTCAAAAAGGCGACCGCGTACTGATCTACATGCCTATGACCACCGACGGCGTGGTGGCCATGCAGGCCTGCGCCCGCATTGGGGCGACGCACAGCGTGGTGTTTGGCGGCTTCAGCGCCAAGAGCCTGCAAGAGCGCATCATCGACGCGGGCGCGGTGGCGGTCATCACGTCTAACTTTCAAATGCGCGGCGGCAAAGAGCTGCCACTCAAAGCCATCGTCGATGAAGGCCTGGCACTGGGCGGCTGCGAGAGCATTAAAACCGTGCTGGTCATGCAGCGCACGCAAACTGCCTGCAACATGGTGACGGGCCGCGACATCACGTTTGCGGATGCCCTCAAAGGCCAAAGCGCGGTATGCGCCCCCGAGATGGTGGGCGCAGAGCACCCGCTGTTCATCCTCTACACCTCTGGCTCCACTGGCAAACCCAAGGGGGTGCAGCACAGTACGGGCGGCTACCTGCTGTGGGCCAAGCTGACCATGGACTGGACCTTTGACATGCGCCCCAGCGACGTATTCTGGTGCACGGCAGACATCGGCTGGATCACCGGTCACACCTACGTAGCCTACGGCCCGCTTGCGGCCGGCGCTACACAAATCATATTTGAAGGCATCCCCACCTTCCCCAATGCCGGGCGCTTCTGGCAGATGATTGAAAAGCACAAGTGCACGATTTTCTACACCGCACCCACGGCCATCCGCTCGCTCATCAAAGCCGCTGAGGGCGACGAAAAAGTGCACCCGGCGCGCAGTGATTTGAGCAGCCTGCGCATTCTGGGCAGCGTGGGCGAGCCCATCAACCCCGAGGCCTGGATGTGGTACCACAAGCATGTGGGCGGCGAGCGTTGCCCCATTGTGGACACCTTCTGGCAGACAGAGACTGGCGGCCACATGATCACGCCCCTGCCCGGTGCCACGCCGCTGGTGCCCGGCTCTTGCACGCTGCCGCTGCCCGGCATCATGGCCGCCATCGTCGATGAAATCGGCGCGGACGTGCCCAATGGCTCAGGCGGCATGCTGGTCGTCAAGCGCCCCTGGCCGTCGATGATCCGTACCATCTGGGGCGACCCCGACCGCTTTGTCAAAAGCTACTTCCCGCCCGAGATGGGCGGCAAGTATTACCTGGCAGGCGACGGCGCAGTGCGGTCAGCAGACCGTGGCTACTTCCGCATCACGGGCCGCATCGACGATGTGCTCAACGTGTCGGGCCACCGCCTGGGCACCATGGAGATTGAATCGGCCTTGGTAAGCTGCTCGCACCTGGTGGCCGAAGCCGCCGTGGTCGGCCGCCCAGACGACTTGACGGGCGAGGCCATCAGCGCCTTCGTCGTGCTCAAGCGCAGCCGCCCCACCGGTGACGAAGCCAAGCAAATCGCCAACGAGCTGCGCGCCTGGGTAGCCAAAGAAATCGGCCCGATTGCCAAGCCCAAAGACATCCGCTTTGGCGACAACCTGCCCAAAACCCGCAGCGGCAAAATCATGCGCCGCCTGTTGCGCAGCATTGCCAAAGGCGAGGCGATTACGCAAGACATATCTACGCTAGAAAACCCGGCTATTTTAGAGCAGCTGGCGGAGAAGATTTAAGCCGGAACGTACTATGTAAATAATAGCATCTTGCGCTACATTCTATTGGGCTAGCAGCCTAAAACACTTATAAAAGCCTGCTTGGAGCAAACCAAGCAGGCTTTTTCGTCTATCAGTGGGATTAAATTGCTTTAGACAATGGCGACTGGGAATCAACAGTTGGTAGCACTACTCCAACATTAACTGTAATCTCAGTGTTTTCCCGCGTGAAGCAAAGCGTTCTGCCGCGCACGTTCTAGAATTTTTTCAACCGAATAGCCAGCCTCAGCATTCAATTGGGCTTTGATATCGTAGACCTCTTGCAAAATTGGATCGATGCGGCGTTTATGCAAGGCAATTGCTACATTTTTGGCGTTTTCGGTTGTCGGCGAGGGCTGGTTAATGTTCATAATGCTTCTTCCTCAAAAATCTCTTCAGGTGTGGCTAAAAACGGTGGTGCAAAGCCAAGACTCGTAATCGCTTTCTCAAGCTGTCGTTTTGCCTGTGGTCCCACCATGTGAGAGAAGTTCCAACTCACAATGTATTTCATCTGTGCCACAGTGGCAATCGCTATGTGCGCCGCATCTTCGGGCTCAGTTGCTGGCACAGCTTTGATTCGGATTAAACGATTCGCAATCTCTGCCACTAGCGGGTCATCCGGTAAAACTGTGCATTGCTCAATAAACTCTTGTCTACGCCGCGCGGCTGTCTCATCGCCCCTCGACACTTCCTCTATCGTCAGCTGCGAACAGCACAGTTCATACACAGTAGGTGCCCAAAGCCAAAAGTCGCGCGACATTTCCTGCCGCGCCAAGCTCACCACATCTCGCGCGGGGCGCGCAGCTAGATAGCTGATAACAGTGGTTTCTATGTAAATGCGAGACTTCATAAGTTCATTTTACGAGATTAAAAAAGTCCGCACTGTCTGAAATGCCCCAGATCGCTTAGTTAAAAACTCCCTCGCTCAAGATAGACGGCACCTGTTACTTGATGGGCGACGGCACGTTGCGTAGCGCCGAATGTAGATACGAGCTAAATCGTTGGGACGGTCTTTTTGCTTTTAGGCGATAGCTTTTACGTAAACTATCAATTTAGGCCTAATAATGGCGTAACTGAATGTTGTAAACAATATTTGAAAGCAACAATGGGCCAATTTATAGACACCTTGAAAGTAGCTAAGTTTGTGTCACGTTACTTGAAAAAAGATTCGATTGATATCGAAGCCATAGAAATAGCGCATTGCTTTTTCAAGCCCAACCGACCACTCGATAACTTGTTGACTGCTGCTTATGCCGATTTTGTGGTGGTGAACCCACTCGAGTTAGAAAAACTTCCTGCTTTAGATTTTGGTCAAACCATCCTTGATTCTTATGAGGCTTCGCCTGCTGCAACGGCGCACATACTGGCTCAATGATATGCTACATATTCAATAGCTAATTACGCTATATTCTTCAGGGCTGCGGGCCAAAATACTAATTTTTCATAGGCGGAAAGTAATTTAAGCCAGTCACCACCGGCTGGTGACAGCTTGTCACCAGTTGACTACCCTCTAAACCCAGGCGGCGCTTGAGCTGATTCCAGTACTTGCGGGCAGTCTGGTAGTCCACCTGCTTCGTCAGCACCTGCATCACATCCACCACCGAAAACCACCACACCTCGGCGGCCTCGTCATACAAAAACCACCCAACTTGAGATCGCAAACTGCGACCTCAAGCAAACATACAGATTCATATATAAAATACCCCATGGAAGAAAAAAACCTTTAGAGTGAACAGGCGCAGCCAAACGCGACTTGATGGACTTTCCAGACGAGGTGCGGCGTGCAGTGGGTTACGCACTGGGCGTAGCGCAGTTAGGCGCAAAGCACCCCGCCGCCATGCCCTGGAAAGGCGAGGGTGCTGGCGTACTCGAAGTGGTATAGGCCAATGACGGCAACGCCTACCGCGCCGTGTATACCGTGCGCTTTGCCAAGGCCGTGTACGTGCTGCACTGCTTCCAGAAAAAGTCGCCCACTGGCATACGCACCGCTAAGACGGATATCGACTTGGTACACCAGCGGCTCAAAGCCGCTACGCAACATTACGAGGCGCACTATGGCTAAACCCACCGCAACCCAAACCGCTACCGTGCAAGGCATCCCCATCCAGCGCAGCGGCGGCAACGTCTTTGCCGACCTGGGCATGGCCGAGCCCGAAGAGCTTAAAACCAAGCTGGTACTTGCTGTGCGCCTGAACGAACGCATCAAAGCCATGGGCCTCAAACAAGCTGAGCTAGCCAAAAGCCTGGGCATCGCCCAGCCCAACGTGTCCGCCCTGCAAAACTACCGGCTAGACAATTTCTCGTCCGAAAAACTGCTGGAGTTCTTCAACGCCCTTGGCTACGACGTAGACCTGCTCATCCGCCCCGCGCCCGGTACGCGCAGAGGCGCAATGCAGATGCTGATGGCTGCTTAATTTGCTACATAATGAATAGCTTATCGCGCAATACTCTATTGGGCTGTAGGCTAATACCATTGCTAAACCGTGCTTCAAACATCTCAAACAACTGTCATATGGAGCTTTGCCGCATACCTACGAGGTTCACATGAACCAAAACGCACGTAAAACCCTGGGCATCCAGCGCTAGGGCAGCGCCGCCACCCCGCAAACTCAAGAAGATATGCAGCAGTACTTTCAAGAGTGCTTGCAGGCTGGCGACCCCGCCCTGGGCGTGATAGAGCGCGTACGCGGGTGGTGCAAAGGCCAAAGACACCGGCCTGAGCCGCGAGGGCCTGTACCGCCCGCTCTCCGCCGACGGCAACCCCGAGTTCGCCACCGTCCTCAAAGTGGTCATGGCGCTGGGGCTGTCGCTGCAAGTGGGTGCAGCGCCTCCCACCGCTTAGTAAAACACCAGCCTTTGACAAATACCGCACCCAGTGCTACACTAATTCATGCCAGAAAGCACCCATAGCCCTGCCAGAGTCTTCAAAACCACATGGTTCAGCAAAGCTGCTAAAAAAGCTGATATTCACGATACCGCGCTGTGCACGGCAGTTCGCCAAGCCATGCAGGGCTAGGCTGACGATTTGGGTGGTGGCGTGTTTAAAAAGCGGTTAAACGACAACATGCACCGCTCCATCATTTTGGCCAAAGCCGGCCGCTGGTGGGTGTACGAATATATGTTTGCCAAGAAAGACCGGGACAACATTGACAGCGACGAACTGGCGCAGTTTCGCCAGCTCGCCAAAGGCTACGCAGGCCTTAGCGCCCAGCAAGTACAGCAACTGATAGACGACCAACATTTTGTGGAGATATGCCATGGCCCCCAAGCTCGTAACTAAACTCGTAACTAAGCCCGTAACCAAACCCAAATTCAAATCCGATGCCTTCCAGGCCATCCACACCTCGGCCAGCGCGCTGCTCAAAATCGGGGCCATAGACAAAACCACCATGCGCGGTTTTGACCAAGGCTGCCTGGCCGTGCCCACCGACATCCAGCCCCAGCAGATTAAAGAGCTGCGCGAGCACCACCACGTCAGCCAGCCCATCTTTGCCCGCTACCTCAACACCAGCCAGTCCACAGTGCAAAAGTGGGAGACCGGCGCCAAGCGGCCCAGCGGCATGGCGCTGAAGCTGCTGGCTGTGGTGCAAAAGCATGGGTTGACCGTTTTGGCTTAGGTTTGCTCTAAATTTAATAGCTGCTTACGCTGTATTTCATTGGGCTAAAGACATATATCGGCACCAAAGCTATGCCGCTAATTGCCTGCAAAATCTCCCGCCCGGTACATTTTTAAAAAGTGGTCGCAAACTGCGACCACCCCGTGCCATGAACCCCAACGCACGCAAAACCCTGGGCATTCAGCGCTAGGAGTCTGGGCGGCAGAACGATTTCCAATCCGCCTAAACGCTGGCAGGGCATCTCGGTGATGCTCAATGCCTCCATCAACGCCTACGTCGGTG
>JAYVJV010000178.1:0-30887 GCA_043769005.1 Polaromonas sp. | reverse complement strand
AACAGCATAAAGGCAATAAATGCGACTGACACCATGACAATCACGGCTTGGAGCAGGCGCTGGAGGATATAGGCAAACATGGGTGAAAGGCTTTGCGCCATGCTAGCAGAGCATGCAGCCTTGCCCTATGGGGATTTCCATAGGAAAGCCAGCTTACCGCCCCACGAAAAAAAGGCCACGATGGCCTTTTTTTCTGTAGTGCATTTACGCTGGGTTCAATTCACTTTCACCAAACGCCAATCAATCCGGTTGTCGGCGCGGTGTACCAAGTCAATGTTTTTCTTCATGGCCCAGGGAATGATCTGGTTGTGCAGCGGGATGTGCGCCACGGTGTCGTTTTGCAGTTGCAGCGCTTCGGTCAGTAGGCGGCTGCGCACAGGCAGGTCGGTCTCGATCTTGATGCGATCCACCAGGTAGTCCATGCGTTCATTTTTGTAGCGACCCAGGTTGTAGTTGCCATCACCACCCGTGCCCACGCTGCGGGTGAGCGATTGCAGGCTGTACAGGGCATCAAACGTGGGCACGCCCCAGCCCAGCATGTAGATGCTGGCCTCATAGCGCTGGATCATGGGAAAGTAGCTGACCAGGGGTTGGGTACGCAGCTTGGCTTTCACGCCAATTTTGGCCCACATGGCGGTCACGGCCTGGCAGATTTCTTCGTCGTTGATGTAGCGGTTATTCGGGCAGGCAAAGTCCACTTCAAAGCCGTCTTTGTAGCCTGCCTCTGCCAGCAGCTTGCGCGAGGTATCGGCATCAAAAGGCAAGCGCGTGTGCACGCTGCCCGCCCAGCCATTGACCTGCTGCGACACCAAGGCACCCGTGGGGTCACTCAGGCCGCGCATGGTCACGCGCTTGATGGTGTCGATGTCAATGGCTTGGTACAGCGCCTTGCGGACGCGCAGGTCTTTGAGCGGGTTTTTGCCTTTGATGTTGGAGAGCGGCAGCTCGTCGCGGAACTGGTCCATACCAAAGAAGATGGTGCGGTTTTCGGCTCCGTCCATGACCTTGAGCGCGCTGTTGGCGCGCATGCGCACCAGGTCTTGCGGGCTGGGGTCGAGCACCATATCAATCTCGCCCGACAGCAGGGCTGCGGCGCGGGTGTTTTCGGTCTTGATGGGGGTGTACACCACCTCGGTGATATTGCCCTCCATCTTGCCCCACCAATTGGGGTTGCGCTTGAGCACCAGTTTTTGGTCGGGCTGCCAGCTGTCCACCATAAAGGGGCCGGTGCCCATGGCATTGCGGTGGGCATAAGTTTCGTCCTTGGTTTTGATGTCTTTCACCTCCACCGATTTATTCTTCTCCGCCCAGGCCTTGCTCATCATGCGCAGCTCGGTGAGCTGGTTGAGCAGCACCGGGTTGGGGCCTTTGAGCATGAGATCAATGGTGGAATCATCTACTTTGACCACCTTGTCGATGCCCTGGGCATACACGCCAAAGTTGGACTGTTTGGACATGGCACGGTTGATCGAAAACACCGCGTCATCCGCCGTAAACGCGCTGCCGTCAGAAAACTTCACCCCTTTGCGCAGTGTCAGGCGCATTTGCGTGGGCGACACCAGGTTCCAGGCCGTGGCCAGCACCGGCTCGACTTTGAAGCTGCGGCTGTTGTAGTACACCAAAGACTCATAAAACGCCGCATGCACGCCGTTGCCTAAAGCGTTATTTTGCGAATGGATGTCCATGGTGGGAATGTCGCTGGCACTGGACCATTTGAAAGTGGTGGCGCTAGCCAGGCTGCTGGCGGCCAGAGCAGCGGCGCAGATGAGTGTGTGTTTGTATTGCATAGGGAGCCTCAATTGATAATAATGAACGATCTCACTATGCCAAACACCTAGCCTCCGGTCAAAAGGGCTTACCCGAATTACAAATAAAAAATGCCGCTTGGGCAAACCCAAGCGGCATTTGTATTTATCTATCCCAAAGCTGGCTTACGCCAGCGTTGAATTAGAAAGCGTGGCGAACGCCAAAGTTAAGAGCGCTTTCTTTGCCATTGGAGTTAGCAATGGTACCGCCAGTGCTCACGTTGGCTGCAAAGCCAGTAGTACGAGCTACGCCATCAGTTTTGAGCTGGCCCAAGTTGGCTTCCAACATCGTGCGCTTAGACAAAGCATACTGTGCACCGATCTGGAAAGCTTTTTTGGTAACTTCACCAGCTGCCGAGCCCACCAAGCCAGCGTTGTTCGACGCAGAACCATTGCTCGTGAGCTTGCCCTTGCCATAAGAAGTGATCAAAGTCACTGGGCCAAATGGAGCGCGAAGACCGACTGAGAAAGCCTTGTTGTCGCTATTGGATGGACCAGCACCGAAAGTTGTACCTGGACCAAAGGTAGAGTTGGTACCGTTAGTGGTTGCTTTGGAGTAGTTAAAGTAAGGCTTCACAATACCAAAGTCATATGCAGCGCCCAAGGTCACGCCCTTGGTAGAACCACTGGTGCTCGTCAGAACGTTAGTAGCCAGACCTAAAGCCGTGTTGGTTGTGGTGGTACCACTGACTTTGTCGTAGCCGAAGCCCACATACAAAGGACCATTGGAGTACTCAGCAGACAGATCCATACCAGTTTTGTTGGCGATGTCTGAAGTAGCTGGGTTTGCACCGCCACTGTTGGTCGTGCCGCCGCCTTCAGGAGCGCGCAGGGTAAGGCTACCGGTGAAACCACCCAGGTTAGGGGTGAGGTACTTGATAGCATTGCTGAAACGTACGCCGCCCATCAAAGGAGCAGTGTTAGCACCGGTCTCATACAGGCCAGAGCTAGAGCCTGCAGCCCAGCTATTTGCTTGCACGCCGAAAGCGCCCAAAACTTGGCGACCCAAGCGCACTTCACCGAAGCCGCCCGAAACACCCATCCAAGCATTGCGGCCTAGCAATGCTGGGCCACCGGTTGTGCCGGAGCCGCCGCCGTTACCAGCGTCTCCACCAGTTTGGCCGTCGTCAATGCGGAAGCCCATTTCGGCCAGGAAGTTACCTTTGAGGCCACCGCCCAGGTCTTCATTGCCACGCCAGCCGATACGCGAGGTGCCCACACCTTGGCTGTTACCGTCTTGTACACGGAAACCAGCTTTGCTGGTGGAATTACCTACTGCGGTGCCAGGGGTTACAACACCAGCTGGATTAAACGTGTCGCCACGCGTGTTGACGGTGTTTTTGTAGCCAAGGTCAATGGTGGCTTCGGCAACGCCGTACATGGTGATTGCGGATTGTGCGAATGCACCGGTTGCGGCCAAAGCAGCCAATGCAACTAGAGTCTTTTTCATGTGAATTTCTCCAAGGTTAAACATAGGGCTCCGGTACAACAAAGTGCTGGGTAGTTACCTACTTTGCACCTCGCCTGACACCCGGGCCAACCCCCGATCTCGGGAAGTTAGACAGATTGAAACAGAGCCAGAGGGTGGGCGCAAAGGAAACCCCCATAAAAGACACTAAAAGCCCAGTATTCGTTGCTCTCGCACAACGAATACGCTTGTGTTGTTGTTTTAGAGCTGCTTTAGGCCTATTCCAGCTCGCTGGCTAAGCGGGCTTTCTCAGGCGCTAAGATGACGTGATGGACAGCTTGATTACCACTTTGGATTCCGCCTTGCGCACCCTGTTTGCGCCGCCGCATGCCGCGCGCCCCATGCCTGTGCCTGCCGCTACCTTTGACACCCAAGGGGTGGAGGATGCCCTGCCAGCGGCCCAGTGCGAGGCCTCTGGCCGCATGATGCGGGTCAACCATGTCGGTGAAGTCTGTGCCCAGGCACTGTACTCGGCACAGTCGCTGGCCACTGCCAATGCAGACTTGCGCGCCCAGTTTTCCCAGGCGGCAGCACAAGAAACCGACCATTTGGCCTGGACGGCTCAGCGCTTGAACGCCTTGGGTGCGCGGCCCTCGCTGCTGAACCCGCTGTGGTACGCCGGGGCGTTTGGCCTGGGGCTATTGGCGGGCAGGCTGGGCGACAGGGTCAGCCTGGCCTTTCTGGTGGAGACCGAAAGGCAGGTGGAGGCCCATTTGCAAAGCCACCTGGAGCAGCTACCCGCCGCAGACCACGCCTCGCGTGCCGTGGTGGCGCAAATGCGCCTGGACGAGGCGCAACATGCTCTGGATGCGCAGCAGGCAGGCGCCATGGAGTTGCCCGCCCCGGCCCGGGCGTTGATGGCGGCAGCGGCCAAGGTGATGACCACGGTGGCTGCCAGGCTGTAAATTGCTATTATTTTGGTAGCTGCTTACGTAATATTTTATTGGGCTACAGTCCGATTTGGTACTTCAAAATTGCTTCAAACTTCGAGGTTTTCAAAGCTGGTGGTGATCGCCGCCGTCTTGCCCAGCATGATGGTGGCCGAGCAATATTTGTCGTGGCTCATGGCGATGGCGCGTTCGACCGCTTGCGCTGGGATGCCTTTGCCTGTGACGATGAAGTGCATATGAATTTTGGTAAACACTTTAGGATCTGCTTCAGCGCGCTCGGACGTCAGTTTGACGCTGCAACCTTGCACCGCGTGGCGGCCCCGCTTGAGGATCAGCACCACGTCATAGGCCGTACAGCCGCCTGCACCAGCCAGTAGCGTCTCCATCGGACGGGGGGCCAGATTGGCACCGCCGTTTTCGGGTTTGGCAGCGTCAGGCGCGCCGTCCATGGTGATGGTGTGGCCGCTACCGGTTTCGGCCACAAAACCCATGGCCGAGCGGCCTATTCCGTGTTGGTGGCCGCCGCCGGTCCAGCTGACTGTGCATTCCATGTTGTAAACCTTAGGTAAAACGCTGCTCGGGCGTGACTTATTCAGTGGTATGACCAAAATTTCACATATAAAAGTATAAGCATGTGTAAACAATGCCGCATTGCAGCACAGGGTCGATATACTGAGTGTACTGTGCAGTGCAAAGCAGCATTATTGTTTGTCTCCTCCACCCTCCGCAAGATGGTGGACTTTTAGGCCCCGAGTTGCAAAACTTGGGGTTTTTTTCTGGGTATCTACAATCGCCGCATGATCCCCAAAGCCCTGACCCCAGCTGACTACCTGACCAAAATCCTCAACGCGCGGGTGTATGACGTGGCGATTGAGTCGGATTTAACCTGTGCCCAGCAACTCAGCCGTCGCCTACACAACACCGTGCTGCTCAAGCGCGAAGATCAGCAAGCGGTGTTTAGCTTTAAATTGCGCGGGGCGTACAACAAAATGGCGCAGCTACCGCCCGCGCAGCTTAAGAAAGGGGTGATTTGCGCCTCTGCTGGCAACCATGCCCAGGGTGTCGCTATGAGTGCGCAAAAGCTGGGGGCCAAGGCGGTGATAGTGATGCCCGTTACCACACCTCAGGTAAAGGTGGATGCAGTCAAACACCTGGGGGGCGAGGTGGTGCTGCACGGTGACAGCTATTCGGATGCGCACCAGCACGCATTGGCCCTACAAAAGAAGCACGCACTCACTTTTGTGCACCCTTTTGATGACCCTGACGTGATTGCCGGCCAAGGCACCATTGCCATGGAGATGCTGCGCCAGCACCAGGGCCGCCTGGATGCCGTGTTTGTGGCCATTGGCGGCGGCGGGCTGGTCAGTGGCGTGGCCAACTACATCAAAGCCGTGCGGCCAGAGATCAAGGTGGTTGGCGTGCAGATGAACGACTCCAACGCCATGGCGCAGTCCGTCGCAGCGAAAAAGCGCGTGACTTTAACCGACGTGGGGCTGTTCAGCGATGGCACAGCTGTCAAGCTGGTGGGCGAGGAGACCTTTCGCATCGCGCGCGGCTTGGTGGATGAATTTATTGAAGTAGACACCGACGCGGTGTGCGCGGCCATCAAAGATGTCTTCCAGGACACCCGCAGTATTGTGGAACCCTCCGGTGCGCTTGCGGTAGCTGCTATCAAAAAGTATGTAGCGCAGCACAAAACCAAGGGCGAGACCTACGCCGCCATTCTGTGCGGTGCCAACATGAACTTTGACCGCCTGCGCTTCGTGGCCGAGCGCGCCGAGGTGGGTGAGGAGCGCGAGGCCCTGTTTGCCGTGACCGTGCCCGAAGAGCGCGGCAGCTTCAAGCAGTTTTGCGAAACCATTGGCAGCCTGCCGCATTTTGGCAACCCTGGCACGGGTAACAAGGCTGCGCTGCGCAACGTGACCGAATTTAACTACCGCATCAGCGGCAGCGTGCAGGCTCATGTATTTGTGGGGCTGACCACCTCCAGCAAAGGCGAGAGCGCAAAAATCGCCGCGCACTTGACCAAAAAAGGTTTTGCCACGCTGGACCTGACGCACGATGAGCTGGCCAAAGAGCACCTGCGCCACATGGTGGGCGGCGCATCAAAGCTCGCCAAAGAAGAGCGTCTGCTGCGCTTTGAGTTCCCCGAGCGGCCCGGCGCGCTGATGAAGTTTTTGTCGGCCATGCGCCCGGGCTGGAACATCAGCCTGTTTCATTACCGCAACCAGGGCGCCGACTATGGCCGCATTTTGGTGGGCATCCAGGTACCCAAGGCGGACCACAAGGCCTTCGAAGCGTTTTTAAGTGGCCTGGGTTACCCGTCTGTGGAAGAAACTCACAACCCGGTGTACCAACTGTTTCTCAAAGCCTGACGGGTGTTGCAACGGCTTACTGGTTGGCCACTGCGGGCGCAGCCTGCTCACCCGCCGCAGCTGCGGCATCACGGGCGGCTTCACGCATGGGACGGGTGCGCCCTGCGGGCCCCATAGACCCTGGACCGGGCCGTGCTGGATTGGCACCCAAACCAGGGGATACAGGGAGCATAGGCTCCGGAATAGCCACAGCCGAACTCTGTACAGTGCTTGGAACTACTATCGGCGGTAGTTGCACCGGTGGCGTATAGGGAGTGGCAACCGCAGTAGTTGCAACGTTGGGTTTGGCCAGCTCCAGCGTGACCGCACCAGCCTTGCCGGTATTGGGCGACAGCAGGGCTTGGCGGCGTTGGACAGAAGCCAGCACCACTCCTTCGGCCAATTGCGCGCCCACACGGTAAGGTCGGGCCGGTTTGCCATCCACCGCAATCAAGGCCAGACTTTGCTGGGCGGTTTTCCCCTCTACCACCCCAGAGAGCACGAATCGGGAAGCAACAATGCCTCCAGTGGGCGCGGCAACCGGACTAACCGCTGCCGTAGCGATAGCGCCCTGCCCTCCTCCAAAGCCACGCGCCAGGGCCTGGCTGTCAACTGCGGCTACAGGGGTCGAAGTCACCACGGCGGCATTCGCCGGAGTAGCGGTGCCTTGTACAAACTTGAGCGCCCAATACACGCCACCCGCCGCAGCCAGCAGCCAAAGTGCAAATGTAGCTAAGGGTATCAACCAGTTTTTTCGCATTCGCATATTATGATGCGAATATGAATCAATCTATACACTCTTGCATTTTCTGGTTGCGCCATAGCATACAACGTGGTTTTACCCTCATAGAGTTGATGGTGGTGATTGCCATCATTGCCGTGCTGGCCGCCGTCATTGCGCCCAACCTGTTGGACCGGGCTGACGATGCGCGCAGCACAGCTGCCAAGGCCGATGTCAACATCATTGTCCAGGCTCTCAAACTCTACAAACTGGACAACCAGCGCTATCCAACGGCCGAGCAGGGATTGCAAGCACTGATAGCCAAGCCCACCACGGGCGTGATCCCCAACAATTGGCGCTCGTACCTGGAAAAGCTACCCAACGACCCGTGGGGCCGCCCCTACCAGTACCTCAACCCTGGCATTCGCGGTGAAATGGATGTAATGTCCTTCGGTGCAGATGGTCAACCCGGTGGCGAGGGTAAAAATGCTGATGTCGGTAATTGGTAAGTATGTGGCCCCCACGCTTGCCACAGCGCGAGCTGCGCTGCCCCCCGAGGGGGCCCGCCTTGCTTGGGGCGGCCCGGCGCTGCGTCGCGTAGCACCCACGCAACTTCGTGGCTTTACTCTGCTGGAGCTGATGGTGGTGATCGCTATCATGGCGATTGCGACTGCGGGGGCTACGCTGGCGCTGCGTGATGGCAGCGTAACGGCATTGGAGCGCGAAGCGCAGCGCCTGGCGGCGGTGCTGGAGGCCGGGCGCAGCCTGTCGCGCACCACCGGTTTAACAGTGCATTGGCAGCCCAGCACAGAGGGGTTTACGATGATGGGCACATCAGCCACCGAGAAAGACAAGCTGCAGCCCTGGTTGACGACAGGCACCATCGCGCAGCCCAGTGATAACCGCTCCTTTGTGCTGCTAGGGCCCGAGCCCATCATCCCGGCCCAATCGATTACTTTGGGGCTGGACGGCCGCAGCTTGCGCATCAGCACGGATGGCCTGCGGCCTTTCAAAATTGACACTTCTAGCAGTAATGGTTCAGCCAACGCCACACCCGCAGGCAGCTTAATGGGTATTACCCCCAGTGCCGTCATCTACCGATGAACACCTCTCTGCGTAGGATCCAGCACAAGGCGTTTGGATTTACTTTGATCGAGGTCTTGGTGGCCTTGGCTATCGTGTCGATTGCGCTGTTGGCGGGTTCGCAGGCCATGTCTGCCCTCACGCGTGGCGCTCAGCGCCAAAGCGATGTGCTGCTGGCGCAGATGTGCGCCGAAAACGAGTTGATCAAAGTGCGCCTGTCCAAGCAGATGCCCAACATTGGCGAGAGTACCGCAGCCTGCGAGCAGGCGGGCAAGGCCTTTACCGTGCGCATGGAAGTGCGCGCCACGCCCAACCCGAGTTTTCGCCGGGTCGATGCCCAAGTGCTGGACGAGAGTGCCCAAGTACTGAGTATTGCCACCATCGTAGGCAGGTTTTAGCCATGCGTCCACACCACGCTGGCTTTACGCTGATAGAGCTCTTGATTGCGATATTCATCATGTCGCTGCTGGCCCTGCTGAGCTGGCGCGGCATTGACGGCATGTCGCGGGCGCAGGATGCCAATCGCGAACATGCCGACCATATCGCCACGCTGCAAACCGCGCTCTCCCAATGGCAAACCGATCTAGATCAAATGCTTCCTACCGCGCAAACCAGTGCTATCGATTACAACGGCCGCTTGCTGCGTATCACCCGCCGCTATGGGGATAACGAGTTGCGCGTGGTAGGCTGGACGCAACGCGATGTGGATGGCAAAACCCGATGGCTGCGCTGGCAGTCCAAGCCCTTGATCAGCCGTACCGAGCTAAGTGCTGCCTGGCTGCAAGCCCTGCAGTGGGCGCAAAACCCCGGTGACCTGGAGCGCAGCCAGGAGGTTTCCATCGCTGCCATCGATGATTGGCAGATTTTCTTTTACCGCAATGACAGTTGGACCAACCCCTTGTCATCTGGCACGGGTGCAGTTACGCCCACCAATCCTGGTGTACCCGTGGCTCCCGGCGCGGTACTGGCCGTGGTGCCCGATGGTGTGCGCCTGGTACTCAAACTTTCCCAAGGCCAAGTATTGACCGGCCCCCTCACACGCGATTGGGTACGGCCGATTATTGGGGGCGGAAAAACATGAATACTACGCGTCCCCACGCTTGCCACTGCGTGTGCTGCGCTGCCCCCCGAGGGGGCCCTCCTGGCTTGGGGCGGCCCGGCGCGGTGTCGGGACGTTTTCAACGCCAGCGCGGAGCGGCCTTACTGATGGCGATGTTGATCGTCACGTTAGTGGCCAGTTTTGCGGGGGCTGCGGCCTGGCAGCAGTGGCGTGCGGTAGAGGTGGAAGCGGCGGAGCGTTCGCGCTTGCAGGCGGGCTGGATTTTGGTGGGTGCACTGGACTGGGCGCGCCTGATTTTGCGTGAAGATGTGCGTTCCGGCGGAGCCGACCATCTGGCCGAGCCTTGGGCCGTGCCTTTGCAAGAGTCGCGTTTGTCGAGTTTTTTAGCCGCAGATAAAAACAACACCGCACTGTCTGAACAGGAAGCCGATGCCGAGCTGTTTTTATCCGGGCAGATTGTCGATATGCAATCGCGTCTGAATGTCAACAACCTGGTCAACAACGGCAATAACTCTGAGCCGGATATACGCAGCTTTGCCAAGTTGTTCGAGTTGTTGGATCTGGATCAAATCGAACTCATGCGGATGGTCGAAAACCTGCGTGCTGCGTTGGACAACAACCCCGACAGCCCATCCGCCCAACTGGCTCCCCTGCTCCCGCAGCGGGTAGAGCAGCTAGGTTGGCTGGGTCTATCGCCCTCCAGTCTGGCGCGTTTGCGGCCATTTATTACCATGCTGCCCAGCCGCACGCCCGTCAACCTGAACACCGCGCCGACTGAGGTGCTGTATGCCAGCTTTCCCACATTGGAACTGGACGGTGCCCGCCGCCTCGTTGCCCAGCGCGAGCGCCAGCATTTTCGTTCACCGTCTGAAGCTGCTCAGGTAGTGCCCAGCCTGGCTACTGAGCTCAATACCGGGCATGGCATTGTCAGCAAGTTTTTTGAGGTGCGCGGACGCTTGCGTTTGCAAGATACCATGGTGCAAGAGCGTTCGCTGGTGCAACGCAATGGCCTGGATGTAAGAACCGTGTGGCGTGAGCGCACCACTTTGGGCAAGTTTGACGCGCAAGCCTCCTTACAATGACGGTAATTCACCTATGACCACCCTGATCGTCACTTTACCCTCTCCAGGCACGGCCCACAGCGAGCTGGCCTATGCCGTGGCCAACAACGCGCAGGCGCTGAGCAACCACGGCTCGGCCCCCTTGGCACTGCTGCCACGCGCGGACGAAACCGTGCTGCTGCTGCCCAGTGACAGCGTCTCCTGGCACCGCGTGAGCCTACCCAAACTATCGCGCTCTTTGTCCGCTCCCAAGCTACGTTCGGTACTGGAAGGTGCCATCGAAGAGCATTTGCTCGACGATGCCTCAGCGGTACATATCGCCAGCTACCGTGCTAGCGGTAACGCGGACGGCACCATGAGCTGGCTGGCCGTGTGCGATAAATCCTGGTTGCTTGAGCACCTGCGCAGCCTGCAAAATGCCGGACACCGCATCAGCCGCATCGTGCCGTCCGCGTTTCCACTGAATGTGCAGCAGCCCAACGCCCATCAGACTGCCAGCAGCGGCCAGGTGCGTGCCCATGTGAGTGGCATTCCCGAAGCTGCCAACGTAAGCGTGGCTGACGACACGGGCGTAGTCAGCGTGCCCCTGCACCATGCGCGCACGGTGTGGCCCGCACTGCACACCGATACCCTGATCACCGCAGAGCCTGCGGTAGCGGCTGCGGCTGAAAATATCTTCAACACCAAAGTCACCATGGTGCAAACCGCGCAATATGCCTTGCTGGCCGCCCAGGAGGCACGCAACCATGGCGTGGATCTGGCACAGGGCGAGCTGGCTGTCAAAGGCAGTGGTCGCTGGTTGCAGCAAGCCAGCACCTTGCTGCGCGAGCTGGTGTCCGCGCCCGTCTGGCGCGCAGCACGCATGGGTCTGGCGTTGATGCTGCTAGTCAACATCGTGGGACTCAATGCGTGGGCCTGGAAGGAGCGCAGCGCACTACAGGTCAAGCAGTTGCAAAAAAACCAGTTACTGACACAAACCTTTCCTAACGTCAAAGTGGTGGTCGATGCACCTTTGCAAATGCAGCGCGAGCTGGTAGCTTTGCGCCAGTCCAGTGGTGCCGCAGGAAGCCGGGATCTGGAAAGCATGTACGCCCTTTACAGCTCCATAGTTGCTACCGGTTCTTCGCCAACTGCTATTGAATTTGCAGCGGGCGAATTGACCCTCAAGGGTTCTGGTCTGGATGCCAGTCAACTCACCACGCATCAGGCCAGGCTGCGCAGCGCCGGATTGTCCGCCGTGCGCAGTGACGACGGCCGCATTGTCGTGACCGAAGTGGCCGCCCAGCGCGCAGGAGTGTTGCAATGAACACGTTAAAAAATTGGTGGAGCGGTCTGGCTGCGCGGGAGCAGCGCATGGTCACCGTGGCGGCAGTGGTGATTGGCCTGGCCTTGCTCTGGCTCATTGCCATTGCACCCGCGTTGCAAACCCTGCGCGCCACACAAGGCCAGCATGCGCAGATTGATGCGCAGTTGCAAAGTATGCAGTCGTTGGCGGCGCAGGCCAAAGTGCTGCGCACGCAGCGCAGCCTGAGCAACGAAGAATCCCAACGTAACCTGGAAAACTCCGTCAAACAGACCTTTGGCACTAACGCTAGCTTGACGATCAATGACGGGCGTGCCAGCCTCACGCTCAAGGGTGTCAATCCCGACGCTTTGGCACTCTGGCTCAGCCAGGCCCGCATCAATGCGCGCGTGGTACCCAGCGAGGCGCGTTTGCAGCGTAGCGCTAGCAAACCTGTAGCACCACCCGTGGCTTTGGGCAGCGCCTCCACTCCAAACGTTGCAACCGCCGCCAGTACCCCTGCCGTAAGCCCTGTGCAATGGGATGGCGTGTTGGTATTGGCTTTGCCTGGTCGATAAATAAAGTCTGCACCCCTTCATGGCACATCTACTGAGCTCACCCGCCGTAACCCGCAACTCCCGCAGCAAAGCGCGTGGGCAGCGCACGAATGCTCTGGACACTGACACACACAGGCGATCAGCGTGGCTCGGAGGCCTGTTAGGTGCACTGGGAGCATTGGCGGTGTTTGCACCAGCCGCTTGGTTGGCTTCGGGTATCGCCTATGCCAGTAACGGACAGGTGCTGCTGGCGCAACCGCGTGGTACGGTGTGGCATGGCTCTGCCCAGCTGGTGCTCACGGGAGGCCCTCAGTCCAAAGATGCCACTGCCCTGCCAGAGCGCGTGCTGTGGACACTGTGGCCCAGTCTGCGCGGCCTGCGTGGCGAACTGATGCCTGTGTGCTGTAGTAAGCAGCCCGCCCAAGTGCTCGCCAGCCCCCGCTGGGCTGGTGGCCAGTTGAACATGACCGACTTGCACCTGAACCTGCCTGCCCAACTGCTCACCGGTCTGGGTACCCCCTGGAACACACTCAACCCACAGGGCCAGCTGACTGTGGTGGCCGACTCGCTTACCGTGCAATGGCAGCAAGGGCATGCCCAAGTGGAGGGCAGCGCCATCATCGAGCTGACCGACCTGTCCTCGCCTTTGTCCACCTTGCAACCCCTGGGCGACTACCGTGTCAGCCTGTCGGGCGGGCCTACACCCACCCTGGAGTTGCAAACCCTGCAAGGGGCGTTACAGTTGAGCGGCTCGGGCAAATGGGTTGACTCCCGCATGCAATTTACCGGCGAGGCCAGCGCCGCGCCTGAGCGCGAAGCCGCACTGAATAATTTGCTCAATATCATTGGTCGCAGACAAGGCGCCAAATCCATCATGTCCATAGGCTAGTTATGACACTTTTATTGACTCCTTCGCGTTTTCAACGCACTACTATTTCGATAGCTGCTTACGCATTATTTATGGGGGCTATTGGCTTATTTGGCACACCGTTATCGGTTTTAGCACAAGCACCAGCAGTACCAGTGGCGGCCAACCCGCCCAACAGCGGCATCAACCGCAGCCAAAGTGGTGTCACGCTCAACTTTGTCAATGCCGAAATCGCTGAAGTAGCCCGCACTATGGGTGTCATGACCGGGCGTAACATGGTAGTGGACCCGCGCGTCAAGGGCACCATGAACCTGAGCAGTGATAAACCCCTGTCCACCGCTGCCGCCTACAACCAGTTTTTAACCATGCTGCGTTTTCAGGGCTTTACCGTGGTGGAAGCTGCGGGTATCTATAAAGTGGTGCCAGAGGCCGATGCCAAACTGCAAGGCGGCACGGTCAGTACCAGCGAAGTGAAGGCTGGCAACAACCAGATCCTCACGCAAATTTTTCGCTTGAACCATGAAACGGCCAACAATCTGGTGCCCGTGCTGCGCCCCCTGATCAGCCCCAACAACACCATCAACGTCAACCCCGGCAACAACTCGCTCATCATCACCGACTACGCCGATAACATGCAGCGCCTTTCGCGCATCATCGCTGCGCTAGATGTGTCTACCGCCACTGATTTGGAAATTGTTCCACTCAAAAACGCGCTCGCTACCGACCTGGTTCCCCTACTGATTCGACTGAGCGAGTCAGGCGGGCCGGGTGCGACGCAAGGCCAGGCCGACACATCGTTTCGCTCAGCGATTCTGGCCGAAACGCGCTCCAACGCCGTCATCATCCGCGCGTCCAACCCAGCCAAAGTCAATTTGATCAAATCACTGATCGACAAGCTCGACCAGCCCGCCGCCACTCGCAGTGGCAATGGCGATGCGGGCAACATTTATGTGGTGCACTTGAAAAATGCCGATGCTGTGCAACTGGCCGCTACTCTGCGCGCCGCCATGGCCAGCGATGCGCGGCCAGGCGGCGCTGCTGCTGCGCCTGGCAGCAGCCCAGCCCCTGCGGCAGCACGACCTGCCGGGGCCAACGCCGCCACTGCGCCCACCACGCCCTCTGGCCCACCCAGCACCGGCGGGCAAGTGCAGGCCGACCCCTCCACCAACTCGCTCATCATTACCGCTCCCGAACCACAGTATCGCCAGATGCGCGCCGTGATTGACATGCTGGATACCCGGCGCGCGCAAGTCTACGTTGAGAGCTTGATTGCAGAAGTCAACTCCGACAAAGCAGCAGAGTTTGGCATTCAATGGCAGAACGTGCTGGGCAACAAGGGAGACAAAAACTTGGGCGTTTTAGGCACTAATTTTGGTGCAGGCGGCAGCAACATCATTAGCCTGGGCGCAGGGGCTAGCGGTGGCACCGTAGCCCCTGGCAAAGGCTTTAACTTTGGCCTGGTGCGTGATTTGGGTGGCACCTATGTGCTGGGTTTGTTGGCCAATTTTTTGCAGACATCTGGTGATGGTAACGTGCTGTCCACACCCAACTTGCTCACACTGGACAATGAAGAAGCCAAAATCGTCATTGGTCAAAACGTGCCCTTTGTCACCGGGCAATTCACCAACACCGGCGCTGGCAGCAACGGATCGGTCAATCCGTTTCAAACGATTGAGCGCAAAGACGTGGGCTTGACGCTGCGGGTCAAACCCCAGATCAGCGAGAACGGTACGATCAAAATGCAAATATTCCAGGAGGTATCCAGCGTTGACCCCGCGTCGCGTGCTTCCGCCTCTGGTTTGATTACCAATAAGCGCTCGATCGAATCGAGCATTCTGGTCGAGGACGGTGGTATCGTGGTAATTGGTGGTTTGCTGCAAGACGAATCGAGCAATGGCGAAGAAAAAGTGCCCGTCTTGGGCGATGTACCCTTCTTTGGCAATCTGTTCAAAAGCCAATCACGTACCCGCAAAAAAACCAACCTGATGGTCTTTTTGCGTCCCGTGGTGGTACGCGATGCACGAGCCATTGAGAGTCTGTCCCTGGACCGCTACGACCAGATGCGCAACCTGCAAAGCGAAGCGCAACCCTTGCCCAACCCGATGCTGCCGATTGATGGCGCAGCCATCCTGCCGCTACTGCGTTCGACCTCCACACTGTCTCTGCCCGGTCAGTCGCCTGCCACGCCTGGCACCCCCGCCGAGAGAGCCCGCCCGTGAGATACCCCCTACCCTATGCCTTTGCGCGTACGCAGCAGGTGCTGCTGCAAGACGACGGCAATGCGCTCACGCTGTGGTTGCATCCGGCCTCACCGCGCAGCGCGGTGGCCGAGGTGCTGCGCAAATATGGGCAGAGCGCGCCATTGGCAATAGAGTCGATAGCGGCTGACGCGCTGATGCAACGCACCAGCGCGGCCTATGCGCAGGGCGAGTCCAGCGCCGCCACTGTGGTGAGCGAGGTACAGACCGATGCCGACCTCTCGCGCATGATGCAAGAACTCCCTGCCGTGGAAGACCTGCTGGAGACCTCGGACGACGCACCCATCATCCGCATGCTCAACGCCCTGCTCACGCAGGCGGCGCGCGATGGGGCCAGCGATATTCACATTGAGCCCTATGAGCGCCACAGTGCGGTGCGCTTTCGGGTGGACGGCACGCTGCGCGAAGTGGTGCAACCCAACCGGGCCTTGCATGCCGCGCTGATCTCGCGCCTGAAAATCATGGCCGAGCTGGACATTTCCGAGAAACGTTTGCCCCAAGACGGCCGCATCAGCCTGCGCATTGGCACCCGCGCGGTGGATGTGCGCGTGAGCACCCTCCCCAGCGCGCATGGCGAGCGCGCCGTGCTACGCCTCTTGGACAAATCGAGCAACAAACTCACGCTGGAAGCGGTGGGCATGCAGGGCCATGTGCTCAGCCAGTTTGAACACCTGATCAGCCAGCCCCACGGCATTATTTTGGTCACCGGCCCCACGGGCTCGGGCAAAACCACCACGCTGTACGCCGCCTTGGGCAAGATAGATGCCAGCCAAACCAACATCATGACGGTGGAAGACCCGATTGAATACGAGTTGGCAGGCGTGGGGCAAACCCAGGTGAATGCCAAAATTGATCTGACCTTTGCCAAGGCGCTGCGCGCCATTCTCAGGCAAGACCCAGACGTGATCATGATCGGCGAGATCCGCGATTTTGAAACGGCGCAGATTGCCATTCAAGCCTCGCTCACGGGGCACCTGGTGCTGGCCACACTGCACACCAACGATGCGGCCAGTGCCATTACGCGTTTGACGGATATGGGCGTAGAACCTTTCTTGCTCAGTTCTTCTTTACTCGGCGTGTTGGCCCAGCGCCTGGTGCGCAAACTGTGTACTGAATGCAAGGGTGCGGGTTGTACCAAGTGCAACCAGATGGGCTACCAGGGCCGCATGGGCGTGTTTGAGCTGCTCTCCAGCAACGACGCGATCCGCGCCATGATCCACAACCAAACCTCCGAGGCCGACATCCGCGCCGCAGCCCTCAAAGCCGGCATGACCCTGATGCGTGACGACGGCGAGCGTTTGATTGCCCAGGGCATCACCAGCCGCGAAGAAGTAGTGCGCGTGACGCGCGATTGAGCTTTGACACGCGACTCTACCCACTAGCCCATGCCCGCCTACCAATTTGAAGCGCTGGACGCGCAAGGCAGCACCCGCAAGGGCGTGATCGAGGCCGACAGCGCCAAGTCGGCCCGCAGCCTGCTGCGTGCGCAGGCCCTGGTGCCGATGGCAGTTGAAGTAGTGGGCAACCCTGGCGGCAAAAGCGGTAGCTGGAACATCACCCTGTTTGGTGGCCATGTCTTTAACTCCACCACTCTGGCCGTGTGGACGCGCCAGGTAGCGGGCCTGGTGTCTGCCGGGCTTCCCCTGGAGCGGGCCCTCACCGCCTTGGCCGACGAGGCCGAAGACGACAAGCAGCGCAACCTGGTAGCTGCGCTGCGCGCCGAGGTCAACGCTGGATCCAGCTTTGCCAAAGCGCTGGGTCAGCATCCCGGTGAGTTTGACGACATTTACTGCGCCGTGATTGGTGCGGGCGAAGCCTCGGGCAACTTGGGGCTGGTGCTGGAAAAACTCGCTGACGACCTGGAAGAGCGCCAGGCCTTGCGATCCAAGCTGATCGGCGCAGCGTTGTACCCGGCCATCGTCACCCTGGTGGCCTTTGTCATAGTGTTGTTTTTGGTGGGCTATGTGGTGCCGCAAGTGGCCACGGTGTTTGCCAGCAGCAAACGCGCCCTACCCCTGCTCACGCAAATCATGATGGGCGTGAGCGCCATGGTGCGTAACTATGGTTGGTATATGTTAGCTACTATTATTTTGCTAGCTGTTTGCGCAGTATATATAAGGCGAATTCCCGAATTTCGCATCAAAATAGATTCTGCATTTCTTAACCTGCCCATCATTGGCCGTCTGGCACGCGGCTACAACGCGGCGCGTTTTGCCTCCACCCTGGCCATGCTGGCTGGTGCGGGAGTGCCCATCCTCAAAGCCCTGCAAGCGGCGGCGGACACGCTGAACAATCGGTCGCTGCGCGCTGACGCGCAAGACGCGCTGGTGCTGGTGCGCGAGGGCGCGCCCTTGGCCAATGCCTTGGCGCAAAAAAAGCGCTTTCCCGGCATCCTAAGCATGTTTGCCCGCCTGGGCGAGCAAACCGGCACCTTGCCCCTGATGCTGCAACGCGCCGCCAAGCAGCTGAGCGGCGAGGTACAGCGCCGCGCCGTGGCACTGGCCACCATTTTGGAGCCGCTGCTGATCGTTGCCATGGGCGTGGTGGTCATGCTGATCGTGCTGGCCGTGCTGCTGCCAATCATCCAGCTCAACCAACTAGTTAAATGAGCAATAGCCCCCACGCTTGTCACTGCGTGTACTGCGCTGCCCCCCATGGGGGCCCTCGCACCTTGGGGCGGCCCGGCGGCGCTCGATATTACCCCCACGCTTGTCACTGCGTGTACTGCGCTGCCCCCCATGGGGGCCCTCGCGCCTTGGGGCGGCCCGGCGGCGCTCGAACTATGTCTGGGAGATTAATGTGACGGCCAGTCTCCAAGGCCAACTCGTCGTCGCCATCTCCTCGCGGGCGCTGTTTGACTTTGAGGAAGAAAACAAAGTCTTCGAGCAGGGGGACGACAAGGCCTATATCCGCCACCAGCTAGACCGTGTGGAGGAGCCCGCCAAGCCGGGCGTGGCCTTCTCGTTGATTAAGAAGCTGCTGGCTTTCAACACCCCCGAAGCGCAGCGGGTGGAGGTGGTGATCCTCTCGCGTAACGATCCGGTCAGTGGCCTGCGCGTCATGCGCAGCGCCGAGCATTACAAGCTGTCCATCAAGCGCTGCACCTTTACGCGGGGCGAGTCGCCCTGGCGCTATTTGCGACCGCTGAATGCCAATTTGTTTTTGTCTGCCAAGTCCGAGGACGTGCGCGCCGCCTTGGCCAATGGTTTTGCCGCCGCCACGGTCGCCACCCGATCGGTGCAAGCGGGGGACAGCTTTCCTAAGGAAGTGCGCATTGCGTTTGACGGCGATGCCGTGCTGTTTAGCGACGAGGCCGAGCGCGTGTACCAAAAGTCCGGCCTGGAGGCCTTCCAAAAGCATGAAGCTAAAAAACATGCCCAGCCCTTGCCCCCAGGCCCCTTCAAGCCCCTGCTAGAAGCCCTGCACCGCCTGCAAAGCGAGAGCACACCGCAGATGCGCATCCGCACCGCCCTGGTCACAGCCCGCAGCACGCCTGCGCATGAGCGGGCCATCCGTACCCTGATGGACTGGAACATTGAGGTAGACCAGGCCATGTTTTTGGGCGGGCTGCCCAAGGGCGAATTTTTGCGTGAATTTGAGCCCGATTTTTTCTTTGACGACCAAACCGGCCATGTGCAGTCCGCCGCCGACCATGTCCCTGCCGGGCATGTGGAAAGTGGTGTCAGGAATCGCTAATTCGGTTCCAGCACATGCATTCAGGTCATGAGCATCTATGTATTTTTAGCAATTACTTTTGCGCAACCAGCACGCGCAGGTCTGCCTCATAGCCTTTGAGGGTTTGCACGGCTTTGTGGCGCTGCTCATGCGTGGTGCTGGCATGTACCGCCGCAAACAACGCACAGCCTTCTTTGAGCATGCTGTTGGCATAGGCCCGGTAGAGCGGGTCGGGTGAAGAGGTCACGCGGTTCATGTAGTCGCGCAGCAGTGCCTGCGCCTGCTGTGGACTGGCCTTTTCATTAGCCACCTTACCCAGCGTTTCCAGCGCATCTTGCTGCCTGCGCCGTCGCTCTTTGCGGTTGAGTTCCACGTCAAAACTGGATGCTTGAATAGCACGCTTGACGGCTGCAAGCTGCGGCTCATCAAGCTTGCCATAGAGCATTTCGCTGCGCTCGATACCCTGCTTGAGGCGCCTGGCAGAGCGTTCCTCAGCCGTGCCCTTTTGGCTCTCCCGCAGGCTTTCCTCGTTGTTTTTTTCGTATTTACGCTCTAAATGCTGCAATTGCTCAGTAGTCAGGCTGGGTGCCAGTTCGGCGATGGTAGGCAAAGCTTTGTCGGCAATGGCCTCGACCAAACTGCGCCCTTGGCCGTAGATTTCACACGCCTGCGCAGGCGTCATGCTGCCATGCAGCTGCGTTTGGGCTTTGTACAGCAGGGCTGCCGCCTTGGGCAGCTCACTGCTGCGGTGCCAGGCAAACAGACGGGCGATTTCGTCGCGCGCCTTGGGGGTTTGCTGGCTGTTAAAGTCAACATAGCTGTCAAGCCACCAGTACGTCAGGTCGGGCGCTTGGTTATAGGCAATTTTGATAGCGCTACAGGCTGGCAATAACGCCATTACCAGCATAATCAGTACCCAGGAGTGCAGGCGAGATATGAACATAGATATAGTCATCATGGCTGCGGGTAAGGGTACCCGCATGAAAAGTAAAACCCCTAAAGTGTTGCACAAACTGGCCGGGCGCGCATTGCTGCACCATGTGATTGACACGGCAGGCGGCTTGCAGCCGCGCAGCATGGTTGCCATTACGGGCCATGGCGCTACACAAGTCATAGCTGCTTGCGCAACATACACGGGCTCTGGCAGCAGTTTTAGCCTGAAATTTGTAACGCAGGAGCCGCAATTGGGCACCGGCCACGCCGTGCAGCAGGCTGCCCCGGTTCTCCCTGGCGATGGAGTGACTTTGATCCTCTCGGGCGACGTTCCACTCACCCAGCTGGAGACTCTACAGGCTCTCGTGCAGGCCTGCGCGGGTCAGCAGATTGCCCTGCTCACCATCGACCTGGCCGACCCTACCGGCTATGGCCGCATTCTGCGCAAGGGCGCGGCGGTTCAGGCCATCATCGAGCAAAAAGACGCGACACCCGAGCAGCGCGCCATCCAGGAAACCTACAGTGGCATCATGGCTGCGCCTACCGCGCTGCTGAAAAAATACCTCTCCCTGCTGGATAACCACAACGCACAACAGGAGTTTTACCTCACCGATGTCGTCAAACATGCCGTGGCTGCAGGTACGCAGGTGGTAGCGGTGAAAACCAACGACGCAGTGCAAGTGGCGGGTGTGAATAGCCCAGTGCAATTGCAAGAGCTTGAGCGCGAATTCCAAAAACGCCATGCCCATCGCCTGATGGAGCAAGGCGTGCGCCTGGCCGATGCACAGCGTATCGACGTGCGCGGCAGTTTGACCTGCGGGCAAGATGTAAGTATCGACGTGAACTGCGTCTTTGAAGGCGTGGTTTCGCTAGGTGATGATGTGAAAATCGGTGCACATTGCCATATTGCCAACACCAGTATTGCCGCAGGCGCGGTGATTCACCCCTTTACCCATATTGACGGCGAAAAGCTGGGGGTATCTGTGGGTGCTGGTGCGTTGATTGGCCCCTTTGCACGGCTGCGCCCCGGCGCGCAGTTAGGCAAGGAGGTGCACATTGGCAACTTTGTCGAGGTGAAAAACACCACCATGGCACAAGGCTCCAAGGCCAACCACCTGGCCTACCTGGGCGATGCCACAGTGGGGGCACGCGTCAACTACGGCGCGGGCAGCATTACCGCCAACTACGATGGCATCAACAAGCACCAAACCATCATTGAAGACGACGTGCACATTGGCAGCAACTGTGTATTGGTGGCCCCCGTGACCATCGGCAAAGGCAGCACGGTGGGCGGCGGCTCCACCATCACCAAAGACACACCCGCAGGCACTTTGAATGTGGCGCGCGGCAAGCAAGTGAGCCTGGAGGGTTGGCACCGTCCCACGAAAAAACAGAAATAAAACCAATTTAGTGAATAAAGCATGAATGCACGTTTTATGCTGGAAACATTCTTTGTTAGAAAAATATCACTGGAGTTTGGCTTTTTACGACATTCAAAGGAACGTCTAGGCTTAAACAAGGGTCAGAAAGAAAATTAGCCCCTCAACCGCATATTTAGCGACTTTGCTCGCTAGCATCAGAAACAGGAAGTTTGAAAATTAGAGTGCAACCACCGTTTTTGTGGTGCGATTGCCCGTTAGCATAACCATCGTTAGGAAGTTTAATATCATGCAAGTATCCCCCACGCCCTCCGTCGATGCGCTGCCCAAAGTGGTGACCAGCAACCGCTGGTTTGCAAGTTTGGGTGCTGCACATCAGACTGCGCTGATTCGCGCTTCACGCAACATTGTGCTGCGCGACGGCCAGCTGGCCATGACCCAAGGCCAGTCGGTACGCAAACGCCGCGATGGTTTGATGCTGCTGATCGATGGCTCACTCAAAGTTACTTCCACCAGCGCGGCTGGTCGCGAAGCACTGTTGACTTTGGTTCACCCAGGCCAATGGTTTGGTGAACTGGCGATCCTGGACGGCGCCTCGCGCGAACGTGATGTCCGCAGTGTCGGCGTTTCTGAGGTATTGATTGTCGAGCCCGAGGCTATGGCCGAGTTGATGAAGGATGCCAGCTTTACCCGCCACGTAGTGGAGTTGCTCAGTGCCCGCACTCGCATGCTCCTGGGCTTGGTAGAGGATTTCAGCATGCGCTCAGCGCGTGCTCGCACAGCGCGCCGTCTAGTGCTGTTGGCACACCAGGATGACACCCGCTCGACCCAGGCACGCAAAGATATCATCATCTCGCATGATGCACTCTCGTCCATGCTTGGCATGACACGCCAAACTCTGGCACAGCAACTCAAGGTGCTTTCTGAAGTCGGCGCTATCGTGCAGGGCTATGGCCGCATCGTCATTTTGTCAATGGTGCTCTTGATGGCCGAGGCCTCCGGTACCTAACTGCTTGCACTACTCCTGTGAATTGAGAAATACGGGGGATTTAAGCCCCCGTATTTCATTGTTTTTTTGCACTTCGACGTGATTTTTTTCACAGATTGGCGATAATAGAACGTGTACGTTTTGTAACGCCTGTCGTTTTCAATTTTGCATGTTAAAAAAATTACTTCGCAGTCTGGTAGGCCGCAATGCTGGTAGCTCTGCGCCTCACAGCAGCATCGACTCACGTCTGCTCTCTGCTGGCCTCGCCAATAGCTTGAGTGACTCTGAACTGCGGCCGTTTCCAGCCCGCAGCTACACCACCCAAGGCCCCTACAAACGTGAAAGCCTGGCGCTGACGTGGGAGGCTGCTTGTAAAGCCCATTTTGAAGCCTGTGTTAACCCGATGCAACCGCCGCAGTTACCCGCCATTTTTTCCAGCTTTGGCGGTAGCCACGCCGCCGTGGCCCAGGCACTGTGGACTGAACATGCAAACACCTACCCTTTGCTCGTGCACATCAATAGCCCCCAAGGCCTGGTGGCAGTTTTAGACCAAGCCCAGCAACGCGTATGGGTACGCCTTCATACCCCCTATGTCGAGCCGCATGCACTGGTCTGGATCGAGATGGCCGCCAGCACCGAGCCACCCGCCAGCGATGATTTCGCAACCACTACCGTGCACCATTTGCTGTGGTACTACGGCCAAACTGTGCCATTGGCTCCCACGGCGTTGCCCTCTAGCATGGGCAACGCGTCACTTCAGTTGCGCCGTTTCCCGCCGGTCGACCCACAGGTGCTGGAAATGCGGCATCTGGCGCTGCTGCGCGTGCTGAGTGCTGGGGCGCTGACCTTTGAGCAGTTGCAAAGCCGCACCAGTGCGCCTGACCAGATCCATCTGTGCGGCGACCTGACATCGCTGTACTTCACGGGCTCTCTTAAGCTGATGGCCAGCGCTGCATAATCCCATCCCATGGTAAAAAGTGCCGCCCCTCCTGCCCCAACCGCAGCGCCAGAGGCCCTGCTACGCCTGATGTATTGCAGCATCAGCGCACCCACCTTAACGCGTAAAGGTCTTCAGGATATCCATCAAGCCGCCATGCTGAAAAACCAGACCAAGGGCATCACCGGTGCATTGATCACCGAGAAACGGCTCAATATTCAGTTTTTAGAAGGCCCCGCACCGGCGCTGCGTGCGCTGTGGCAGCACATTCAGGCGGATACCCGCCATCACTGCATTGTGCAGTTGCATGAAGAAGAGCAGGTCGGACAGCGCTGGTTTCCCGGTCTGCCCCTGCGACACACCCATGCCACACGGGCGGAGATGCTAGCCATGGTGCGCAACGCCTACCTGGAAGTAGAAACAAACCCACGACCAGCTTGGTCGCAAAGCATTGCGCCTTTGATGGTGTTATTGGACGGTGAATTTAGCCACCCCTATACAGACACCCAGCGCAGTGGGCTGTGAACCTTCAACCGCGAAAACTGACGCACCTGCGACCCTGGCAGCTAGGCTGTTGGCAAGCGTGCCAACAGCACAATCCCCGTCACCACCACCAGCGCCCCAAGCAGTTGCGACGCGGTCAAACTTTGTCCCAGGAAAACCCAGGCCAGCACCAAAGCGGCCACTGGTTCGATGTTCATGGCGCTGGCGTTGCGTGCCATGTCCAGCCGCGCCAGCCAGATAAACCACAGCGAAAACGCCGTGCCGTAGCAGGCCACCAGCCCCGCCAAACCCCACCAGCCCAGCGCATTGTGCGGCCAGGCCATGCCGCCGGGCAGTAGCTGCGTTTGGCCCACAGCCAGCATGCAGACAAACACCAAAGACATGGCCCACTGGCTGCGCAGCACACCGGGCACGGTGGGCATGCGGTTTTCGGTAACCCACAGGGCGCTGGAGATCAGCACGGCAGCGGCAAAGGCAAAGCCTACCCCCAAGGCAAAGCCCGGTTGCAATGGCCCATGGCCTTGCAGCCGCGCCCAGGTATCCAGCGCCAGCGCCAGGCCCAGCAAAATCACCCCCATGTACAGCACTGCCCTGCCAGTGGGGCGCTTGCCACCCAGCGCCCAGGTCAGCAGGGCATACACCACCGGCATGGTGTTAAAGACCAGCAGCGCCAGCGCCACTGGAATGCGCGCCACAGCAGAGTACAGGCACAGGCTTTGTAGTGCAATCAAGCCGCCTGAGAGCAACACCCAGCCGATGTGCGGGCGCGTGGCCGGGATACGCACCCGCTGCCAGGCAATCACGGCCAACAACACCAGCGCCGTCAGCCCCGAGCGCGCGAGGATGGCGGTAGTGATGCCCACCCCATTGTCAAACGCTACCCTTGCCGCTACATGGTTGGCACCAAAGCAGATGCCCAAGCCCAGCAGCAGCAAGATAGCGGTGGGGCGGGTAAAAGGTGTGCTGGGCATGGATGGATGTCGTTGGTCAATGGTCGCTGGAGGGAGGTGCGATGCCCTGCAAGGCCTTGCGTTGTGTGTAGATGGGGCGTGGTGCAGTGGGATAGTAGCTATAAATTCAGTAGCTGCTTACACTATATTTTATTGGTCTACAGCCTTATTTACCTGTTATTTAAGCGACAGCTTGGGCTCAAACTTGCTGCGCAGCACACTAAAGAAGGCTTTCACATTGCGCACCTGCGCGTCACTGGTAAACACCCGCTGCACCAAGGCCAGGTAGTCGTCCATGCCCCGCACCTGGACGATCAGCACAAAGTCGGGCCCAGAGCTGACGCGGTAGCACTGCTGTACCGCTGCCTCGGGCGCGATGCGCGCTTCAAATGCGTGCAGCGCTTCTGCGTTTTGCTGCGTCAGCGTGACTTCCACAATGGCAGTCAGGCCGTGGCCAATCAAGGGCTTGAGTTTGTCGGCACTCAAGATAGCAATCTGCCGCTCGATCAGCCCCGCCTCGGTCAGGCGTTTGACGCGGCGCAGGCAGGTGGGTGGCGAGACGTGCACGCGCTCGGCCAGCGCCTGGTTGCTTTGGCTGGCATCGGTTTGCAGTTGATCCAGGATTTTTAAATCGACTGCATCCAGTTCTAAAGTTGAGTTTAATAATTCCATAAACTTGTTAAAAATGAAATAAATATTTGTATATTATATTATTTGAAATTTTATTCCAAATAAATATTAATTTTAATCAACAATTTTTCTACGCCAGGCATACCATCCAACCCAGTTGCCTGCCTGCAAGGGCAGCGCAGCCCACCTCAACAGCAAGGAGTCTTCTATGTGCGGCATCGTCGGCGCGGTTTCTACCCGCAATATCGTTCCCATCCTCGTCCAAGGCCTGCAGCGCCTGGAATACCGGGGTTATGACTCCTGCGGCGTGGCCGTGCACGCTGGGGGGTTGAAAAGAGCCCGCACCACCAGCCGCGTGGCCGAACTGGATGCGCAAATAGCCGCCGACCAAAGCGCTGGCCGTGCATTTGAGGGCCATACCGGCATCGCCCACACCCGCTGGGCCACGCACGGCGCGCCGGCCGTGCACAACGCCCACCCGCACTTCAGCCACGGCACGGGCGACGCGGGCGACAAGCCCGGCAAGGTAGCCTTGGTGCACAACGGCATCATCGAAAACCACGAGCAGTTGCGCAAGGCCCTGCAAGCCAAGGGCTATGTGTTTGTCAGCCAGACCGACACCGAAGTCATCGCGCACCTAGTGGACAGCCTGTACGACGGTGATATTTTTGAAGCCGTCAAAGCCGCCATTGCGCAACTGCACGGAGCTTACGCACTGGGTGTGTTCCATAAAGACGAGCCACACCGCGTGATTGGTGCACGCGCTGGTTCGCCGCTGATTCTGGGTGTGGGCAAAGGCGAGAACTTCTTGGCCAGCGATGCCATGGCGCTGGCTGGCGTGACCGATCAAATCGTCTATCTGGAAGAAGGCGACATCGTTGATGTGCAATTAGGCAAACACTGGATCGTCGGCAGTGACGGCAAACCCGCGCAGCGCGAAGTCAAAACCGTGCACGCCCACAGCGGCGCAGCCGAGCTGGGCCCGTACCGCCACTACATGCAGAAAGAAATCTTCGAGCAGCCGCGCGCCATTGGCGACACGCTGGAGGGCGTGGTGAGCATCACGCCCGAGCTGTTTGACGGTGCCACCCCCCGCCCCGGCGAGGGCGCTTTCAACACCTTTAAAGCGATTGACAACGTGCTGATATTGGCCTGTGGCACCAGCTACTACAGCGGCAGCGTGGCCAAGTACTGGCTGGAATCGATTGCCAAAATCCCCTGCCAGGTCGAGATTGCCAGCGAGTATCGCTACCGCGACTCTGTGCCCAACCCCAACACCTTGGTGGTCACCATCACCCAATCCGGCGAGACGGCTGACACGCTGGCCGCCCTCAAGCACGCGCGCGCGCAGGGCATGGAGCACACCCTCACCATCTGCAACGTCGCCACCAGCGCCATGGTGCGCGAATGCAAGCACGCCTACATCACCCGCGCGGGTGTAGAGATTGGCGTGGCCTCCACCAAGGCGTTTACGACGCAGTTAGCAGGCCTGTTCTTGCTCACGCTGGCGTTGGCCCAAACCAAGGGCCGCCTGACAGAGAAGCAAGAGTATGACTACCTGGCCGCCATGCGCCACCTGCCCGTGGCACTGCAAAGCGTGCTGGCCCTGGAGCCACAAATCATCGCCTGGGCCGAGCAATTTGCCAAATACGAAAACGCCCTCTTCCTGGGCCGCGGCTTGCACTTCCCTATTGCGCTGGAAGGTGCATTGAAGCTCAAAGAAATCACCTACATCCACGCCGAGGCCTACGCCGCAGGCGAGCTCAAGCACGGCCCGCTGGCGCTAGTGACCAGCGAGATGCCGGTAGTGACCGTAGCCCCCAATGATGCGCTGCTGGAAAAGCTCAAAAGCAATATGCAGGAAGTGCGCGCCAGGGGCGGCGTACTGTACGTGCTGGCCGATGCCGACACGCATATCGAAAACGCCGAAGGCATCCACGTCATCCGCATGCCCGAGCACTACGGCGCGCTCTCGCCCATCCTGCATGTGGTGCCGCTGCAATTGCTGGCGTACCACACGGCGTGTGCGCGAGGCACGGATGTGGACAAGCCGCGTAATTTGGCGAAGAGTGTGACGGTGGAGTAAACACATTCCTTCGGTTTCTTGCCCTTGTTTTGTACGGGAGCAGGCCGATGGCGTATTCAGCTGCGCGGCTGTCCCCCGTTGCGGCCTAGGGCCGCAGCCTCCGCCTTTATGCCGCTACGCTGAGTACACCATCGACCTGCTCTTGCCAGCGCTTGCCCTGTGCTGAAATTGGCCTAACCCACACTCGGTTACAGTGTTAGCTTACACACAGGGTGGAGACAACAATGGGTGAGACAACTTCGCCGCCGGACGGCGACTATCTGGGCTATGGCGACTACGCGGATACGCTATGGGCGCGGGTGCTTGCAGCGCTCAACAAAGATGCTGCGGCTACCAAATCGGGTGATGTGTCCAAACTACTGGGCGACGACCCACTGGTAGTGGGCATCTTTGGTGAATGGGGTGCAGGTAAATCTCGCCTACTCCAGCTTATCCAACGTAAAGCAGAAGCCGTGGCCCACGAGCGTATTACCGCCCACAAAGCCGATAGCGGCATGGACTTGACCGTGCCCGTGTTCTTTCAGCCCTGGAAATACGAACATGAGTCCCATCTGCTGGTGCCATTGTTACTGCATATTCTGGCCGACTTGAACCGCTACCTTGCGCTCTCCCAAGGTCTGGACGCAAAAACCAAACAGGCCATGAACAAAGCGGGCGACCAGTTGGTGGTTGCCATGCCGGCAATAGTTTCAGGCGTAGAAAAACTGTGGCAAGGAGTCAAAGCCAGCCTCTCGCTAGCTGACCCCACAGGTGCAGCAGCAGCCTTAGCCGTGGCTGGCGCGTTGGCAACCCATCTGGGCAAAGACAAAAAACCCGCCAAAAAGAACGCCAAGGATTTTGACTACCAAGACAATGGCCGTGCGTTTTATGAAATCCATGACATCCTCAAACACATCACCCGCCCGCAGCGCCACGCCTACACCCACCCCGACTACAAAATAGACCACGACATCCGCATCAACTTTGTCATCTTCATCGACGACCTAGACCGTTGCCTGCCCGAAAAAGCGGTGGAGACGCTAGATCTCATCAAAACCATCTTCAACGCCGAAAGCTTTGCCTTTGTACTGGCGCTAGACGAAGAAGTGGTAGAGCGGGGCATAGGCCACCGCTACAAAGACTACGCATTGGCGGGCAAAAAGCCTGAGATGCCCATCACAGGGTTTGAGTACCTGGAGAAAATCGTTCACCTGCCGTTTCGCCTGCCAGCGCTCACCCGCCAGCAAGCGCTGGACTTTATGCAGCGCTACGAGAAGGGCTTGCTGGAGGAGCGCGTAAAAGCATTACCTTTCTATGCTTACAACCGCAACAGTCAACGCAGCCAATGGATCGCCCAACGCACTTGGTTAGGCGCTGCCACCACTGTCAAGCCGTGTTTAGCCCATTTGGTCGTCAGCAGTTTTGATGCCTTTGTGCCGCGCAAACTCATTCGTATCGTTGAGCTGCTGCACCAAGTGCTCGATGTGCTGGACAAGCGTGGGCGCATAGACAAACTCCAGGTCAACGGCACAATTGATCCGCGCCTGCTGATGGCATTTTTGCTGCTACAGCTTTTTCATCCCGACCTGTACCGCACCTTTCGGCGTACCCGTGTGGGTTTTGAGGAAGTGCTGGATGCGTTCAATGACGAGACCTTAAATCAAATTACGTCTGACCTGGACCTGTGGCGTTGGGCCGCCATAGGCTACGACAAGCAACTACTCGCCAAACAAGAATCACTACCGCCCGAGTCGTACGAAAAAGCGGTGTTGATGATTGGCGGCATCGAGGCAAAGGCACGTTATAAAGCCCAGCAAATTTATCTGCCCATAGCCCAACGCTTGGTAGAGCACCGCGCTGCCCAACGCCATGTATTTGACCCATTGCGCCTGTTTGCCAGCCTTAAAGCCAGCGACATTAGATCCGCAACTTTTTCTGAGCGGTATTCGCGCGAATACTACAGCTTGCTCACCCAGGACGGTGCAAGTGCGCTAGACCTGATGGATTTGGACATCATGCCCACACCAGCCGTGGCGGACGATGCAGGCGGAAAACCGCGCAGCCACGCCGCTACGGATGCAGGGATGCACACAGCCCCTGCCCATATGGGTGGGGCAAGCCAAACCGAGATTCCAACAGCACCCACTGAACCAGCTAATGGCCCAGCCGAGCATTCCAAAACGCCTGCGCCACGACCTGTCCGCGCAGGCGATGCTGAAACTTTGTTTAACGCCCTGGTCTCCACCGCCCAGCGCGAGCAACAGAGCGCACCCACCAACGTAGGGCTAAAGCCAGGCGAACGGCTAGATGCCAGCAGCGCTAGTGAACTGCACCAGCGCCTGAAAAAATGGCTAGCCAGCGTAAGCGATCAGCAGCGTCCCGAGGCCAAGCGCCGCCTGCTGCGCGGCTTGCAATATCTTGCGCCGCATATTGCACGGGACGACAGTGAGACGTTTTGGGACTTGGTAAAAGATGTTGCCCACGGTGGCGAGCTGGGTGCAACTTTATATGACACAGACCAGCTTCATACCCGGGTATTGTCGGCTGATGTACGCTCAGCCTTAGGTGCCGATGAGCGCTTCGACTCCACAAACTTGTATTTGCCAAAGACACGGCATACAGACCATGATGCCGCTATCGAACCCATCGCTGGCTTCGTACGCATACCCGGCGGTGCTGAAAAAGACTACTTCGTTGCCAGATACCTCACCACAGTAGACCAATACGCTTGCTTTGTAAACGCCGATGACTTTAACGCTGAAAAATGGTGGCGCAACACACAAGATGAATACAAAGCGGCACCTAAAGAATGGCAGCAGCAATTGGCTTGGGGCAGCCGCCCCGTGTGCCGGGTGCAGTGGTTTGGGGCGCGGGCCTATGCACGCTGGCTTTCGGTACAACTACGCAGCACGTTAGATGCTGCTGGTCTACACGGCTACCAAGTGCGTTTGCCCACAGAGATGCAATGGGAGCGTGCTGCCCGTGCGGCAAGTCTTACTACGGCCGATAAGCGTGAGTGGCCGTGGGGTGGTAACGAAAAAAGTGCGCACTTGAATGCCAATATCAATCAGAGCAAGATAGGTCATGCAAGTACGGTGGGTGTATTTCCTGCTAACCCTGTGGGTCTTTATGACTTGGCAGGTAATCTGTGGGAATGGCAAAACAACGAGTACGACGCTAAAGCCAAGCTAATCCATACGCCGATAGCTGATCTTGCGGTGCCAAAATCTCCAGCGCTGCGCGGTGGCTCGTGGAGCAACACGGCCAACTACGCGCGCTGCTCTTCCCGTTACTGGATCGACCCCGACGACTGGCTCGACTACCTAGGAGTCTGGGCGGCAGAACGATTTCCAATCCGCCTAAACGCTGGCAGGGCATCTCGGTGATGCTCAATGCCTCCATCAACGCCTACGTCGGTG
>JAYVJV010000177.1:0-2171 GCA_043769005.1 Polaromonas sp. | reverse complement strand
GCTTTCGCCAGGTTGAGGGGCTTTCGCCGACGGGCCGCCCCCAGGCGAAAGCGCGGCCCCCTCGGGGGGCAGCGCAGCAGCGTTAGCGCGTAGCGTGGGGGCCTGTGTAAATCCAAAACTCTCGGCCACCACATGCTGCAAATCAAACACCAGCCGGTCTTCGCGTCGCTTGGCCGCGATGTGCAGACGCGCGCGCACCAGGCTGAGCAAGGCCTCGTTCACTTTGATCTGCTTGATCTCCAGCTTAGTTGCCAGGCCGCTGCGCTCCAATGCGTCCCAGCTTTTGCCCAAACCAGCAGCCTTGGCCACCCACAGAATGATTTGCAGGTCGCGCAGGCCACCGGGCGACTCTTTGCAGTTGGGCTCCAGCGCATAGGGCGTGTCTTCAAACTTGGCGTGGCGCTGGCGCATCTCCAGCGTTTTGGCGGTGTAGAAGGCCTGCGGATCGAGCGCGGCGGTGAAGGCCTTGGCAAAGCGCTGGTACAGCTTGGTGTCCCCTGTGACCAGGCGCGACTCTAGCAAGCTTGTTTGCACCGTAATGTCTTGCGCTGCTTCAGCCAGACACTCGGCCACACTGCGCACGCTGGAGCCGATCTCCAGCCCTGCATCCCAGCAAGCACCAATAAAGCCTTCAATGCGGGTTTTTAATGCTGTGTCGGTATCGGGCGATGCGCCATCGGGCAGCAGCAAGAGCACGTCTACGTCCGAGTAAGGAAACTGCTCGCCCCGCCCGTAGCCGCCCACGGCCAGCAGTGCAAAGTGGGCATCAAAACCCGCCTCAGTCCACAGCCTGCGCAGCACCTCGTCGGTGGCGCTGGACAGCTGGTGCAACTGCCGCTTGACGCTGCGGCTGGATGCGCCAGTGGCATCTACAGCGGCTAAAACTTCTGCTTTTTTTAAGCGATATTGCTCTTTAGCCAATATAAACATAGCGTAAGCAGCTATTGATACAATAGCACCTCGGGGTAAATTATGCGTGGACAAATGCGGGCGGTGGCGGCGTACCGGCAGACTGGGTCATGATCTCCCAGCCCGTCTCGGTCACCAGCACGCTGTGCTCCCACTGCGCGGACAGCGAATGGTCTTTGGTGACAATCGTCCAGCCATCGCCCAGCTCGCGGATATCTTTGCGGCCCAGGTTGATCATCGGCTCGATGGTGAAAATCATGCCCGGTGCCAGCTCTTCGCCGGTACCGGCCTTGCCATAGTGCAGCACCTGCGGCTCTTCGTGGAACTTGCGCCCTACACCGTGGCCGCAAAACTCGCGCACCACGCTGTAGCCATTGCTCTCGGCAAATTTTTGAATCGCAGCGCCAATATCACCCAGCCGCGCACCCGCCTTCACTTTGCTGATGCCGTGCCACATGGCCTCGTAGGTCAGCGCGCACAAGCGTTTGGCAAAGGGCGAGACCTCGCCCACCAGGTACATGCGGCTGGTGTCGCCATGCCAGCCGTCTTTGATGACGGTTACATCGATATTGATGATGTCGCCTTTTTTAAGCGCCTTATCGCTCGGCATGCCGTGGCACACCACATGGTTAACCGAGGCACAAATAGCCCCCGGAAACGGCGGATAACCCGGCGGCGCGTAGCCCACCGTGGCCGAGGTGCACTGCTGCACATTGGTAATGAAGTCCAGCGCCATCTTGTCCAGCGCCTTGGTGGTTACCCCCGGCACGATATGCGGTGTGAGAAAGTCCAACACCTCGGCAGCCAGTCGCCCCGCAATGCGCATGCCCGCAATGCCTGCTTCGTCTTTGATCGTAATGCTCATGGGGGCGATTATCCCAGACCTTGGGGCTTTGGGTGTTTGTGATCCGCTGCAAAGGTTTTTCTAAGTTCACGCGAGGTCATCACAGGATCCGGCAAGCGGCGCACTTAGCTACGCGGCTGTCCTCCGGGGCGGCCTAGGGCCGCCGCCTCCCCCTTTATGCCGCTGCGCTAAGTGCACCGCTCGCCGGATCTTGCTGAGATGGTTGAGGTACAGCCTGTGTACTGCAACGCTGCTCGATGTAGTGGGCGCTTGACCGTTGCGCTCCCACCATGCTCGCTGCCCCGGCGCTTGGGGTGAGTGGCGTAGCGGCATAAAGGGGGAGTCGGCGGTCATAGACCGCCACGGAGGACAGCCGCGTAGCCAATCACCCCAAGTGCCGGGGCATCAAACCATCTGA
>JAYVJV010000176.1:0-12580 GCA_043769005.1 Polaromonas sp. | reverse complement strand
CGTGGCACCTGCGACATGAAGGGCGGCCTGGCCAGCAGCGTGATCGCCTGTGAGGCCCTGATCGAGAGTGGCCTGCCACTGCCCGGCGTGCTGGAGATCAGTGGCACGGTGGACGAAGAGTCGGGCGGCTTCAGCGGCGTGGGCTATCTGGCCGAGCGCGGCTACTTCAGCAAGCCACGCGTGCACCACGTCATCATCCCCGAGCCGCTGGGCGTAGACCGCATCTGCCTGGGCCACAGAGGCGTGTACTGGGCCGAGGTAGAGACCAAGGGCCGCATTGCCCACGGCTCCATGCCCTTTTTAGGTGACAGCGCCATCAACCACATGAGTGCCTTCATCCACTTGCTGGAGACGCAGCTCAACCCGAAACTTGCGCTGCGCCACACCCAAGAGCCCGTCGAGCCACCCGGCGCGCGCGTAAGCACGCTCAACATCAACAGCATCCACGGCGGGCAAATCGAGCAACGCTATGCGGTAGATGCGCGCGGCTGGCCCACCGCAGATTTACCTGCCCCCGTGGTGGCGCACAGTTGCCGCGCCGTGCTGGATAGGCGCTTTATCGCCGAAGAAAACTTGGAAGACGTGAAGCGCGAAATCCTGGATATGCTGCACGAGTTGCAGCGCACCCGCCCGGGTTTTGATTTCAATATCAAAGAGATCATGAGCTTTGTGCCCACCGCCACGCCCCAAGACGCACCCGTGGTGGATGCCACCGCCCGCGCCATCGCCCGGGTGCTGGGCAGGCAGCCCAGCTACATCTCCAGCCCCGGCACCTACGACCAAAAGCACATTGTGCGCAGCGGCAAGCTGCAAGACTGCATCGCCTACGGCCCCGGTATTCTGGACTTGGCGCACCAGCCGGATGAATATGTGGGCATCCAGGAGCTGGTGGACAGCGCGAAGATTATGGCGTTGGCGGCTTTGCAGCTGATGGTACGCTGAGGCTGCCAACTAACTACTGACAGCTCAACTACTGAACAAAAAGTTCATGACATCGCCATCTTTGACGATGTAATCCTTGCCTTCAGCACGCATCTTGCCCGCGTCTTTAGCGCCTTGCTCACCCTTGAAATGGATGTAGTCATCAAACGCTATCGTCTGCGCGCGGATATAGCCTTTTTCAAAGTCGGTGTGGATCACGCCAGCCGCTTGCGGGCCGGTGTCGCCTACGTGGATAGTCCAGGCGCGCACTTCTTTCACGCCGGCGGTGAAATAGGTTTGCAGGCCCAGGAGCTTGAAGGCCGCGCGGATCAAGCGGTTCAGGCCGGGCTCCGTCTGGCCCAACTCTTGCAAAAACATCAGGCGATCTTCGTCGCTCATCTCGCTCATCTCGGCTTCCATCTTGGCACTGATGGCCACTACGGGTGCGTTTTGCGCGGCGGCGAAGGTTTTCAGGCGATCTAGAAACGGGTTGTTCTCAAAACCGTCTTCTGCCACATTGGCCACAAACATGGCGGGCTTGGCGGTGATCAAAAAGAACTGCTGCAAGAGAGGCAACTCTTCCTTGCTAAAGTCCAAGGTACGCACGGGCTTGGCTTCGTTCAGCGCGGCTTGGCATTTCTCTAAAATGGCTACCAGTTTGATGGATTCTTTGTCGCCCGAGCGGGCGATTTTCGTTACGCGGTGCAGGGCTTTTTCTACCGCGCCCAGATCGGCCAGGCACAGCTCGGTCTGGATCACTTCGATGTCGGAGATCGGGTCTACCTTGCCTGCGACATGGATGACGTTATCGTCTACAAAGCAGCGCACCACATTGATGGTGGCATCTGTCTGGCGGATATGCTCTAAAAACTTGTTGCCCAAGCCCTCGCCCGTGCTGGCACCGGCCACCAAACCTGCGATGTCGACAAACTCCACGATGGCGGGCACGATACGCTCGGGGTGGATAATGTCGGCTAACTGTTGCAAGCGTGCGTCGGGTAGTTCCACGATACCCACATTGGGTTCAATAGTACAAAAGGGGTAATTTTCCGCTGCAATGCCTGCTTTAGTTAACGCATTAAACAGCGTGGATTTACCTACGTTGGGCAGGCCTACAATGCCACACTTCAAGCTCATAATAAAAATTCCAATTTAGACACCCAAGTGTATGCGAACTTGCGTATTGCGCCTTCTTATCCTGCTGTGCCTGTTTGCCAGCCACCTCCTGTCCCACGCCGCTGTTACGCTGGATAGCGCAGGTTTCACCCGCGATGTGGGTGTGCAGTCACAGTGGTGGCTCACTTCCAATACGACGGCGGGTATTAGCGAAGTTACCGCTGCACAGAGCCCGGCGGTTTTTGTGCCTGAATTGCGCGACAAAACTTACCGCCTCAGCGCCAGCAACCGACTGTGGGTTAAGCTGGATGTGCAGCGCAGTTCTACGGTCTCGGGTATTTGGGTACTGTCCGTGCCGCTGCCGTTTATTGATAAGGTCACGCTGTACCAACCCAATAGTGCCGGGGGCTACACCGTCCAGTCGGCCGGCGACCGCATCGCTGTGGCGGACTGGCCCGAGCGTGCACGCTATCCCCTGTTTCGCTTGAGTCTGCCCGAGGGTACGCAGACTTTGTATCTGCAAATTCAGGGCAGCACGGCAGCCAACATTCCTGTTGTCATGGCCAGTGAGGCGCAGGCCAATAGCGATGCCCAGGTGAGTTATCTGGGTCTGGGTCTGGTGTTTGGCGTGCTGGTATTGATGGCGCTGGTGTGTGCCTTGCAGGGCTATGCCTACAGAGACCGTGTCTATGCACTCTATGGTGTGTATGTATGCATGGTGATTGTGGCCATCGCCTGCTACAACGGATTGGCGGCGCAATACTTGTGGGACGCGAGTCCTTTGTGGGCCGACAACTCCCAGGCCGTGCTGGGGGTATTAACGTCCGGCGCATCGCTGTTTTTTGTACACCACGTCACTGGCGTTGCCGCCTTCTCGCGCCGCTGGTCGCTGGCGATGCTTGCACTGTCGGCGGCCAGTGTGGCTGTAGCCGTGGCCTTTGTCGCTTTGCCACGCAATGCAGGCGTGGCTTTGATCGGTATGTATGTCACGGCGTGCGCGGTGTTGGGACTGTGGATAGCTGTCAAAACCTGGCACCGGGGGGACCCCATAGGCAAGTGGGTGGCCGCTGCGAATCTTCCCATGGTAATCATGGCCATCATCATTTTGCTGCGGGCGGTGGGCCTGACCAGCATGCTGTGGGTGGTGCAATGGGGATTGGTGGGGGTATTATTGATCGAATCCTTTTTACTGATGGTGGCCTTGCATCTGCGCTCGCATCAGCGCCACGATGCACAAAACCGCAGGCAGGCCATGTACACGCATGACCCACTCACCGGTTTGCTGTCGGTACATATGTTTGAAGACCGTTTGCGCCAAACCATTATCCGCGCGCGGGCGCACCGCGAGGATGCCGCCATCGTATTGGTCAGAATCGTCAATTACCCGCAAATTCTGGCCAAATTTGGCACTCCTACGGCAGAAAAAAGCCTGCTCAATGCCGTACTCAAGCTGCGCCGGGTGCTGCGCGATGTGGACACCGCCAGCCGGGTGGGGGATGCCGATTTTGGTCTGATCCTGGAGGGTATCTCGGCGCGCAACAGCGTGACCAAAGCGGCCGCCCGTTTGGTGGCTCTGGGGCTGATGCCACTGGAGGGTATCAAGCCCGAGATTACGCTACAGTTTCACTTTGCCAGTGTGATCTTGCATGAGTATGTGGATGATCCAGAGCAGATCGTCGATAAACTCAAAAGCCTGCTGCTCACCATGTCGCCGCGTACGCGCAGACCGATTCGCTTTATCGAGTTGCCGCAAACTGAGGTTATGCAAATGGAGTCTACGGGCGAGTCCCAAGGGGACTCCAACTTTGACCAATCCAGCGATTCGGATGGCACGAACACCAGCACACCGCCCCGGGCGGCTAGCAAGCTGTGAGCAAGCCCCACTTGGATCAGGCAAAGGCCCAGTTGCCATGCACGGGCTGCCCCACGCGCAGTATCTGCTCAAAGCCAGAGTGGATGATGGCATTCATGCCAAAGCTCACGGCACCGTCTAGCCGCGCGTCCTGACGGTAGGTTTGCAGTATGTCGCCCACCTCGGGGCTGGGCACACCCGTGAGCGGATTCACATTGGGTATGGGGCAGCGTGGGCAGGGCTTGACCAAGGCCAGTTCAACGCGGCCTTCGCTGGTTGCGATGTGCAGGCGTTCGGTGCGGTCTTCGTCATGCGCTTCTAAGCCGTCCAGCACCAGGTTGGGCCGAAAGCGCTGCATCGTCACCGCAGCATGGCCTTGCCCCATCAGGCGTTGGTTGACACCATGGAGTGCGGCCTGGCTGGTTACCAAGATGGGGTAGCCGTCTGAAAACTGGTTCAGCGCCTCTACCCCTTTTGTCCAGGTGGTGCTGGATTTGCGTGGTTGCGCGGGATCGGCGCGCAGCAGGCGCAGCTTTTGTGCGCGTTGGTGTGCAGGGCGCTCTTGCATTAAAAAGTCAGTCATCCATTGCGCCGCTACTTCGCCCATGTCGTAGGCCGCGCAGTCTTGGCCCCACAGGCTGGCGCGGCAGGGCATCTCTACTTTAAACAACTCAATATGCAGCGTTAGCATGCCAGGCGCGCGCAGCAGGATCTCGCTGTGTTTGACGGTCGGCTGGATCAGGCACATACGCGGCCACTGGCGCTGGGTAACAAACTCGTATTTTTCATCCACCACCATCCAGGTGCGGTCCCATTCCAGCCCGGTCTCGGTAAGCCGTGCCTCGCCCACCTCTACTGCCGCGCAGGATTTCACGGGGTAGACAAACAGCTGGCTGATGCGGGCCTGAAAGTCGCTGTCTTGGGCAGAGTATGGGGGCATGGCACGGTGCAGGGTGGGGTTACACAAGGGGACTGGCAAAGCGGTATTGTGCCGCCTCCTACAATCACCCCATGACAATCGATGTGTGTATCCGTGGGGCTGGTGTGGTGGGCAAGGCGCTGGCCTTGCTGCTGGCGCGGGCGCGTATCCGCGTGGGGCTGGTGCAAACGGCGCACAGCGGCGCTGCCGCTTTGGCCGATATCCGCGCTTTTGCGCTGAACGCCGCTTCGCAAACCCTGCTGACCAGCCTGCGCGCCTGGCCTGATAACGCCTGCGCCGTGCAGCATATGCGGGTGCAGGGCGATGCGGGCGCGGTAGTGCAGTTTGATGCTGCCGCGATGGGGGCCGATGCCCTGGCCTGGATCGTGGATGCCAGCGCGCTTGAGCAACGCTTGCACGCGGCGGTCTCTTTTGCGCCTGAAATTTCAATCTTGAATGCGCCCGAACTTGCCGCACTGACCGTCATTTGCGAAGGCCGCAGCAGCAGCACCTTGCAAGCCATGGGTAGCGCAACGGCGCTGGAGTTTGACCGTGCCTCCTACGACCAAACCGCTATTGCCGCCCACGTAGAGGTCGCGCTGCCCCACCAAGCCACTGCATGGCAGTGGATGCAAGGCGGCGAGGTCTGCGCCCTGCTGCCGCGTGCAGCAATTAACGCTTTGGGCATTGCAAATGGCAGTGCTGCACCGCGCAACCAGGAGGGCGGGAACTCTGTGGCCCTGGTCTGGTCTGTACACCATGCGCATGCAAAGCAACTTCTGGCCTTGGACGACGCACAGTTCTGTGCGCAGTTACAGCATGCCTGCGGCGCTGCGGCCCTGGGCGCCATGCGCTTGACCAGCGCGCGCGCCGCATGGCCGTTACACTTGACCCAGGCTAGCCACTGGGTAGGCACGGGTTTGGCGGATATGCCGCAAGCCGTCTGGGCACTGGCGGGCGATGCCGCCCATGCCGTGCACCCACTGGCCGGCCAGGGTCTCAACCTGGGTCTGGGCGATGCAGCTACACTGGCACAGGTGCTGGCGGGCAAAGAGTATTTCCGGGTCTTCAGTGATATGCGCCTGCTGCGCCGCTACGAGCGGGCCCGTAAGGGGGATGCAGGCGCGTTGCGCCTGGCAACCGACGGTTTGCAGCGTTTGTTTGCGCTGGACGATGAGCGCGTACGCAGCGCGCGTAACTGGGGAATGCGTAGTTTTGATGCGATCGCCCCGCTCAAAGCAGCTGTCATGCGGCGCGCCATGGGGCAATAGGATTAATTTTTCTGGAAAGACGATCATGATGAAATTTGCTACAAAAATACTAGCTGCCTGCGCAATAGCGGTGGCTGCATTCTCGGTTTTCGCCAATGAAGCAGTGATCCGCAAGAACCTCGCCGAGCGCCTGCCCAGCCTACCTAAAATTGATGAGATCAGCAAGTCAGCCATGCCTGGCCTGTTTGAAGTGCGTCTGGGTGGCACCGAGATTTTTTACACCGATGCTGACGGCAACTTCCTGATCCAGGGCAATTTGATCGACACCCGGGCCAGACTCAACCTGACCGAAGAGCGCATTGCCAAGCTCACAGCGATTGACTTTGACGCGCTGCCGCTGAAAGACGCGTTCACCATTGTGCGCGGCAACGGCAAACGCAAGGTCGCGGTATTTGAAGACCCCAACTGTGGCTACTGCAAACGCTTTGAGAAGGATTTGCAAAACGTCAACAACGTCACCGTCTACATGTTTCTCTATCCCATTCTGGGCGCTGCCTCCACCGAGCGCAGCAAAAACCTGTGGTGCGCCAAAGACCGCGCCAAGGCCTGGAACGACTGGATGGTCAAAGATGCCGACACGGCCGCAGCCCCCGCCAGCTGCGACAGCGCCGCCCTGGCCCGCAACGTCGAGTTTGGCAAAAAGCACCGCATCACCGGCACCCCTACCTTGATCTTTGCCGACGGCAACCGCGTGCCCGGTGCGATTGCTGCAGCGCAGGTAGAAAAGTTCCTGACCGAAGTGAAGTAAACCTTCGTCACTCTCAGAATCGTCCATGGTTTTGGTAGATAAACTGGCCATAGCCCGATAAAACAGTGCGTAAACAGCTATTTATTTCATAGCGTTTACGGCTCCCGTGCAACCCGTAAGCTTCGCACCCATGGCCTCAACCTCCCTTTCCTCAGCGCCTGCTAGGGCGTCCGTCCTCTACGCTGTGGACGCATCTGACGTGCATGCGCACCTGTTTCGCATCACACTCACGATGGCCCGTCCGGCTAAAAACCAGCGCGTGAGCCTGCCGGTGTGGATACCGGGCAGCTACATGGTGCGGGAGTTTTCCAAGCATCTGCAGCACCTGACGGCGCAGCAAGGCGGCCAGGCAGTAGCTATTGCGCAGCTGGATAAATGCACCTGGCAAATAGCCAATGGAGCAGCCAAGCCGCTGGTACTGCACTACGAGGTGTATGCCTACGACAGCTCGGTACGCGCCGCTTGGCTGGACGCACAGCGTGGGTTTTTTAACGGCACTTCGCTGTGTCTGCGGGTGGATGGGCAGCAGGACAAAGTTCACCATCTGAAAATAATTGCTCCTAAAAAAATAGCTGACTGCGCTTTATCTACTAGCGCTACAGCTTTAAAAGTAGATAAAAAAGGTTTTGGAACCTATGCTTTTGCAAGCTACGACGAACTAGCCGACACGCCGTTTGAGATGGGCGCGTTTTGGCGCGGACAATTCAGCGTGCGCGGTGTGCAGCATGCTTTTGTAGTGGCGGGTGCGCCCCCCAGCTTTGATGGCAAGCGCCTGCTCGCCGACACGCAGAAAATTGTGGAAACCGAGATGGCGTTCTGGCACGGTGCCAGCAGCGCCACTGGCAAAGCCGTTGCTAAGCCACCGTTTGACAAATACGTCTTCATGCTCAACACGGTGGATGACGGCTACGGCGGGCTGGAGCACCGAAACAGCACTGCGCTGATCTGCAACCGCCGTGACCTGCCGCGCCTGGACAGCACCAAGCAACCCGACGGCTACACCACCCTGCTGGGGCTCATCAGCCACGAGTATTTTCATACCTGGAACGTCAAACGCTTACGCCCTGCGGAGTTTTCCAGCTACCACTATGCTAGCGAGCAATACACCCAGTTGCTGTGGTTTTTTGAAGGCTTTACCAGCTACTACGACGACCTGTTGCTGCGCCGCGCGGGCTTGATTGACAACGCGCAGTACCTCAAGCTGCTCAATAAAACCATCAACCAGGTGATGCAAACACCGGGCTCGCGTGTGCAAAGCGTGGCGCAAAGCAGCTTTGATGCCTGGGTGAAATACTACCGCCAGGACGAGAACACCCCCAACGCCACCGTGAGCTACTACACCAAAGGGGCGTTGGTGGCGCTGTGTTTTGACCTGACGCTGCGTGCGGAGGGCAAAACCACGCTGGACGCAGTGATGCGCGCGCTGTGGCTGCGCAGCAAGGCAGGCGCGCCCAGCGGGCCCCACAAGGCTACAGCAGGGGCCAAGCTGCAACCCGGCTGCATCACTGAAGCTGACGTTGCCGCCGTGTTGCAGCAGCTCGGTGGCCGCAGCTTTGCTGCTGAGTTGGCCCAGTGGGTACACAGCACGGCAGACCTGCCGCTGGAGCGATTGCTCCAAGCCCAGGGCGTACAGGTGGTCGAAGACAAGCCCCAGCTCGCCCAGCGCCTGGGCCTGCGGGTCGTGGAAACCAATGGTGCCTTACAAGTCAAAGTGGTGCTGCGCGGCGGTGCTGCCGAGCAAGCGGGCTTTTGCGCGGGCGACGAATGGCTGGCGGTGGGCAGCGCGCGCGGTGGGCAATGGCGCTTGCACAAGCTGGACGACCTGCTGCTCTACACGGGAGATGTGGCAGGCAAAGCTGGTAACAAGGCCGCTAGCAAGGCCGTGCAAGCCCTGGTCTCACGCGACAAGCGCCTGCACACGCTCAAGCTGCAATTGCCCAGTGCCGAACGCCATGACCTAGCGACCTGGGTGCTGCGCAGCCAAGACGCAAAGCAGGTGGACGCATGGCTCGCTGGTTAATTCGGCTACCGCTGGCGCTGTTACTGGCGCTGGCGGTACATGGCATCGCGCTGTGGGTGGTAGCCCAGGAGATGCAGGCACTGGCCAGCGTCATCAAACCCAAAGCCGACCCGCTGTTTACCCGGCAGATTACCCAGCCCCTGGCGCAAAACACGCCTGCGCCCGCAGCTCTACTTGCTGAGGTACCGCCAAAACAGGCCAAACCCAAGACCAATAGAGCGCAAGCAGCTATTAAAAAAGAAGCAAAAATTACCCCTGAAACCTCTCTGCCCGAGCCAAGCACTACCCTGGCCTTGCCCGACGTTACCCCGAGCGTGGCCCTGGCACCCAGTCCCAGCCTGCCCGAACTTACCGCTACCACCACCCTGGTGGCCGATGCCAGCACGCCCACCAGCAGTCTGCCTAGCCGGGCGACCGACAGCCTTACTGCGCAGGCCACAGACACGACCTCGCTGGCGGCAACCTCACCCAGCGGCAGCACCACCGGTTCGACCACCGACGCCCTGGTATTGCAAGGCAACTGGCCGATCGACACCCGCCTGACCTACGACCTGGGGGGCTACTACCGGGGCGACCTGCACGGCAATGCCAGCGTGCAATGGACGCGTGACAGCGCCACCCAGGGCGAGGGCTACCAGGTACGCATAGACCTGAGCGTAGGCCCCATCAAGGCGCTGCTGACCAGCCAAGGCAAGGTCAGCGCCCAGGGGCTCCTGCCCCAGGCCTACGAAGAGCAGTGGGCAGGCCGCCAACGCAGTGTCACGCTGGATGCAACCGACGTGGTGCTGACCAATGGCAAGCGCATCCCCCGGCCACTGCTGGATGGCGAAGCGCAGGCCGTATCTGCCAGCGTGCAAGACACGGCCAGCCAGTTTGTTGAGCTGGGGCACCGCTTTGCCAACGGCCGTGCCAAGCTGGTGGAGGGTGCCATCGTCAACGTGTGGTTAGCGCGCCCCGGTGGCCTGGATGCCTGGGTGTATGACGTGGGCCCCGCAGAGACGCTGTATCTGCCAAACATTGGCCCGGTGCAGGCCTTTCACCTGACACCTCGGCCACAGGCCAGTCCACGAGGCAGCATGGTGGCCGAAATGTGGTTTGCCCCCAGCTTGCAATACCTGCCGGTGCGCATCAAGCTCACGCTGGACAAAGACGCACACCTCGATTTGAAGGTGCAGAAAATAGAACAGCGCTAAAAAGCGCTGTTCTGTCTGTCCATTACAGGCGTACTGCAACGTCAGCGCGTCACTCAGGATCGATTTTCGCGTCTTTCACCACCTTGGCCCATTTGAGGGACTCGCTCTTGATGAGGGCCGCAAACTGCTCGGGCGTACCGCCGCCCAGCTCGTTGCCTTGGCTCAGGAGCTTGTCTTTCACCTCGGGCATGTTCAGGGCTTTGTTGGCAGCCTCGTTGAGTTGCTTGACCAATGCGGCTGGCATGCCCTTGGGGCCAATCAGACCCTGCCAGTTTTGCACCTCGATGGCCGGAAAGCCCAGCTCAGTCATGGTCGGCAGTTCGGGCAGCAAGGGCGAACGCTTGGCACTGGTGATGGCCAGAGCGCGCAGCTTGCCACTTTGAATAGTCGGCATAGCCGCATACATTTGTTCAAACATCATGTTGACCTGGCCACCGAGCAGGTCGGTCGTGCCCGCCGAGCCGCTTTTGTAGGGCACATGGATCATGTCGATGCTGGCGGTGTGCTCAAACAGCGCGCCACTCAGGTGGTGCGAGCCGCCAATGCCACCCGAGGCATAGCTGAGTTTGCCCGGCGCTGCCTTGGCAGCGGCGACGATGTCTTGCACCGATTTGTAGGGTGAATCGGAGCGCACCATCAAAATCAACGGGCCTTTTTCGATCAGCATGATCGGCGTGGCATCTTGCGGGTTGTAGGGCAGGGACTTGAACAGGCCCTGGTTGACGGCCAGCGGCGCAAAGTTGCCCATGCCCAGGGTGTAGCCGTCGGGTGCTGCTTTAATGATAGCTGCAGTGCCAATATTAGCGCCCGCACCGGGCTTGTTGTCAATAATAATCGAGGTGCCCATGATCTGCCCCATGGCCTTGGCCAACTGGCGCGAGCGGCTATCGGCGTTGCCACCGGCAGAGTAACCGACGATCCAGGTGATGGGCTTGCTGGGGTATTTGTCTTGCGCCAAGGCGCTGCCCAGGTGCAGGCTGGGCAGGGCGACTGCGCTGGCAGCGGCTTGGATGAGGGTACGGCGATGCATGGCTTGAGTCCTTAAACGTAAATGATCAATCTACCCACCATAACGCGGATACGCCCGACAGGTTGTACGCGTTTTCCATAGGTGGGGTGGCGAACGAAGCTGTAATTTTAAGGGGTGCAGCCACGCGGGAGCGATCTGGTGATCTAAATGAACACCAACCTTGTCAACGTAACCGCAAGTCCACCACCCGCTTTGCTTTGCCTACACTGCGCTCCACACCGCCAACGGCGCGCAGGTCAATCCTGGCGCTGGAGCCAATAAATGTCTTGATATCATGCGCAAGCGCCGCAGATGCAGCTTGTGAAGCTTCTGAATTTATAGCAAACCCGGGCTGGGTTTCCACCGCCACGGTCAGCGTATCCAGCGGGCCTTCGCGGGTCAAAATGCATTGGTAATGGGGAGCTAGCGCCTTGTGTTTGAGGATCAGCTCTTCAATCTGTGAGGGAAACACGTTGACCCCGCGCACGATCATCATGTCGTCGCTGCGCCCGGTGATTTTCTCCATCCGGCGCATGCTGCGCGCCGTGCCGGGCAACAGGCGCGTGAGGTCGCGGGTGCGGTAGCGGATGATGGGCAGGGCCTCTTTGGTCAAGCTGGTAAATACCAGTTCGCCGATTTCGCCGCCTAGGGCCTCGTCATAAGGCAACACGGCCCCCGTGTCTGGGTCAATGATTTCGGGGTAAAAATGGTCTTCCCAGATGACAGGGCAATCTTTGCTTACAATGCACTCGCTGGCGACGCCCGGCCCCATGACTTCGGACAAGCCGTAGATATCCACGGCGTCGATACCTGCGTTGGTTTCAATCTCGTGGCGCATCGCCTCCGTCCATGGCTCTGCACCGAAGATGCCGAGTTTCAGGCTGGAAGTTTTGGCATCCAGGCCTTGGCGTTCAAATTCCTCAATCACCACCTGCATGTAGCTGGGCGTGCACATGATGATGCTGGGTTGGAAGTCGGTGATCAGTTGCACCTGCTTCTCGGTCTGCCCGCCCGACATCGGGATGACGGTGCAACCCGCCCTCTCCACGCCGTAATGCGCACCCAGGCCACCAGTGAACAAGCCATAACCATAGGCCACGTGTACCAGATCGCCCGCGCGCGCACCGGCCGCACGAATCGACCGCGCCACGAGGTTGGCCCAAGTATCGATGTCCTTCAGCGTGTAACCGACCACCGTCGGTTTGCCCGTCGTGCCCGACGAGGCATGGATGCGCGCCACCTGCTCGCGCGGCACGGCAAACATGCCAAAGGGGTAGTTGGCGCGCAGGTCTTTTTTGGTGGTGAAGGGAAATTTGGCCAGATCGGCCAGCGTTTTCAGGTCGCTGGGGTGGACGCCGGCAGCGTCAAAGGCTTGCTTGTAATGCGGAACATTGTCGTAGGCGTGTTGCAAGCTTTGCTTTAGGCGTGTCAGTTGCAGTGCTTGCAGCTCGTCACGGCTGGCGCGTTCAATCGGCTCTAAATCGTTGGGGGCGGGGAATTTGACGGGCATGTTGTGACTTCCTAGTGACTT
>JAYVJV010000175.1:0-2256 GCA_043769005.1 Polaromonas sp. | reverse complement strand
GGCTCGGTGCACCTGCCCGCTGACGAGGTGGGCAACTGCAGGCAGTTTGCCCACCTGCTCAAAGACGCGGGGCGTGCTTTGGGTGTGGATTTTGTATTTAATTCGCAGGTTGTCAGCGTCAGTTCGTCTTATCCTGCTACGCTCTTGATAGCGTCTGGCAACGGCACTGGCGCGTTATCAGCGCCCGTAGAAAAGCGCTTTGACGCGGTGGTGGTGTGCGCGGGCTTGCAATCGGCAGCACTGCTGCGGCCGCTGGGCATTCGCGTGCCGCTGGTACCCGTATACGGCTATTCTGTGAGCGCCCATATCCGCGAACCACTCAACGCGCCTCGCAGCGGCCTCATGGACGAGCGGTACAAAGTGGCGATTTCCCGCCTAGGCCAGCGCGTGCGTGTGGCCGGTAGTGCCGAAATTGGCGGCAAACTGGGCGTTAAAAACCCCGCCGCCATGCAAACCCTGTACAAAGTGCTGCACGATTGGTTTCCCGGCGCAGGCCTTATGAGCTCTGGCGTGCAAGAGTGGAAAGGCGCACGCCCCATGCTGCCGAACGGCCCGCCCGCCATTGGCAAAAGCTCAGCTCCCGGCGTTTGGCTTAACCTAGGCCATGGTTCAAGCGGCTGGGCGCTGGCCTGCGGCAGCGCTAGGCTGCTGGCCGACAGCATGGCAGGGCGCAAAGCTGGCATTGATGCCTCTGGCTTTGATGCGACGCGCTGGGGCTGAAAAATCGGTATATTTACAGAAAATTTAGCCAATGTCAGCGCCATATGGTCATAGTTCGCTATTGAATGCATAGTATTTAAAGATGGCTTCCACCCCCACACCTGCTCTGGCTTGGCTGCAAGCAGGCGATGCCTTTCCACCCGTGGCCAGCGCTTGGGGCCACGCCAGCCCCGCGCCGGGCTTGCTGGCAGCGGGTGGCGCGCTGGACGTGGCCACGCTGCAAGCGGCTTATGCGCAAGGCATATTCCCTTGGTACAGCGCAGGCCAGCCCACCCTGTGGTGGAACCCAGACCCGCGCATGGTGCTGCGGCTGGAGGAATTCAAATTGCACCGCTCGCTGCGCAAAACGCTGCAAAAGTTCAAAGACAACCCCGACTGCGAGATTCGCATCAACCACGACTTTGCAGCCGTGGTGCGCGCCTGCGCCCAATCACCACGCAAACCGCAGGCAGCAGGCGAAGACAGCAGTGGCGACGGTGGCAATAGTGAAAGCAATGGTGCCAGCACGGACGGCAGCGCTGCTACAGACCGCGCCCAGACTGCAAAACCAGCAAAAACACACAGCCAAACCGCCAGCGCCGAATCTACACAAGCTACCAGTACGCCCCACACGTGGATTCAGCCAGAAATGGTCTCGGCCTACACCCAGCTGCACCAAGCAGGCATGGCGCACAGCGTGGAAACTTGGGCCCATGGCCAGCTGATGGGCGGCCTGTATTGCACGGCGCTGGGTGCGGCGGTGTTTGGCGAATCCATGTTCGCGAACGCCACCGACGCTTCCAAAATAGCCCTGTGCGCGCTGGTGGCCTTGTGCAAAGCGCAGGGCGTGGCGCGCATCGACTGCCAGCAAAACACCGCGCATTTGGCCTCGCTGGGCGCGCGCGAGATGCCGCGCGCCCAGTTTTGCCACCACGTAGACACCGATGCCCAAAAACCAGCCCTGCGCTGGCAATTTGAGCCGATATACTGGAGCACTTTATTGCCAACCAAGACTGACTATTGACCAACTTTTGACCAGCTATTGGACGACACCCAACCAAACCCGAACTGCTTTTAGCCGTGACCCACCCCCAAGACCTGCCCCTGCAAACGCTGCAATACTACGCCACCGCCGCGTACAACTGCAGCTATTTGGACGGCAGGCAAGCCCGCTCGCAGGTGGCCACACCCAGCCATTTGGTCAACAACGAAGCCTATTCAGACTTGGTGGCCAAGGGCTTCAGACGCAGCGGCATGTTCACCTACCGCCCCTACTGCGAGCATTGCAAGGCCTGCGTGCCTCTGCGCGTGGATGTGGCCAGTTTCAAGCCCAGCCGCAGCCAGCGCCGCGCCAGCAAAAAGCACGCCCACTTGATCGCCCGCGTCATGGAATTGGGCTTCACACAAGAGCATTACGAGCTTTACAAAGCCTACCAAAAAGGCCGCCACGCAGGCGGTGGCATGGACCAAGACAGCATCGACCAATACACCCAGTTCCTCCTGCAAAGCCGCGTCAACTCGCGCTTGGTGGAGTTTCGCCAGCCCCTGCCCGCCCAG
>JAYVJV010000174.1:0-2401 GCA_043769005.1 Polaromonas sp. | reverse complement strand
GAAGCCGCTTATAAAACTTAAGTTCCCAGTACCTGTTTGATGGCATCAAAGCACAGCGTCATCAAACCGCTGGGCAGCAATCCCAAAATCAAAACCAGGGCGCCGTTGACGGTCAGCACAGCGCGCACATCCATGGGGGCAGACACGGTGGTGGCAGTGATGGGTTCATCAAAATACATCACCTTGATCACGCGCAGGTAATAGAAGGCACCAATCAGGCTCATCACCACAGCAAACACAGCCAAACCGATGTCCAGCGCCTGCCCGGAGGCAATCAAGGCCTGCAACACCGACAGTTTGGCATAGAACCCGACCATGGGTGGAATGCCCGCCAGCGAGAACAGGCAGATGGCCATGATCGCTGCATAGAGCGGGCTGCGTTGGTTCAGCCCGGCAAAATCAGTGATCTCCTCGCTCTCAAACCCATCGCGCGCCAGCAGCAAGATCACGCCGAAGGCGGCCAAGGTTGTGAGCACGTAGGTGATCACATAAAACATGGAGGCACTGTAGGCCGTAGCAGCTGACAGCGTGTTGCCATTGATCAGACCCGACATCAAACCTAGCAGCACAAAGCCCATCTGCGAAATGGTCGAATAAGCCAGCATGCGCTTCAGGTTGGTTTGCGCAATCGCCGCAAGATTGCCCAACGCCAGCGAGCCAACGCTCAAGATTGCCAGCATTTGCTGCCAGTCGGGGGCCAAGGGCAGCAGGCCTTCCACCAGCAAGCGGATGCAGATGGCAAAAGCCGCGAGCTTGGGCGCTCCGCCAATCAGCAAGGTAACCACCGTGGGCGCGCCTTGGTAGACATCAGGAATCCACATGTGAAACGGCACCACGCCGAGCTTGAAGGCCAGGCCCGCCACGACAAATACCAGGCCGAACACCAATACGCGATGATCCACGTTGCCAGAGTTGATCGCCTTGAACACCGCGTTGATATCCAGTGAGCCGGTCGCACCGTACATCATCGACAGGCCATACAGCAGGAAGCCAGAGGCCATGGCCCCAAGCACAAAATACTTCATGGCCGCCTCGGTCGCCGTGGCATGGTCACGGCGCAGCGCAACAAGCGCGTAACTGCACAGGGTCAACAACTCCAGGCCCATGTAGAGCACCAGAAAGTTGTTGCCCGAGATCATCACAAACATGCCCAACAGCGCAAACATGCTCAATGAAAACAGCTCTCCACCGCGCAGCATGTCACGCTCAGCCGCATAGGGGCGGCCATAAACCAGGGTGACCATGACGGCCAGGCTGGCAAAGCATTTGAGCCAGTTGCCCATGGCGTCGCTGACGACCATGTTGCCAAAGCCATAGCTGGTTTCGCCGCCGCTGGCATACAAGGCCTGAACCAGGGCGACAACGCCCAGTGTGACGAGCGTCAACACATAGGTTAGCGTGCGCTGCGTGCTCTTCACGCCCAGGTCGACCAAGGCAATCACACAGCCCATGACGGCCAGAATGATCTCAGGGTAAACCGTGATCCAACTCAGTTTGTCAATCATTGCCACAGTTTCTCAATTCAGCTTGCATCAATTCAGCTTTGTCGTTGCAACGTGCTTGAGTAGCTCTGCAACCGAGGTGTCCATCACATCCGTGAAAGGTTTGGGGTAGACGCCCATCCAGAGCACCGCAATGGCCAGCAACGAGAGCATCAAAAACTCACGGGCATTGATGTCAATCAACGCCTTCACGTTGTCATTGGCCACGGGCCCAAGGTACACGCGCTTGTACATCCAAAGCGTGTAAGCAGCACCAAATACCAAAGCACTGGCTGATGCAAACCCGAGCCAGAAATTGGCCTTGACCGCCCCCAAGATCACCATCCACTCGCCGACAAAACCCGCCGTAGCCGGCAAGCCGCAATTGGCCATGGCAAACAGCAAAGCAAAGGCGGAAAACTTGGGCATGGTGTTGACCACGCCACCGTAACTTGCAATTTCACGCGAGTGAACGCGGTCGTACAACACCCCAATGCACAGGAACATGGCAGCGGACACGAACCCGTGAGCGATCATTTGCACCAGCCCGCCGGAGACACCCAGGTCGTTGAAGATGAAGAAGCCCAGCGTGACAAAACCCATATGCGCCACAGACGAGTAGGCCACCAGTTTTTTCATGTCCTGCTGCACCATCGCCACCAGCCCAACATACACCACAGCAATGACGGAGAGCGCGATGATCAGCCAAGCCCACTCGCGTGCGGCATCGGGTGCAATCGGCATCGAGAATCGCAGAAAACCATAGGCACCCAGCTTGAGCATGATGGCAGCCAGCACGGCCGAACCGCCCGTAGGTGCTTCGACGTGCACGTCAGGCAGCCAGGTGTGCACGGGCCACATCGGAACCTTGACGGCAAAGGCTGCCAAAAAAGCGAAGAAAAGAAGTGTCTGCGCGGTGC
>JAYVJV010000173.1:0-15478 GCA_043769005.1 Polaromonas sp. | reverse complement strand
CCCACGTCGATTTATGACCGGGGTCGCCTGCGCTGCGTGCAGGCGCTGCGATCAGCTAAAAAAGCTTTTCAGCTTGTCGGTCCACGAGTCTTCGTTGGGTGAATGCTTGGCACCGCCCTTGCGCACCGACTCGTCAAACTCTTTAAGCAGCTTGCGCTGGTGCTCGGTGAGCTTGACCGGGGTTTCTATCGCCACATGGCAGTACAGGTCACCGGGGTAGCTGGAGCGCACACCCTTGATGCCTTTGCCGCGCAGGCGGAAGGTCTTGCCGTGCTGGGTGCCGTCGGGGATGTCGATGCCTGCTTTACCTGCCAAAGTGGGCACCTCGATCTCGCCGCCCAAGGCCGCAGTAGAGAAGCTGACCGGCACCGAGCAGTGCAGGTCGTCGCCATCGCGCTCAAAAATCTCGTGCTTCTTTAATCGAATTTCAATGTATAAATCGCCCGCTGGCCCGCCGTTGGTACCGGGCTCGCCGTTGCCGGTACTACGAATGCGCATGCCGTCGTCAATTCCTGCCGGGATTTTGACTTCCAGGGTTTTGTTGTTTTTGGTTTTACCCACGCCGTGGCAGGCCACGCAGGGCTCAGGAATGATCTTGCCCGTGCCCCGGCACTGCGGGCAGGTTTGCTGCACGCTGAAAAAGCCCTGGCGCATCTGCACCTGGCCGTGGCCGTGGCAGGTGGTGCAGGTGATGGCCTTGGTGCCGGGCTTGGCACCGTTGCCTTTGCAGGTGGTGCACTCGTCCCAGCTGGGAATGCGGATTTGCGCGTCTTTGCCATTGGCGGCTTCTTCCAGCGTGACCTCCATGGCGTAGCTCAGGTCGCCACCGCGATAGACCTGCCTGCCGCCTTGCTGGCGGCCGCGGCCTGCGCCAAAGGCTTCGCCAAAAATATCGCCAAAGGCCTCGGCAAAGCCGCCAAAGCCCTCGGCACCGTGGCCAGCGCCGCCCCGGTTGGGGTCAACCCCCGCGTGGCCATACTGGTCGTAGGCGGCGCGCTTTTGGCCGTCAGACAGCATCTCGTAGGCTTCTTTGGCCTCTTTGAATTTGTCTTCCGCCACCTTGCTGGTGTCACCTTGGTTGCGGTCAGGGTGGTGCTTCATCGCCAATTTGCGATAGGCTTTTTTGATCTCTTCGTCTGAGGCGTTTTTGGGCACGCCCAGAGTTTCGTAGTAGTCGCGTTTGGCCATAAATAGTAGGTAATTCAGTTAGCGCAAACGCCGCGATGATGATCTGGGCAGACCATGCATTCGCGGCGCGGGCGCAGCTAGTGGAGCAAACAACTTAGCCTTTTTTCACTTCCTTGACTTCGGCATCGACCACATTGTCGTCTTGCGCCTTAGCTTTGGCAGCAGCTTCTGCATCCGGTGCTGCACCGGCAGCGCCCGTAGCCGCAGCATTAGCCGCTTGCTGGGCCTGCATGTCGGCGTACATTTTCTCGCCCAGCTTTTGAGCAGAGATTTCCAGCGCCGCCTGCTTTTGCACGATAACGTCTTTGTCTTCGCCTTTGATGGCTTCTTCCAGGTCTTTCAAACCGGCTTCGATTTTTTCTTTCTCGGCCACTTCCAGCTTCTCGCCGTATTCGGTCATGCTCTTGCGGGTAGAGTGCAACAGCGCGTCGGCGGTGTTGCGGGCCTGGATGAGTTCGAGCTTTTTCTTATCGTCAGCCGCGTTCAGTTCAGCGTCTTTCACCATCTTTTGAATTTCGTCTTCGGTCAAACCCGAGTTGGCCTTGATGGTGATTTTGTTTTCTTTGCCCGTGCCCTTGTCTTTGGCACCCACATGCAAGATGCCATTGGCATCAATGTCAAACGACACTTCAATCTGCGGCGTGCCGCGCGCGGCGGGCGGGATGCCCTCCAGGTTGAACTCGCCCAGCGACTTGTTGCCACTGGCCATCTCGCGCTCGCCCTGATAGACCTTGATAGTCACGGCGGGTTGATTGTCGTCTGCAGTGGAGAAGGTTTGCGCAAACTTGGTCGGGATGGTGGTGTTCTTGGTGATCATCTTGGTCATCACGCCGCCCAGGGTTTCGATACCCAGGGACAGAGGCGTTACGTCCAGCAGCAGCACGTCCTTGCGGTCGCCACTGAGCACCTGGCCCTGGATGGCAGCGCCAACGGCCACGGCTTCGTCGGGGTTCACGTCTTTGCGCGGCTCTTTGCCAAAGACTTCTTTCACCTTTTCTTGCACCTTGGGCATGCGCGTCATACCGCCGACCAAAATCACGTCGTGGATGTCGCTGATGCTCACGCCAGCATCTTTGATGGCCATGCGGCAGGGGGCAATGGTGCGCTCGATCAGCTCTTCAACCAGGCTTTCCAGCTTGGCGCGGGTCATCTTGATGTTCAGGTGCTTGGGGCCGGTGGCATCTGCGGTGATGTAGGGCAGGTTGATGTCGGTGGCCGCGCTGGAGGACAGCTCGATCTTGGCTTTCTCGGCCGCTTCTTTCAGGCGCTGCAAGGCCAGCACGTCTTTGCCCAGGTCCACGCCTTGCTCTTTCTTGAACTCGGCAATGATGAACTCGATAATGCGCTGGTCAAAGTCTTCGCCACCCAAAAAGGTGTCACCGTTGGTGGACAGCACTTCAAACTGTTTCTCGCCATCGACATCGGCAATCTCGATGATTGACACGTCAAAGGTGCCGCCGCCCAGGTCGTACACGGCAATTTTGCGGTCGCCTTTTTCGTTTTTGTCCAGGCCAAAGGCCAGCGCGGCGGCGGTCGGCTCGTTGATGATGCGCTTCACGTCCAGGCCGGCAATGCGGCCCGCGTCTTTGGTGGCTTGGCGCTGCGCGTCGTTGAAGTAGGCGGGCACGGTAATGACGGCCTCGGTCACGGTCTCGCCCAGGTAGTCTTCGGCGGTTTTCTTCATCTTGCGCAAGATGTCGGCAGACACTTGCTGGGCCGACATTTTCTTGCCACGCACCTCGACCCACGCGTCACCGTTGTCGGCGGCGGTGATTTTGTAGGGCATGAGGTCAATGTCTTTTTGTACCTCTTTTTCGGTGAACTTGCGGCCAATCAGGCGCTTGATGGCGTACAGCGTGTTTTTGGGGTTGGTGACTGCCTGGCGCTTGGCCGATGCGCCCACCAGCACCTCACCGTCTTCCTGGTAAGCCACGATCGACGGCGTGGTGCGCGCACCCTCTGCGTTTTCGATTACTTTGGTGGTGTTGCCTTCCATGATGGATACGCAACTGTTGGTGGTGCCAAGGTCAATGCCGATAATTCTTCCCATGATTTACTCCTGTGGATTTTTGAAAAAGTTGGATGAGTGGTACGTGTGGATACGTGGCTGGTTTTCAAGGGGGTTTTAAGAATTTTTGAACGCAGAGGGCGCGAAGGTTGCGCAGAGAACGCAGAGGAAGACAGAAAAACACAAAAAAGAAAACCGAAAATTAAGAAATGTTGCCATTTTTAAATCCTTAATTTCTTTTTTTGTATTCTTTCCCCTCTTTTTTGCGCTCTCTGCGTAAACCTTTGCGCCCTCTGCGTTCAAAAAATGTCTTAAAACCCTTAAATAAGCTATTTCGGTGCCGAAACCGTCACCAAAGCAGGCCGCAGGACGCGTTCGGCGATGGTGTAGCCTTTTTGCAGCACGGTGACTACCGTGTTGGCTTCTTGTTCGGATGGCACCATCGAAATGGCTTGGTGTTTGTGCGGGTCAAACTTTTCGCCGGCGGGCGGGTCGATGGCGATGACTTTGTTGCGCTCCAGTGCGGCGGTGAGCTGGCGCAGGGTGGCCTCGGCACCTTCGCGGATTTGCTCTGTGGTGGCATCTTTGATGGCCAAACTGGCGGTCAGCGAATCGGCTACTGGTAGCAGGCTCTCGGCGAAGCTTTCGACACCGAATTTACGCGCCTTGGAGACTTCGTCGTCCGCCCGGCGGCGGGCGTTTTGCACATCGGCCTGGCCGCGCAGGTACTGGTCTTGCAGGTCGGCGTTTTTGGCTTTCAGGGTGGCGACTTCGGCCAGGGCCACGGTCAGCTCGTCTACTACATCGGCTTCATTGGCGGCCAGGGCGGCCTCCATTTCTTCGGGCGATGCGTCGGCGGGCACGCCCGCGGCCCGGGCGCGGGCGGCCAGGTCTTGGGCGGCAGCCTGGTTTGCGGCATCTTGGCCAGCGGGTTGGGGCGTTTGCTCTGCGCTGGGCGGCTGGGCGTTGCCAGCTTGGGGTTCGGGTTTGGGTTGGTCAGACATGGTCTAAAAACTGGAGAAAAAAGGCAAAAGTAACACCAGGTCAGCATCTGGGTGCTACAGAGGGTAAAACAAGGGGGGAGAGCAGAAAAAAGTACAAAACTGGCAGCGCCAATTTTGCAACATCAATTTGCTATTTTTTAGATAGCTGCTTACGCTCTATTATAAAGGCGAAAACGACTTTTTTTGCAGTAAAGCAATGCCGCCCGCCAGAATCAGGGTGAGTGCGCCCGCCGCCATGGCCACATTCAACCCTGAGGTGTCGGCAATCCAGCCAGCAGCTACCGGGCCCACGCCCTGACCAATGGCGAAAATAAAGGTAAACAGGTTCATGGCCTTGGCCCACTGGGAGGCGGGCAGGGTGCGCCGGGCCAGGGCCATCATCGAGCCGGGGGTCATAAAAAACGAGCCACCCACCAGCACCGCCGACAACAGCAGCATGGCAAAGCTGTGCGACAGCAGGGGCAGGGCGGTGCCCACGGCGGTGCACACACAGGTGGCGGCAAAGGTGTGGGTGGGCCACCAGCGCGCCATGATGTTGCGCCAGGCATAGCCCGAGGCCATGGCCGCCAGGCCCAGCACCAGCCACACGCCTGTAGCCGCCGCGTTGCCCAGTTGCATCTCGCGCAGCCACGCCATCACAAAAGTCATGTAGACAATATAGCCAACGCCAAACAAAAAGTAGGCAGCAAGAATGGGTGCGTAGCCGCCCCAACGCACTGGTTCACTGGTGAGGCTGCTGGTTTGTCCGCCGATTTGCAGGGCCAGTTTGGCAGGCCAGAGCGAAAACACTACGCCTGCCAGCCCCAGCACCAGCCAGCCGGTGGACCAGCTCCAGTCCTGCCCCAGCACGGGGTAGAGCACCACGCCGCTGAGCGCTATGCCCAGCCCGCCGCCCGCGTAGTAGATGGCAATCGCCGCAGCCGATTTAGCGGCGCTGTGGTTGTAATGCGCCGCAATCAGCGCGCCGCCGCAGGCAAACACCCAGGCCGAGCCCACGCCCGAGGCAAAGCGCCAGAGCATCATGACCCAGAGGTCGCGGGTGATGCCGCATAGCAGCAATGTCGTTACGGTGATTGCGAGGCCAGCTACAAATAAAATAGCAGGCCGAAAGCGCGACAGCAAAAACATGCCCGCCAGCGCGCCCAGGCCGTAGCCTGCTGAATTTGCGGTGTTGAGCCAGCCCGACAGCGCGTAGTCCCAGGCCAGGTCTTCACGCATCACGGGCAGCAGCAAAGCGTAGGCAAAGCGGCCAAAACCGTTGACCACGGTGATGGCGGTAGCAAAGACGAGGGCGGCTAACAGGGACGGAGTGTGAATGGCGCAGGTCACAGAGGGCGTATTCATGAACGATTATTTTTAGATGCTTGATATCGTAGACAATGGCGAAGGAGTTGACGGTTTTATCGCTTGGGCTGTAATTTTTTGCTCTGGTGACTGACTACAAAGAGACCAGAACAATTCCCAGAAAGTACCTATGCTCCCCTTTACCCATTATTCACTGAAACGCGCCGTGCTGGCCATTGCCCTGCTGACCACGGGCATAGCCAGCGCCGTTGCGCAAACCGACGCAGAGGCGGGCGAGCCCAAACCGCTGTGGGAATTTGGTGCGGGTGCGCTGGCTGCCTCCTCGCCCGCCTACCCCGGCTCCGATACCCGTACCAGCAAGTTCATTGCCCTGCCGTTTGTGGTGTACCGGGGCGAGGTGCTGCGGGCCGACCAAGGCAATGTGGGCCTGCGCGCCGTCAAGACCCCGCGCTATGAGCTGGACCTGGGTTTTGCCGCATCCATTGGCTCTAACGCCAGTGACGTGCCCGCCCGCGCGGGCATGCGCGACATTGGCACCCTGGTGGAGTTTGGCCCGCGTTTAAAAATCAACCTGGGTGACGTGTCGCAAGGGCGCTCGGGCATGTGGGTAGAGCTGCCCGTGCGCGGCGTGTTCGACCTGAGCAACAGCCTGGCCAACCGGGGCGTGAGCTTTGAGCCGCAGCTCTCGTTTGACCTGCCCCTGCCCGGCGGCTGGCGCGGCGGTGCCAGTGTGTCGGCCATTATTGGTTCGCAAAAATTCAACGATACTTTCTACAGTGTCAGTGCCGCCGAGGCCACAGCCAATCGGCCTGCCTACACGGCGCAATCAGGTTTGCTGGCACTGCGCAGCACCTTCGCCGCATCAAAAAAGCTCACACCAGATTTGCGCATGCTGGGCTTTGTACGCCTGGACTCCGTGTCTGGCGGAGCCAACAGCGCCAGTTCGCTGATCAAGAAAAATACCGGAGCCAGCGTCGGCCTGGGCTTGGCCTATACCTTTGGAAGGTCGCAGCGCACGGGGACTGAATAGGGGGGCTGCGTAAGGCTGAGGGCGCGAAGATTTCGCAGAGAACGCAAAAGGGGAGAAAAAAAGAAAAAGAAGCATGGAAGAAAGAAGGAATTTAATTTTTTTAAAAAATTTGATTTGCATTCAATCTCTTCTCAATTTTGGTATTCCTTTCCCCTCTTTTTTGCGCCCTTTGCGAAATCTTCGCGCCCTCTGCGTTCGGCTGTTCTCTTCTCTTCCGTCCGAGGAAAAACCTATCCGCGCACAGCCAGCAGTTCCACGTCGAATTTGAGCGTGGCGTTGGGGGGAATCGCTCCGCCCGCGCCGCGTGCACCGTAGCCCAGGGCTGCGGGGATGATGAGGGTGCGTTTGCCGCCGATCTGCATGCCTGCCACGCCTTCGTCCCAGCCTTTGATGACCATGCCTGCGCCCAGGTCGAACTCGAAGGGCTGGTTGCGGTCTTTGCTGCTGTCAAACTTGCCACCTTGCACGCCGTCATTGAACAGCCATCCGGTGTAATGCACGCTGACTTCCTGGCCTGTTTGGGCCGTGGCTCCAGTGCCGACCTGGGTGTCGATGTACTGCAGGCCGCTGGGGGTGGTGATGGTGGTCATGCTTTGGGTCTTTCAATTTGCTATGGTTTAAGGAGCTTCTTACGCTCTATTTTAAAGGGCTACAGCCGTATTTATTGGGTAAAACAATGTGGGATCTGGGAAAAGAGCAGAAAAAAAGCAGCCCAAATGGCTGCTTTGCTGTCAGCGCAGTGCGATTTTACCGCGCTACACCCATGCTCTAAGGCTGCTCTTTACTTCTTCTTGGCTTTGTTGGCCGTTGTCCACTTGGTGGCAAAGGCGCTGAGTTCGTTCATGCGGCGCATCAGGTCGGCACCGTTGGTAGTCAGGCCATAACCACGGTCACCATGGGTAATCAGGTTGGCGGCGCGCATTTCTTTCAGGCGGGTGTTCAGGGTGTTGGGCGTGATGCCGCCCACGCTGTCTTGCAGCAGGCGAAAGGTTTGGGGGTGACCGTCTTTAAGCGCCCAGAGCACGCGGATGGCGTAGCGCGATTCGAGCAGGTCAAACAGTTGGTTTACAGAGGCATTGTCTTTCGCGCTCATGGGCATCTCCTATTTAGTGGTGTGGGGGCTGAGGATAAAGTGAAATCAGAGCTTTGGTCTCGAACTGGTTGAAATATAACGCATTTTTATAAAATCGCTACAAGATTCATAGCTGCTTACGCCATATTTATAGGAGCAAACCCTCAATCTGTTGTGGTTTTGCTGCACTTTTTGCACTGGTGCAATGCAGCAGGGCTAGCTTTCGGCGGGTTTCAGGTAAATTTTTTGCAGTAAGCGGATCAAGGTAGCCCGTTCGGTCTTGGACAGACGTTGGCTGGCATCCAGCTCTAGGTTTTGGGCGGTGTTTTCCGCATCTCGCATGAGCTTTTGCCCTGCCACCGTCAGTTGCAGGGCGAGGGCGCGTTTGTCACTGGGGTGGATCTGCCGCTGCACCCAGGCACGTTTTTCCAGGCCCGCCAGTAAGGCCACAAAGTTTGGTGGCTGTAGTCCCAGGGTGGCGCACAACTGGCGCGAGGTGACACCGGGGTTGTGTGCAATCACCGACAGCACTGAGAAGTCCACGGGCCGCAGCCCATAGACCTCCATGCGCTGCAAAAACACCTCGATGATGGCCAAGGCCGCTCGCCGGGCGTTGTAGCCCAGCAGGCTCTCCAGGTAGCGGGTGTCTAGCGCCTCCACCGTGAGCGCGTGGCGGCCACTGGCGGGGGGGGCTTTACTCATGGCTGCTTGCATGCAAAGTTGGCGGCATCGTCCGGATTGCCAGTGCCGTTGTAATGGGCGTAGTTTGGGTAGGCGCACAGGGGACGGCTGCGCTCGGGGTACACCGCAGAGCCCTTGGCCGTGATGCGTTCGGGCGTTTTGCCGTTTTCTACCCAGTCCACCAGAGCTTGCAAGCCATCCCAGGTGTCGGTGGCTGCGCCGCCTTGGCAGTGGCCCATGCCGGGGATGAGGAACAGGCGGGCCAAGTCCTGCGTGCTGCCTTGGGCAGCGACCAGGCGCTGGTAATAGTCCACCGATTCATGCGGCGAAAAAATCGGGTCGGCCATGCCGTGGGCGATCAATAGTTTGCCTTTGCGCGCCTTATACCCGCTCAGTTGTACGTCGTCACCCGTGTTGAATATCCATGCGTGGGCATCCATGCGGGCGGGGTCTTTGTCAAAGTTGAAATCCAGGTTGGTCAAACTGCGGTCGGGTGGCGTGACGAAGTAGCCTTGCAGGGCATCTTGCATCAAAAACACATGGCGCGAGTTGGGCACCGCCGTGGTGGAAGTGCCCAGCTTCCAGGCGCGCCAGTCGTTTTGCGGGTGGCCAATGCCGGGGTCTAGCGGCCAGCTGAAGTACAGGTTTTTGCCGCTGGAATCTTTGGCACCGTCAAAGACTTTTTTCAGTGCCGTCACTTGGGGGCCAGACAGGCAGGAGGCTTGTTTTTCACCCCTACATTGCAACACGGCAGGGTCAAACTTGCAGCTATCGGGGTGGGACACCAGGCCGTCTTTGATGCCGTCGTTGGCATCGCAGGCATCGAGCACGCCTTGGCTGACGAGCTGCAAATCGGCATTGCTCAGGGCTTGGCTTAGTACCGGCTTGCCGTCCGCACCAGCCGGGGCAATGGCGTTAAACGCTTGGGTGTCCCAAGCTGCTGCCACGGTAGCGCCTTTGGACACCCGCATGGCTGGGGCCATGGCGATCACGCCGTCAAAATACGTCGGAAAGCGCTGGGTAAACATCATGCCCTGGCGGCCACCGCCCGAGCAGCCGATGAAGTAGGACTTGTCGGCCTCCTTGGCATAAAACTGCTGAATGATCTGCTTGGCCGAGACGGCTACTTTGTCGTGCGCGTTGTAGGCGTTGTCGGTGCGGGCAATCGGGTCAAAACCAAAGTCTGCCGTGGGGCCCTGGTGGCCTGCGTCGGTAGTGGCGACCGCAAAGCCCCGGTTCAGCGCATAGCCCGGTGCGGCCTGCGGGCCGACGGCGGGGCGCACCACGCCGTCGTTGCCGCCACCTCCTTGGTAGAGGAAGCGGCCATTCCAGGATTGCGGCAGGCGGATTTCAAAGCCAATATGGTAAGGCTTGCCGTCAGCGCCAATGCGCTCGTGCATGCGTCCGGTTGCGCGGCAGTGCCCCGCGAGCAAGGGGCCTGCGCTGGCACCCGGTGGACGTACCGTGTTGGCTTCAATCCATTCGGTTTGCAGCTTCACACCCGGCGCAGCTTTGCTGGCCAGTGCGGCGCAATCGGGGGCTTGTGCCTGTGCGGCGAGGCTGGTTACGGAGATTGCCGCAGACAACGCGGCGTGTTGCAAGGTGGCGATTCGCATACAGAAGGCTCCTGAGGGTCAAGCTTCGATGTCAAGGGGGTGCAAAGCGCTACCAGCGCTCTGCAACGGCCGGGGACTATGGCTGGCAGCTGAAGTTGGCCGCGTCTTCCAGGCTGCCCGCGCCTTTGTAGCGCGCCACCTGTGGGTATGCGCAGGCCGGGCGGCTGCGCTGGGCGGCCCAGTCTTTGGGCAGCTCGGTATTCACGCCACCGCTATTGCCTGCGCCGCGCGCAGCCAGCAGCAGTTGCTGGGGGGCTTGGCCTTTTTCTACCCAGTTGACCAAGGGCGTGAGGGGGTCAAATTGGTCGGCTGCCGGGCCACCCGCCGAGCAGTGCGCCATGCCGGGAATGGGGAAGTAGCGGGCGAAGTCGGCGGCTTTGCCGCCCTGCGCGTCGTTAACACGCTGCCACCAGGCGGCGGTATCGTCATGCGAAAAAATCGCATCGCTTACGCCGTGGTACAGCAGCATCTTCGCGCCACGGCTCTTGAGCGGTGCGAGATTGTCGGGGCTGAACTTGCCCGGTGGGGTGATCTGCGCATTGGCAGACTCGGGAAACTGCGCATTGCTGGCATAGATCGCGCCATAGGCCTCGTCCACATTCAGCGCAAACGGATTGCTGATGGAGCGCGGTGGGGTCATGAAGATGTAGCCTGCGGCGGGGTCGAGCACTTGCGCGTTGACAAATTTCCAGCTGGTCCAGTTGGCCGCTGCGATACCGGTGTCCCAGGGGAAGCTGCTGTAGATCGCATTGCCGCCGCCTTTGGTTTTACCGCCTTGGTGGACAGCGAGCAACTGGGCTTTTTGCTCGCTGCTCAGGCAGGTGCCGTTACGGGCACCCGTGCAGGTAGCGACATCCCGGGTAAGGTCAAAGGCTTTTTGGCAAGCTGCGGTGTCTTGCACCAGGCCGTCTTTGGCACCGTCCAGTGCATCGCATTTGGCAAGAATAGCGTTGGCCACCGTCTGGCGCTCTGGGGCGGTAAGGGCGGTATTCAGGTTCACGATGCTGCCGTTGGGGTTGAAAGGGTGCGTCATCGTGGCACCGGGTGTGGCCAGTGCCTGCCAGCCGGGCAGGGCCCACATTTGCGCCAGTGCGGCGTTGGGCAGGCGGTAGCCGGGCGCGCCGATCAGGAAGCCGTCGTAGTCGTTTTGCAGGCGGGAGGCGGCAATCATCGCGTGCCTGCCGCCGTTGGAGCAGCCACCAATGTAAGAGCGGTCGGGCCCCTTGCCGTAGGCGGCGGCGATCAGCGCTTTGGACATGGGCGTGAGCTTGCCCACTGCCTGGTAGCCGTAATCGGCACGGGCCTGTGGGTCTTCGCCAAAGCGCGGGTTTTGCCGCCCGGTGTGGCCGGCATCTGACGAGACAACCGCAAAGCCTTGCAGCAGCGCGCCCGTGATGGGCCCGCCGCCATGTGCGCCCAGCGCGGGTTGCACCGTGCCGTCAATGCCGCCATTGGCTTGGTAGTAAAAGCGCCCGTTCCAGGCCTGGGGCAGGCGCATCTCAAAGCCGATGGCAAAGTCCTGCTCGCTGCCTGCCAGCATGGCTTTGCGCGGGTGCATGCGGCCCTTGACCAGGCAGTGCTCGCCAATGGGCTTGTCGGCCTGCTTGAGGCTGCCTGCGGCCTGCACGGCAACGGAGTCGATCAGCGTATTGTCAAACCGGAAAGCCGAGGCCAGGGCCGTGCACTGCTGTAGGGTTGCGGCGACGGCGGGCTTGACGGCGGGTGGGAGTGGGACTGAGCTGCCTGCACTACGGGATGCATCTCCGGGCATGGAGCCGCAGGCGGCCAGTAAGGCCAGTGCGCCCAGGCTGGCGACGCTTTGTAGGCATTTTTTGAAGTGGGTACGCTGCATGTTGTCTTCCGTCTTTTTGTGTGCAAGAGAGCATCTGCCGCCCGTTGCATTGCGCAAGGGGCGGCAAGCAGGCGCATCAGGAGTCGGCTTTAAAGCCCAGGGCTTGCACCAGTTTGCCTGCAAACGCGCTGTCAACTTGCAGGCGCCTGGAGTGTTCGGCGATGGTGGTGGGGTCTACATGCGCGGCCAGGGGCTGCATGACGGCAATCACATCAGGCTGGGCCAGGGCGGCGCGCAGCATGGAGTTGGCGCGCTCCTTGCTGGCCTGGCTCACGCCAGCGGGCATGAAGAAGCCAAACCACTCGCGCACCACCAGTTCGTCAAAGCCCTGCTCCTTGTAGTTGGCAACCTGGGGTGTAAAGGGTGAACGCTCGGGGCCCGAGGTGGCCAGCAGGCGTGCCTTGCCGGTTTTGATGTGCTGAATCCAGTCGCCCAGGGGCGAGGACATACCGGCAATCTGACCACCCAGCACTTGGGGCACGCCGGGGCCCGAGCCTGCAAACGGCACATTGGTGATCTGGATGCCCGCAATCGCTGCCAAACGCCCGGCCAACAGGTGCGGCATGGAGCCCGCGCCGGGGTTGCCAATGCTGGCTTTGTCGGGATTGGCCTTGGCCCATTCGATAAACTGCTTGATGTTGGTCACCGACTCGGGCACAGCGGGGCCGACCGCAAAGGCGTGGTCAGAGGAATGGCCAATGCTGATGGGGGTGACATCTTCTTGTTTGTAGCCCAGCTTGCTGTACGAGTGGGGGTAGATGGTGAGCATGGAGGCCGGGGTGTAGAGCATGGTCAACCCGTCGGCGGGGGCGCTTTTCAGAGTCATCACGCCCAGTTGACCACCTGCGCCGGGCTTGTTCTCGATGATGACGTTGGTGGCGTACACGCCGCGCAGCTTCTCGCCCACGCGCCGCGCAAAGGCATCGGTGGTGCCGCCGGGCGGAAAGCCGACGATGATTTTGAGCAGCTCAGGCAGTGGCTGCTGCGCAAATGCGGGCATGATGCCCAAACCGACAGCGGCTGCGGCGGCGCTGGTTTGGATAAATTGACGGCGATTGGTCATGGGGAAAGCTCCTGTTGAAAAATGGATAGGTGTATTTAACCGCTGCGAGGGGAGGGTTGATGTCAGGGTTTGCATGGGCATTCCTGTCAGTGCGGGGGCAGTAGCGGCGCGCGGTGTGGCTCATGGTTTGAGGATGCCAGGCAAGGTGTCGGCATACAGGGCCTGCACCAAGGCGGCGCGCTCTTTGAGCACGGCGCGCTGGTTGATGGAGCCTTTGTCGGTGATCTCGCCTTTGTCAATGTTGGGCGGCTCACTGAGCACGACAGCGCGGGCTACGCGGTTGGAAGAACCCGTGGCGGAAGCCGACAGTTTGGTAACTAATTCGGCCATAGCCCTTTGAATACTGGAGTGAGCAGCTACGTCTTTCATAGCGGATGTATCGGGCAGTCCGGCATGTTTGCGGGCTGGAACCAGGGCCGGGATGATCAGCGCACCGACTTCCTTCTCGTTCAGCCCCGTAATCACCACGTCCTGGATGAGCGGCGCACCGGCTGCAATGATCTTGGCACGCAGGGGGCCGACACTGACAAAGGTGCCCGTGGACAATTTAAAGTCCTCGGCAATGCGGCCATCAAACTTCAGGCCCTGGTGGGGGTCAGCCGCGTCAATCCATTGGACTGCATCGCCCGTGCAGAAGTAGCCTTCTTCGTCGAAGCTCTCCTTTGTGGCATCTGGGTTGCGCCAGTAACCGGGCGTGATGTTGGGGCCCCGGTAACGCACCTCGACCTTGTCGCCCATGGGCACCAGTTTGAGCTCCATCCCGGGGCAGGGCAGGCCCAGATCCCCGGCTTTGACGTTCACGTTGGTGACAAACAGGCCAAAGGGCGCGCTCTCGGTCATGCCCAGCCCTGAGGTCATGGGAATGCGGTAGCCCAGCTCCTCTTGCGCTGACGCATACAGCGAATCCCAAATGGGTTGCGCCAGCGCGGCTCCGGCGTAGAAAAACATCCGCACCTGGGAGAGCAGGTTTTTGCGCAGCGCGGCATTGGTTTCCATGGCGTTGGCCAGGTACTCCAGGCCAATCGGCACGTCGTAATACACCGTCGGCGCAATCTCGCTCAGGTTGCGAATGGTCTCGCCTATCAGCGCGGGCGTGGGCTTGCCATCGTTGATGTACAGCGTGCCGCCGTGGTAGAGCACCAGGTTGAAGTCGTGGTTGCCGCCAAAGGTGTGGTTCCAGGGCGGCCAGTCCACCAGCACGGGCGGGATGTCAAACACGCTGGGCTTGCACTGCGCCATCTGCTGCTGGTTGGCGCAGATCATGCGCTGGGTGTTGACCACCGCCTTGGGCAGCTTGGTGGAGCCACTGGTGAATAAAAATTTGACGATGGTGTCGCCATGGGTGGCCTGCATGGCGCTGTGTACCTGGGGCGTGATGGGCGTGCCTGCCAGCGTATCGAATGCCGTTATTTGCAGATGTTTTTGGTCTGTAGCCCTTTGAATACTGGCGTGAGCAGCTACTGAATTAATAGCAACTTCCATGCCGTCATCCACCACCGTTTCAATTGCTTTGCCATACCGGGCCCAGTCATTGGCATACACCAGGCCGGGCGTGATGGTGGATAGCACATGGCGCAGCTTTTCATAGTCCTGGCTCAACAGGCTGTAGGCAGTGGACACACTGCAATACGGCACGCCCACCGTCATGGCACCCAAGGCAATCAAGGCGTGCTCCAGGCTGTTTTCACTAAGGATCGCCACAGGTTTGTCTACATTCAAACCACGATCCAGCAGTGCCTGGCCAATACGCTGCGCTGTATCCCAGGCCTGGCGGTAGCTGATCTTCACCCACGCCCCCGACGCATCGCGCCGCGCCATCCAGGTGTGCTCAGGCCGGGTCTGCGCCCAGTGCTGCAGGCGGTCGGTCAACCGCACCGGGTAAGGCTGCAAGGCCTGCTCGGCCACCAAATAGGTATTCCCGCCGCTCTCGGTTTTCACCGCACGGGTCACCCCAAAAGTAAAGTCGCGGTAGGTAGGTGCCTTATCCATAAAACAGTGTCATAAAAATTTTGGTTCCCCTTTTGCGTCCTCTGCGAATCCTCTGCGCCCTCTGCGTCCGGTATTCATCTTCGTCTTCAGCCTTTAGCCCGCTCAGCCAGCTTTGACCTTAGCCCCACGCCCTTCCAGAAAGTCTTTCACCCGCTGCTGCGCTTCAGGCGCGGCTTCCACAATCGAGGCCATCAGCGCCTCGGTAAAAAAACCATGGTCTGCGGTTTGCTCGGCAATGCGGGGCAGGGCGTGCATCAGCGCGTAGTTGGTCATGGGGGCGTTGGTAGCAATACGCGCTGCCAGCTCCATGGCCTTGGCCAGTGCTGCGCCAGGAGCTACTAAATACTGAGCAAAACCGATAGGCACGGCCTCGGCGGCCTTGTACACCCGGCCCGTCAACATCATGTCCAGCATGCGGTGTTCGCCTACCAGTTTAGGTGCGCGCACCGAGCCGCCGCCACCCACAAAAATACCGCGCGAACCTTCGGGAAAGGCAAAAAACGCCGTCTCATCGGCCACGCGGATGTGGCAGCTGCTGGCCAGCTCCATGCCGCCGCCCACCACCGCGCCGTGCAGCGCCGCCACCACGGGCACGCTGCCTTTTTCGATGGTGGTAAACACGCGGTGCCACATGCGCGAGTGGTGCAGGCCCTCCACCGTGCCGCGCGCT
>JAYVJV010000172.1:0-13289 GCA_043769005.1 Polaromonas sp. | reverse complement strand
TCATGGTGGATGCTCCTGCTTTCCTAAGTGGTTGATGGAACTTTCACTTTGACAGCTAATCAGCTGTTTGTGAAGGTGGGGGTGTCCATCCCATTGGAAAATTGGGTACATGAACTGGTCGAAATAGAACCACGCCAGAACGCAATTTGAGTACTGCACATGCTCGCCCGAAGGGCCCGAAGACCGGGGCGCATAGGCACGGCGCGCACTGCGCCGCAGGCAGCGAGGTCTTTGCAAGCAATCTTCAAGATCTCAGCCCAACAAATCACCTTGCACCAAACAGGTGCAAAACTAGCGCACCAATTCAGGCCCCGTTTTAGCACCAAACTGGTGCAATCCAGCCAACATCACCGGATAAGCCAAGGCCACATCCTCTGGCGAGCCCTTGACCCCCAGCTCAATATGCCGCCCATACTGCGGGTGGTCTACGCTTGGCAGGCTGAACACCTTGATGCCGGTGTGCTCGGTCTCTAAACGCAGCATCAGGGGCGTGAGCGCGGCTTCCATGGCACCGAAGACGATGACGGATTTTTCTACATACGCCTGGTTGCGATGCAGATGCGGATAAACCGTATCCAGCACCCACTCCACCATCGGCCACGCCATGACAGGGAAACCGGGGACGAAAAATACGCCCCCATGCTGCGCCACTGCGTGTGGCTCGCTGCCGCCCAGAACGTAGAACCCCGGAATCTTGTTGTACGGGTTAGGAATAATCTGCGCTCCCACCGGGAAGGTGCCCATGTTCAGGCGGTGGATGTTGTCGGGCGCATCGGGAAGGTACTGGGCGCCATGCTCTTTGGCAATGTCTTGCATGCGCTGGCGGATGAGCACTTCCGCCTCGGGGTGCAGCGCCAGTGCTACGCCCAGCGCCTTGGCGGCGCATTGGCGGGTGTGGTCATCCGGCGTGGCACCGATGCCGCCGGTGCTGAAGACGATGTCGCCGCTGGCAAAGGCGCGTTTTAGCGTGGCGGTAATGCGCTCGGGCGAGTCGCCTACGTACTCGGCCCAGTCCAGGGCGATGCCACGTGCGGCCAACAGCTCGATGACTTTGGGCAGGTGCTTGTCCTGGCGCTTGCCAGAGAGGATTTCGTCGCCGACGATGATCAGGCCAAAACTGGGGGCTGGGTTACTAGGGCTTGGGGAGGTGGAGGCTGTTGTCATGGGGGCTGCGGTCGTGGGGTAGAGCAATTACATCGGGTTTGGGGAGTACGTCGGTGGCGGCTTGCGTGGCAGCGACTGTGGTTTGCGCGAGGGTAGGCTTTTCTGCGGCCAGCACAGCTTGTTCCGCGCGCTGTTTTTGCAAAGCTGCCAGGCAGTAATGGGAAAACCACAAGGATGAGAAGGCAAATACCAAGGTGTACACCCAAATCGCCGCTGCCACCAAAAACGGAGCCAGCACCAAAAACAGCACGCTCGATGCCCACAAGAGCGTGGGCGCAGCTCCCAGGTAGCCGCAGACCACGCCTATGCCCAACAGCTGCATGCGGTGCGCCTTGAGTACCGCGCGGCGCTCGGGCGGGGTGGCATGGCCCGACAGCGCGTCAAAGCTCATCACGCGGTAGGTGAGCCAGCCCCAGATGAGGGGCGGCACCACCAGCACCAGGGGCGGAATGATCCAAAACGGGATGGAAATGCACAGCGCAATGACGGCCAGCACGGTGGAGCCCAGCGACCACAGCATGCTACCCAGCAGGCCGTTGCCTTTTTTGCGCTCCAGCTTGGCAAAGCGCCGCTCGGCCACCATCGACACCATGGCCGGGGTCATCATCAAGGCCACCGCCAGCAGCGAGCTCACCACCAGCACCGGGGTCGCCGCTACGACCACCACCAGTGGGGCAATGCCCGCTTTGAGCGAGCCAAAGCCCCAGGTCTCCAGCAGGCGCAAAATGCGCGTCATCCAGGTGCTGCCCTCCAACCAACTGTTAATCGTGAGCAGCGCCGTATCCCAAAAAAGATACCCCAGACCTAGTGCCAAGCCAACCATCAACAAGAGCGGCAGCAGCGAGAGCGCAATCACCCGAGGGTGCAGGCAATAGGCCGCAGCGCGCCAAAAAGCATCTAAAACCAATTTCATGTGCAAAGCATAACACTGCCCTGCCCGCACATCATGCGAAAATGCCGGGTTGAGCTTTAGACCTTCACCCTAACCCGGACTTTCTTCCCCATGGACGCAGAACAAATCAACCAAATCGGCACGGCACTAGCCAGCCTGGCCGCACGCACGCTCGATCTTCGGGGGTATCTTTGACTACGAGTCCAAGCAACGCAAACTAGAAGACGTGAGCGCCGCACTGGAAGACCCGGCAGTCTGGAACGACCCCAAACGCGCCCAGGAGCTAGGCAAAGAGAAAAAAGCCCTCGAAGGTGTGGTGCTGGTCATCGCCAAATTAGACAGCGAAATTGCCGACAACACCGAGCTGTATGACATGAGCAAGGGCGACAACGACATCGACAGTCTGACACACATCGAGGAAGAAGTGGCCAAGATCGAGGCCACGGTGGCGCAGCTGGAATTTAGGCGCATGTTCAACCAGCCTGCCGACCCGCTCAATGCTTTTCTGGACATCCAGGCCGGTGCGGGTGGCACCGAGGCCTGCGACTGGGCCAGCATGCTGCTGCGCCAGTACCTGCGCTATGCCGAGCGCAAGGGCTTCAAGGCGACGATTGAAGACGAGTCGCAGGGCGACATTGCAGGCATCAAGGGGGCCAGCATCAAGATCGAGGGTGACTACGCCTTTGGCCTGTTGCGCACCGAGACCGGTGTGCACCGGCTGGTGCGAAAATCCCCTTTTGATAGCGCCGGAGGCAGGCACACCAGCTTTGCCAGCGTGTTTGTCTACCCCGAGGTGGACGATTCCATCGTTATCGACATCAACCCGTCCGACGTGCGCACCGACACCTACCGCGCCAGCGGCGCAGGCGGCCAGCACATCAACAAAACCGACTCGGCTGTGCGCCTGACCCACCTGCCCACCGGCATTGTGGTGCAGTGCCAGGACGGGCGCAGCCAGCACGGCAACCGCGATGTCGCCTGGAAGCGCCTGCGCTCGCGTCTGTACGATTTTGAAATGCGCAAACGCCAGGAAGCCCAGCAAAAACTCGAAGACACCAAGACCGACGTAGGCTGGGGCCACCAGATTCGCAGCTATGTGCTGGACCAGTCGCGCATCAAAGACCTGCGCACCAGCGTAGAGACCTCGGCCACGCAAAAGGTGCTGGACGGCGATTTAGACCAGTTTATTGAGGCCAGTTTGAAGCAAGGCGTGTAGTACAACAGGCAACTTTTTGCTATTTTAAATATAGCTGCTTACGCTTTAATTTATTGACTTGCAGCCGTATTTAATCTTTTTATAGCGGTTTAGCGCAGGCTACGGTGACTAATTAAGCAGCCACAACAGGAACAGCCCCAGGGCGATGCTGCCCAGACCGTAGAAGCGAATCTGCCCATCGTGCAGCTTGAGCACCTGCTCAAACATGCGCCGCCAGGCTGTGGGGGCCACGAAGGGTAGCAGGCCTTCTATGACCAGCACCAAGGCCAAAGCGACCCACAGTGTGTTCATGCCAGGCAGTGCGGGAGCTTACTTTTTGCCAGCGGCAGCACCGGGGCCACCGCTACGCATGGCTTTAAAGAACTCTGATGATGGATCCAGCACCATGACATCGCTCTTTTTGCTAAAACTGGCTTTATAGGCATCCAGGCTTCGGTAGAACTGAGCAAACTGCGCATCACGACCAAAAGCCTCGGCGTACAAAGCAGCAGCTTTGGCATCGCCCTCGCCTTTGATTTTTTGCGCATCGCGGTAGGCCTCGGCTACCAGCACGTCGCGTTGGCGGTCAGCATCGGCGCGGATTTTTTCGCCCTCGGCACCACCGGTAGAGCGCAGCTCGTTGGCGACCTGCTGGCGCTCGGACTTCATGCGCTGGTAGACCGAGTCTGCCACCGATGCAGGAAAGTCCACGCGTTTGATACGCACATCGACAATCTCAATGCCAAATGTTTTGGCATCGTCTATCAGGCGCTGTTGCACGCCTTGCACAATCTTGTCGCGGTCGGTAGACAGCACGTCTTTGACCGTCCGCTTGGTCACTTCGGAGTTCAGCGCATCTTGCACGACCGAGGTCAGGCGCTGCTCAGCGGTCTGGATGTTGGCACCGCCCGAGTTGTTGCGGATGAACTGGCGGGCATCGGCGATACGCCATTTCACCAACCAGTCAACCACCAGGTTTTTCTTCTCAGCGGTTTGGATGGAGCCGGTCTCGGGGCTGTCCAGGGTCAAAATACGGCGATCCAGAAACACCACATTCATGAATGGCTGAGGCAACTTCCAGCGCAGGCCAGGCTCGGTGATCACGTCTTTGATTTGACCAAACGAGTACAGCACGCCAAACTGGCGCTGGTCAACGACGAACAGGGTGGAGGCCGCTATGGCCAGAGCAATCAGCAAGGTGGTGACGGCAAAACCTAATTTATTCATGGTATTTCTCCCCGGGTTTCAGCGCACATCGCGCTCGCGTGAGCGGGCGGTATCGCGTGAGCGGGCGTCTATGGGTGCACTGGGTGCTACGGTATTAGGAGCTGCTTGCGCACTACCTGCAGGCATAGCGACAACTTCTGCCCCCATATTCCCGGACTGCTGCATGATTTTATCCAGTGGCAGATATAGTAAGTTATTGCCTTTCGCCGAGTCAACCACCACCTTGGTAACACCGCTGTAAACCTGTTGCATTGCATCGGTATACATGCGGTCACGGGTAACTTGGGGGGCTTTCTGGTATTCAGCCAGCACCGATTTAAAGCGCTGGGAATCGCCCTCTGCACGGGATACCACATTGGCCTTGTAGCCATCGGCCTCCTCTTTCAGGCGGGCTGCCGTACCTTTGGCACGGGGCACCACATCATTGGCATAGGCCTGGCCTTCATTTTTTAAACGGTCGCGGTCTTGTCCGGCTTTGAGCGCGTCGTCAAATGCCGCCTGCACGGCTTCGGGGGGCTGCACGTTCTGGATGTTGACGTTTTGTATGAGGATGCCGGTTTTGTAGCGATCAAGCTGGACCTGCACGCTCTTCATCACGTCACGCTGGATAGACTCGCGGTCTTTATTGAGCACACCGTCCATGGTGCCGCGACCCACCACCTCGCGGATGGCCGACTCGGCAGCCTTGGTGACCGCATCATCGGGGCTGCGGTTTTCAAACAGGTAGTCGGAGGCGCTTTTCAGGCGGTACTGGATGGTAAAGCGGATGTCGACAATGTTCTCGTCCTGCGTGAGCATGGACGACTCTTTCAGGCCAGTAGCCTGGGAGGCCGAGCCACGGCCAATCTCTACCGAGCGCAGTTGGGTCAGTGCTACGGTCTCGTGCCGCTCTATCGGGTAAGGCCAACGCAAGTTAAAACCTGCATCCACTTTTCGGTCGAGTTTGCCAAACCGGGTAATGACGGCTTGCTGGCCTTCTTGCACAATAAAAAAACCCGTACCCAACCAAATCAGGGCCACCACAAAGGCGATCAGGCCAGCTCCAATGCCTGCAGACTTCATGTCGGGCTGGAAACCACCGTTATTACCACCACCGCCGCCACCCTGGTTGCTATGGCGGTTCCAATCGGTGGGCTGGTTGTTGCCTGGAGGGCGCTTGCTGCCAAACAGCCCATTGAGTTTTTTGTTGAAGTCGCGCCACAGCTCGTCCAAATCGGGTGGGCCCTGGTTGGGGCCTTTGGAGCCACCACCACCGCTGCTGCCAATGGGGTGGACGTTAGATGGCTCGACAGGTGGTGCGGCGGCTGGTGCGGCTGGGGCCGCAGGCGGTGGGGGCGCAGGAGTAGGAGCGGCCTGGGGTGCGGGCGTACCTGATGCTGCGCCGCCAGAGCTGGGCTGGTCGTCGCTACGGCCCCATTTGCCATCGTTAAGATTAAACATACCACGCAGCCCGCGAGCGATAGCGGTGGGGAGCGTGGTGACGCGGGCAGGTAGTGCAATCAGATTCATGGGGTGGTCGCAGGGGCGCGGTTAAAACGCGGTAAAGACCGTATTGTGCCTAAATCAAAGCGCCGAACTTGAATTGGGCGCGGATTCTGTGGGGTCTTGAGGGTATATCGAGTCAGTTTGTGTTGCAAATTCGCCCTGCTTCTCGTCGCTGGTTCTAGCTTTGGCGCCCGAGGCACGCTCGGCCAGCAAGGCACGCAGCGCAGGCAAACCTACGCTTTCTTTTGCACTCACAAACACACGGGAATGAGAAACACCCTCTAATTCATACATATCGCATAGATGCAGGGGCCAGCGGTCTTTTTCAAGGGCATCGAGCTTATTAAATACCAGCACCTGGGGCACTTTGTCAGCACCTATCTCCTGCAGCACCCGCTGCACCTCGCTGATTTGCTCTGTAAAGTTGGGGTTGGCGGCATCCACGACGTGAAGCAGCAAATCGGCCTCAGCGGCCTCTTGCAAAGTCGCCTCAAATGCGTCGATCAAGCCGTGGGGCAAATCGCGAATAAAACCCACCGTATCAGACAGACTCACCGACTGGGTAGCGTCACCCAGGTAGAGCGATCGGGTGGTGGTGTCCAAGGTGGCAAACAGCTGATCGGCTACATAGGTTTTGGCTTTGACCAAGGCATTAAACAAGGTTGATTTGCCCGCGTTGGTATAGCCCACCAAGGAGATACCAAAGTGGTTGCTGCGCCCCCGCTGGCGGCGCTGGGTGCTACGCTGTTTTTTTACTTGTTCCAAGCGCGCCTTGGTGCGCTTGATGGTCTCGCCAATCATGCGGCGGTCCAGCTCGATTTGTTTTTCGCCGGGGCCACCACGCGCACCGACGGCACCGCGCTGGCGCTCTAAGTGTGTCCAGCGGCGTACCAGCCGGGTAGACAGGTATTGCAGGCGCGCCAGCTCCACTTGCAGCTTGCCTTCGTGGCTGCGTGCACGCTGCGCGAAGATTTCTAGAATCAGCAAAGTGCGGTCATTTACCGCCAAACCGATATGCTGCTCCAGGTTGCGCTGTTGCGCGGGGCTCAAAGACTGGTCAAACAGGATTTCAGTAGCACCACAGGCAAGGGCTGCGGCTTTGATTTCGTCGGCCTTGCCTGAACCTACGAACAGCGCAGCATCGGGCGCTTTGCGTTTGCAGGTGATACGGTGAACGGGCGTCAGGCCTGCCGTTTGCGCCAGCAGGCCTAATTCTTCCAGTTGTCCATCAAAATGGGGCAAGCCCAAATCGACACCGACCAAAACGACCGAGGCGGTCGCTGCAGGATCAGTGTGCAGATGCTGCCCCAGGAGTAGCCGAGTCTTCTTCGGCATGCAAATTGGTAAATGCGACAGCTCGGCCAGGCACGATGGTGGAAATGGCGTGCTTGTAGACCATTTGCGTCACGGTGTTGCGCAGCAGCACCACGTACTGATCGAACGACTCGATCTGGCCTTGCAGTTTGATGCCGTTAACCAGATAGATCGACACGGGCACATGCTCGCGGCGCAATTGGTTAAGGAAGGGGTCTTGTAGTAATTGGCTTTTGTTGGTGCTCACGATATGCTCCGTGTTCAAGAATGAACTTGCTTGAAATTATAAAAAACTGAATCTCGAACATACCATAGACTGTGCCAAAACCCAAAAGTTCAGGCAAAGCCACAGCAGTTAGGGGGGATTTGCAACCTAATCTTTGTCTGCAAAGGGGTTGCCAGAGGACTTCATCTCCACCCGCAGAGGGGTTCCCGTCAGGTCAAACGCCTTGCGAATGCGGCCTTCCAGATAGCGTTTGTAAGAGTCCGTCACCCCTTCCAGCGAATTGCCATGCACAACCACGACGGGCGGGTTCATGCCACCCTGGTGGGCGTAGCGTGGCTTGGGGCGGAACATGCCCGAGCGCTGGGGCGCCTGGAACTGCACCGCCTCCATCAACAGGCGCGTCAGTACTGGGGTGGACATCTTGCAGGTGGCGGACTTATGCGCCTGGGCAATCGACTTCCACACCGGTGCCAGTCCCTGGCGCTTGGTGGCCGAAATCATGTGAATATTGGCAAACTTCAAGAAGGACAGGCGCAGCTCGATCGATCGATTCAGCAGCTCGCGCTGGTAGCTGTCGACCGCGTCCCACTTGTTGACCGCGATCACCACGGCGCGGCCAGAATCCAAAATATAGCCTGCGATATGGGCATCCTGGTCGGTCACGCCCTGAGTCGCATCAAGCAACAAAAGCACCACGTTGGCCGACTCAATGGCTTGCAAGGTTTTAACCACCGAAAACTTTTCAATCGCTTCAAACACTTTGCCCTTGCGGCGGATGCCTGCCGTGTCGATCAACTCAAACAGCACGCCATCGCGCTCAAAAGGCACGCTGATGGTGTCGCGGGTGGTGCCGGGCAGGTCAAACGCTACCAGTCGCTCCTCGCCCAGCCAGGTATTGATCAAGGTCGATTTGCCCACATTGGGACGACCAGCCACCGCCAGCTTGATGGCTCCAAAATCTGGCTCAGGCTCAGGTTCTTCGCTCAGGTTCAGTGGCGCAAAGGCCAATTGCAGCAGCTCCTTCATGCCCTGCCCGTGTGAGGCAGATATTGGCATGACATCGCCCAGGCCAAGGGCATAAAAGTCTGACACCTGGTGACCCTGCGTCAAGCCTTCGGCCTTATTGGCCGCCAGCAGCGTGGGCTTGCCCAGTTTGCGCAGGTAATTGGCGATGTCATAGTCTTGCGCGCTGATACCTTCGCGCGCATCCACCACAAAAATCACCACATCGGCCTCGGCCACGGCCTGGCGGGTTTGCTTGGCCATTTCTTTATAGATGCCGGACTCAGCCGTAGGCTCGAAGCCACCGGTGTCGATGACGATGTAGTCCAGCTTGCCCAGCTTGCCGTTACCGTAGTGGCGGTCGCGTGTGAGGCCTGGAAAGTCTGCCACGATGGCATCCCGCGTCTTGGTAAAGCGGTTAAACAGGGTGGATTTGCCCACGTTGGGGCGGCCAACCAAAGCCAATACGGGCTTCATAGATGGCCTTTAAAAATTTTATTCGGCAACATAGCCATAGACCCCGCCATTGCGGGTGACTACGACCAGCGTGTCGCCTGCCAGCACGGGGCCGGCGACGATGCCAGAGCTGTCGGTGCTCAGGCGGTTGAGCGCCGAGCCGTCTTCACGGGAGAGAAAATGCACATTCCCGGAGTTATCGCCAAACACGACAGAACGGCCCAAGGCCAAGGGAGCACTGAGCGTACGGTGCTGCAAGCGGTCGACCACCCAAGCGCGCTCGCCATCGGTTCTGCGCCAGGCGACGACATGACCATCGGCTTCGGTGCCAAACACCAGGCGGTCATCGCCGCTCAAGCCCTCAGCGCCGTTGGCAGGCTTGGTCCATACCAAGTTGCCACGGGCCGCATTGACGCAGCCCACCGCAGCCTGAAAAGCCCTTGCACAGACCACCTCACCGACCCGGCTGGTGCGACCCACCAGGTCGACCAAGCGCTCAATTTCATTGGTGCCGCGCGGCGCGGCAATGGGAGCCTCCCAGCGGATATTGCCGTTATTGGGATTGATGCCCACCAAACGGCCAGATAGCCCAGCCACCAAGGTGTCGCCAACGGCCAGCAAAGTGCCTGATTGTTTGAGTACCAAGGGCTCGCCCGGGCGCTGCTGCACCCACAATTTGCGACCCGAAACCCCATCAAAAGCTGTCACGGAACGGTCAGCGGCCAAGGCGAACACCCTGCCCCCGGCCACCAGGGGCGCAGTAAAGGACTGTGCAGGCAGCTTGGTACGCCAAATCTCTTTGCCATTGTCGATGGCCACGACTTCGTTGTTACGGGTAATCACGGCAGCCAGTCGGCCATCGCTGCCCGCGCCCGTCGCCAGGGCTGTACCCAGACTGACGCGCCATACGTCAATGCCCTTGCTGGCATCCAGCGCCGCCACCGTGCCGTCCAAGGCCGTGAATACCACAGTGCCCCCTGCGACGGCAGGCAAGGCACCCGTCGGTTGTTCACCGACCCGATGGGTCCAGGCTTGGCGCACCCCGAGCAAAGGTGTATTGGCACCCAAATCGATCGGTTTTGGTCGCGCCCCACCCCCTGCGCAGGCACCCAGCAATACAGCAGAAGCTATTAAAATTATAGCTGCGCGAGCACTACCGTATTTGGTTAAAGGCTTTAAAGACCTTGAAACCCGGGTCTGCGACGAGATCTGCTGCATTATTTCTTCTCTCCGGCAACGGCATCTGACTTAGCAGGCTCGCTCTTGGCAGATTCTGGTACTTTCAGTGGCTTGGGGTCTACACCCAGCGAATTGAGCTTGACTTCAACCAGGCGGCGGTATTCGGCACGCTCATCAAAGGCTTTGTAGGCTTTTTCGTACTCTGCTTTAGCCTCGGGCTTTTTACCCTGTGCCATCAAAATATCACCACGACGGTCAGATACCAGTGCGGCAAAGTCTTTGGGGAAATTACCATCGAGCTGCTTGGCTGCGGCATCGTAGGACTTGGCTTCAACCAATACTGCGGCCAGGCGCAGTTTGGCCACGGCTTTGTAGCTTTCGTCGGACGCGTTGTCGGCCACCCAGGTAAGTGCCGCCTTGGCTGCATCTGGGTTTCCCTTGTCTTGCAGATGCTTGGCCGCCAGCAACCCGGCCTGGGGCGCGTAGGCAGTGTTGCCAAACTTCTCTTTCATGTCCGAGAAGGCGCGCTCGATTTTGACGACATCGCCTGCGACTGCGGCACGCTCCACCTCCTCGTACATGCTGGAGGCCTGCAATGCCTGGCTGCGCTGCCAGTACTGGTAGCCGTTGTAGGCGGCCAGGGTGCCAAACACTGCTATCAGCGCGGCGCTGATGTAGTTGCCATATTGGTTCCAGAAAGCCTTGAACTGGTCAAGTTGCTCTTGTTCTTGGAGATCGAGTTGTTTAAGTGCCATGGGGTGATTGTAATTGGGGGACAGCGTAGTCTTCAGACCACTGGCCACCCCGGGGATGAAACTTACGAAAAACGTGGGTGCAATTTAAGGTTTCAAGGCATTTACCAGTGCAGCAAGGTCACCGAGTGCCAATAATTTCTGTTCGAGCCTGCCATTATGAAAAACATCACGCAAATCCTTTACTACTACCTTACCCTGCGCTAACTCATCTGCTCCAAAAATGAGCGCATAGCGTGCGCCGCTGCTGTCGGCTTTTTTGAACTGGCTTTTAAAACTGCCGACGCTGCCATCCAGACTGGCATGCATTTGCACGCTCACGCCCTGCGCGCGCAGGGCCTGCAAAGTAATGGCCACGGTGGCCAGGGCGGCTGCGTCAGGCACCACGGCATAAACATCGGGCACCGGGGCACTGGTGGTCAAGGATTGCTCTTTCAGTAGCTCCAGCACGCGCTCAATCCCCATACCCCAGCCGACCGCTGGGGTGGATTTACCGCCCAGAGTTTCAAACAAGCCGTCATAGCGGCCACCGCCGCACAGCGTGCCCTGTGCACCCAGCTCGTCGGTGATGAATTCAAACACCGTGTGGCTGTAGTAGTCCAGGCCGCGCACCAGGCGGGGGTTGACGGTCCAAGCCACGCCACACGCAGTCAGCAAGGTTTTGACGGTATCCAGGTGTTTGTGCGATGCCTCGCCCAAGTAACTGAGCAATTGCGGCGCAGCCTGCACCATGGCCTGCATGGCTGGGTTTTTAGTATCCAGAATACGCAAAGGGTTAGTTTGCAGGCGGCGCTGCGAGTCCGCATCCAGCAGCTCTGCATGCTGGCCAAAATACGCTACCAAGGCAGCGCGGTGGGCGGCGCGCTCAGAGGGCACGCCCAAACTATTGAGCTCGACCCGCACATTCTTCAAACCCAAACGGTCAAACAACTGCTGCACCAAGAGCATCAGCTCGGCATCCACCTCGGGGCCCGCAAAGCCCAGCGCCTCGGCACCCAACTGGTAAAACTGGCGGTATCGGCCACGCTGGGGCCGCTCGTGGCGAAACATCGGGCCCATGTAGTACAGGCGCTTGCCGCCCTCGTAGGTGAGGTTGTGCTCGATGGCGGCGCGCACTACGCCGGGGGTGTTCTCTGGACGCAAAGTGAGGTGCTCGCCATTGAGTTTGTCCTCAAACGAGTACATCTCTTTTTCGACAATATCGGTGCTTTGCCCGGTGCCTTTGACAAACAGGGCTGTGGGCTCCACGATGGGGGTGCGGATGTTGCGGTAGCTGCTGAGCGCCATCACCTGGCGCACATGCTCTTCAAACCATTCCCAGACCGCCGAATCGGGCGGCAGAATGTCATTCATCCCTTTAACGGCGACCAATTTTTGATTGCTTGCGGCTGCTTGTTTCTCTGCCATGTTGCTATGCTGATCTCTCTTTAGGCTGTTGCGGCTTCAAGCTGCCCAAAACGCTTTTCAATGTAGTTCTCAACCAACACCTGAAACTCGGTAGCAATGTTTTCACCGCGCAGTGTGAGTGCCTTCTCGCCGTCGATAAACACGGGCGCAGCCGGTGCCTCGCCGGTGCCGGGCAGGCTGATGCCGATATCGGCATGTTTGCTCTCGCCAGGGCCGTTGACAATGCAGCCCATCACCGCCACCTTGAGATTTTCGACACCCGGGTAGCGGCTCTTCCACACCGGCATCTGCTGGCGCAGATAGTCGTCGATCTGCTTGGCGAGTTCCTGGAACGTCGTGCTTGTGGTGCGCCCGCAGCCCGGGCACGCCGTAACGCTCGGATGGAATGTACGCAGGCCAAGGGACTGCAGGATCTCGAGGGCCACCATCACTTCCTGCGTGCGTGCCTCACCCGGCTGCGGCGTCAGGCTCACGCGGATGGTGTCACCGATGCCTTCTTGCAGCAGCACGGCGAGCGCCGTGGCACTGGCCACGGTGCCCTTGGTGGCCATGCCGGCTTCGGTGAGGCCGAGGTGCAGGGCGTAGTCGCAGCGGCGGGCCAAAGCGCGGTAGACCGAGATCAGATCCTGCACGCCGCTGACTTTGCAGCTGATGATGATCTGGTCGGGGTTCAGGCCGAGTTCGCGCGCATAGGCGGCCGAGCCAAGCGCCGACTGCACAAGCGCCTGGTACATCACCTGCTTGGCATCGGCCGGCTGCGCGCGCCTGGCGTTGTCGTCCATCAATGCGCCAAGCAACTCCTGGTCGAGGCTGCCCCAGTTGACGCCGATGCGAATGGCCTTGTCGTGGCGCACCGCCGCCTCGACCATCATCGCAAACTGACGGTCGCGTTTGTCGCCCTTGCCGACGTTGCCGGGGTTGATGCGGTATTTGGACAGCGCAGCCGCCATCGCCGGAAATTCGGTGAGCAGGCGGTGGCCGTTGTAGTGG